>DATHBF010000404.1:0-16213 GCA_035296285.1 Pyrinomonadaceae bacterium | reverse complement strand
GACGGGTAAGAGATTGTCTTTACCCGTCACCTGAGGCCCGACACCCGTCACCCTTTTACCCTCTTTCCGCCCACGCGCGCAGGCGTGCGCCGATCTCGTCGCGGACGCGGCGGAAGACCGCGAGTCGCGCGTCCCAGTCGCCGTCGGCGGCGGCCGGGTCGCCGAAGCTCCAGTGGACGCGCTCCGTGCGGCCGGGGAAGACGGGGCAGTTCTCGCGCGCGTTGTCGCAGACGGTGATGACGGCATCGAAGTGCTGCCCGGCGAACTCCTCAACGGACTTCGAGCGGTGGCCGCCGATGTCTATCCCGACCTCGCGCATCGCCTCCACCGCCTCGGGCCTCACGCCCCCCGGCCGCGTGCCCGCGCTGTAGACCTCGAAGCGGCCGCCGCCCAACTCGCGCAAAAGCCCCTCGGCCATCTGACTCCGCGCCGAGTTGCCCGTGCAGAGCACGAGCACCCTCTTCCTCTCTTCGGTCAAGGCAAGCGTCCTCCCTCGCCATAAAGTTTTACGAAGGCCCGTCTGAATCCTCTTCCATCCCTTCGTGCGGCATCAGGACCGCTGCGGCCGCCCCCCGCGGCGGCGGGACGAGCCAGCGGAAGAGGAGCGTCGCGGCCGTCCCGCCGGCAAGCTGCGCCGCGACGAAAAGCGGCACGTCGCCGGGACGTATGCCCGCGTAAGTGTCGGTCGCGGCGCGCGCCAGCGTCACCGCGGGGTTTGCGAAAGAGGTCGAGGCCGTGAACCAAGCGGCCGCGAGGATGTACGCGCCGACGGCGAAGGGCGCGGCCCACCCCCGCCCGTGCCGCGCGCAGCCCCAGACGACCGAGAGCAGCCCGAACGTGGCGACGAACTCGCTGAAGCCCTGCGCCAAACCCGCCCGCTCGTTCGCCGAGGCGGAGAACAGCGGCTCGCCGAACATCAAGTGGGCCACCGCCACGCCCGCGAACGCGCCCGCCGCCTGCGCCAGGACGTAGGCCGGCGCCTCACGCCAGGGCAGTCCGCCCTGCGAAGCGTCCGCGAGCGTCACCGCCGGGTTGAAGTGCGCGCCGGAGATTGGCCCGAACGTCAGTATGAGCGCGACGAGCGCGGCGGCGGTCGGGAGCGTGTTCGACAGAAGCGCGAGGCCGGCGCTGCCGCCCGACAGCCGCTCGCCCATAATCCCTGAGCCGACTACGGCCGCCAGCAGCAGCGCCGTCCCCAACCCTTCTGCGGTCAGCCGCCTCGCGAGACTGTATGCCCTCTTCTCCATCAACGCTCCGGCGCCGGACTCAGCGACGCCGCAGGATACTAACACCCGCGCCCGCCGCCACGCCTCGCGTCTCAGGCCGTGATCTTCGTCGGCACGGGGGCGCCGCAGCACGTCGCCGCGCCCGAAGCCTCGGCGGCCGCGGCGGCGTCGGCGCAGCAGGCGGAGGCCGAAGCCGAAGTGGATGAAGGCTCGGCCGTCCGAACGTCTGGGGCGCAGGAGGCGGGGGCGTCCGCGACGGTGCGCGAGAGCGTCTCGGGCGTGCAGCAGGATTCGGCCTCGGGCAGGTCGTCTTCGAGGACGACGAAAGCCTCCCAGGAGTTGCCGTCCGGGTCCGTCACCCACGTCTTATCCTGCACCGCGTAGCAACAACTGACCTTCATCTCGTCGTACGTCTGGAGCCCCGCCGCGCGCCAGCGCCCGCGCATCTCCAGCACGTCCTCGGTCGAGCCGACCTGTATCCCGAGGTGCGAGACGGCGCCGCGCACGACGCCCTTGCGCTCGTTCAGGGTCAGGTTCAGCGGCGGCCGCTCCACGTCGAACTTCGCGTAGCCGTTGCGGACCTTGCGCGGCTCGATGCCGAACGCCGCCCGGTAGAACTCGATGCTCCTCGCCACGTCCTCCACGTTCAGCGCCAGGTGCGCCTTCAACACGTTCACCGTCTTGCCTTCCATAATCGCTCTCCTTTAACATTCATATTCGCCTGCGCGAATCTGTCGGAAAGATACACCCGCCCGACGTATGTGTCAAGACGCATATGAAAATACTTTCGCGGGCGTGGTAGGATGTGGGTCGTCGGAGGTTAGAGGGATGGTTTCCAGGAAGACTGACGCGCAGATGGAACTGCTCTTCAAGGCGCTGGCCGACCGGACGCGGCTGCGCCTCCTGAACCTGATGGCGGGCGCGGGCGAGGTCTGCGTCTGCTTCTTCGTCGAGGTGCTGGGGACGAACCAGCCGAAGATTTCGCGCCACCTCGCATACCTGCGGCGCGCGGGCGTGGTGGCCGCCCGCCGCGAGGGCAAGTGGATGCACTACCGCTTGTCCGAGCCGGGGGACGCGCACGCCGCGCGCGTCTTCGCCGAAGTCATGCGCTGGCTCTCCGAAGACGGCGAGATGCAGAAGGACCGCTCGCGCCTCCAGAGAATCTGCTGCGCGCCGCAACTCCCCGTGCGCCTCCAGGGCGCCCCGCGCCCCGCCGCCCTCACGGCTTAAGCTTACTGAGGACTCTCCCTCACCAGCCGCAGCACCGCGACCTCGGGCCGCGCGCCGATGCGGACGGGCAGCCCTATCATCCCCGTCCCGCGCGAGACGTACAGGCGCGAGCCTTCGCGCTCGTAGAGCCCGCGCAAATATTTGAACGGCGCGAAGAGCAGGGCGGGCGCACCAAGGAGCGGTAGACAGACCTGCCCGCCGTGCGTGTGCCCGCTCAGCACCAGCGAGACGCCCCGCGCCCTCGGCATGTCGAAGACGACGGGCTCGTGCGAGAGCAGCACCGTCGGGCTCCCGGCTTCGACGCCGCCGAGCGCCCGCCTCAAATCCGCCTTCCCCCAACCCCAGTCGTCCACCCCCGCCAGCCTCAACGAGTCCGCGCCGCGCCTCAACTCCGTGTTCGCGTTGCTCAAAACATTTATGCCGCGCTTCGTCAACGCGCGCGTCGTCAACTCCGCGTCCGTGTAATGGTCGTGGTTGCCGAGCACGGCCCACACGCCCTCCGGCGCCCGCAAGGCTCCTAACGCTTCCGCGCACGGCTCGACGTAGCCGGCCCGCTTCGTCGTGTAATCGCCCGTCAACGCGACCAAATCCGGCCGCGCCGCGTTCGCCAACTCCACCACGCGCCGCACCTCCTCGACCGGCACCATCCCGCTGCAATGCACGTCCGACACCTGCGCTATCCGGAACCCCTCGAACGCCCCCGGCAACCCCCTCACCGGCACGACCGTCTCCGTCACCTCATAATCGAACGGCTCCCACAACCACCCATACGCACTCGCCCCCGACGCCCCCACCAGCCCCGCCGCCACCAACCCCTTTAGAAATTGCCTGCGCGTCAGCCCCAAACCCTACCCCTCTTCCTCACCCGCGCTGCCTGCCCCGAACTCATCCGCCGGGTCAATCTCCACCTCCGGCATCGCCTCAAACTTCGACTCATCAAACGCCGGCATCTCCGGCTCCCCCGCCCCCAACTCCCTCAACAACCCCCTCGCCTTCTCCAACCCCCAATGATAAGCAAACGGCGGCCCATCACACCACGCCAACCCATAAGCCTTCCTCGCCGCCTCAACCGCCCCTTCCCTATTCCCCTCATCCCGCTCCACCTCCGCCAACACATTACACGCATCCGCATGAACCAACGGATACGGCCCCCTCTCCGCCGCCTCCCACACATCCCCCAACAACTCCTGCGCCTCCCCCAATTCCCCCTGCCGCCGCCGCAACTCCGCCAGCGCCACTAGCGCAGGCAGTTCTTGTTCAGCCAGATTCACCTTCCGCGCGCGGGTGAGCGCATGGTGCAGCCGTTCGTGGGCGGTGGCGAGATCATCCAAGCCTAATGCAGCCTCGCCTTGTTGTCGCGCAGCTTCGATTAAATCGCTCTCGAAATTATAAACATGAGCTAACTCCCACGCACGGTTGGCGAGCGAGAGCGCGCCCGCTAGCTCACCGAGCCATAATGCTCGCTGCGCGAGAAAAGAATTGTCCACACCTTCTGCTTGATTATTAGATTGCGCTGTATCTATTCGCAATGATCGCTGTAGCGCAGACCCAGATTCATTCGCAAGCCCACGCGCCGCCAGCGCTAAGCCAAGATAATTCAGACTGCTAGCTTCCCTAAAACGATCATTCTGCTTGCGTGCGATGACCAGTGCGCGCCGGGCAGCAACTTCTGACTCGCATAGCGTACCTGACAACCGCAACGCGTATGACAGGCTGTACAAACCGGTGCTGATGTTGATGTCATCCTTCACCTCCGAGCGAATTGTGATATTACGGCGATACAGCGAGGCTGCGCGCCCCGGCTGGCCGCTGAATTGATACCCTAGTGCCAGTGTACTGAGTATGAAAGCTTGTCCATCGGGACTGTTTCGGCGTGGTAATTGCTCTAGTCCATCGGGAAAGAGCAACTCCAAAAGTTCAACCAACTGGCGACTAGCACTCAGACGGTAGAACATAGCTTTACCAACTCGCTCGTAAAAGAGTCTTCCGGCATCATCATAACGTCCCAGTCCGATCAGCGTGTTATACAATTCGATGGCGGGGGTGAGGTCTTCGAGACTATTGACTTCAAGATCATCTTCAATCATCGGCACTGCTTCAAAGTGCGCGTGCAGGCTCGTATAGACGTCGCGACGGGCGTCATCGCTTAAGCCACTCCACACCACGCCGCGCACGAGTGGGTGCAGGTCGTAGCGGTTAGCGCGCTTGTCCCAGCCGACCAGCCCTCGGTCTTCCAATTCGGTCAGCACCTTGTCCAACTCACGCTCGTCGGCACACGCCTTTTCTTCACCTATCAACAACGCGGCCAGCGTGTCGTAGCGCGCGGGCATTCTGAAGGCGGCGACGGTGCGCAACACTTGCTGCGCTTTCTCGTCCAGCCCGTATAGAGCAAATGCCAGCACATGTGACTTCACCTGCACGAGCGGCAGACTGAAGGGATTGAAATCGGGATGAGTACGCCGCCATGCGTCGAAGTCGCCCGGCGCAGGCCGGTAGCGTGATACCTCGCTCGCCAACGCCTGAATCAACAGTGGGTGATTATCCGCCCGCTGGAAGAGCGGCAACAATGAATCGCGCGCGCCGGACGCGCCGAACGCACGCCACAGGTCGAGCGCGTCGTCATCGGCCAGCCCCGGCAGGAAGACTGCGAAGCAACCGGGTAGGGGGTTGCCCGTCATGCTCTGCAAATCGGCGGGGTAGAGGCGTGTGCTGACGAGGATGCGCGAGGCGCGGACGTTCGATAGTTTGCGGAGGAACGAGCCGGCGCGCGGGTCGGCGGTCTTACGCAGGCGGTGCTCGCCCGTGAAGGATTGCGCGGCGCTCGCGGGCAGGCCGATGGCGTTGGCGACGTAGTTTGCCGTCCGCCTGTCGTAATCGTCGTCGCTCAGGTGCGCCGCGTCCATGCGGGCGTAGGCGATGAGGATGCGCTCCAGCCCGTCGAGGACGAGAAGGAAGGGCTCGCGGTCGAGGGCGGCGAGAAGTTGGGTTTCGCGTTCGGGCGCGGGGATTTGCTGGACTTCGGCGAGGGGGCGGCCGGTGACGTAGGCGAGGGCGCGGGTGACGAAGTTCTCGAAGGTGGCGTCGGATTCGTAGAAGCTCCACCAGAGGCGGCCGGCGAGCGGGGTCATCTCCTGCGGGGCGATGTCGTTGAACCACTTCCAGGTGAGGGCGCTCTTGCCCATGCCGCCGACGGCGACGACGTTGAGGATGCGCGCGCGGTAGACTTTGGAGGCCGGTTTGGCGACCCAGTCGGTGAGGAGGTTGAGTTCGGGCTGGCGGCCGACGAGGCGGTGGGTTTGGAGCAGTGTGTAGGGGTGGGCGATGAAGGGCTCGGGCGGCTCGGGGATGTCGCTGACGTAGTGGAACGTGGTGAGGTCGGGCTGGCGGAATTCGGAAAGGCTCTGAATGACGAGCGCGAGTAGCTCGTCGGGAGATTTGAAGGAGCCGACGACCCGGTCGGTCCGAAGCCGCTCCTTGAGGGCTTTGAGTTTTTCCGCCCCCCCGCCTGTCTCCACGTCCGTCGCTTTAATCGGGTGGTCGCCGTGCATCAGGAAGATGAGGCGAGGGATGCCGCGCTCGACTGCGCGGTTGTACTCCATCTCGGTGATAGAGATGTCGGAACCCGGCGGGATGTAGCCGTAGCGGAAGCCGAAGATGCCGAGGTAGATGTCGGCCTTCTCCACCATCGCTAGCGAGACTTCGGAGGCGGTCGCGTCCGCTGCCGAGAGGTGCTCCATCATCTCCGGCTGAATCATTCCCAATCGTAGGCACGCGTGCATCACCTTCTCGCGGTGCTCGGGGAGATCGAGAGCGGTGCTGCTGATCATCGCGACAGTCATGTGAGGTGGCCTCCTGACAACGTGGAATGGGACGGCGCATCTAAATTCTAACACCGGCGGGCGGGCGGGTTTTCGGAAGTTTTGGCGCGCGGCGGCGCGGCTTGACAATCATGCTTCGCGGGCTAGAATAGGTTTTCGCTTTGGTCGCGGAGATGTGGCCGAGTGGCTGAAGGCGGCGGTTTGCTAAACCGTTATAGGTCAAAAGCCTATCGCAGGTTCGAATCCTGCCATCTCCGCCAGATTTTGAAACGATGAACGCGGAACGCCGAACGATGAACCAGAGTCCGCTCCTGTTCATCCCCGGGCGTTCCGCGTTCATACTTTTAAGCACATGACCGTCCGCGTCCGCTTCGCGCCCTCGCCCACAGGCTACCTGCACATCGGGGCGGCCCGCACCGCCCTCTTCAACTGGCTGTTCGCGCGCCAGCGCGGCGGCAAGTTCCTGCTGCGGGTCGAGGACACGGACTTGCAGCGTTCGACCGAAGAGTCCACGCGCTCCATCCTCGAAGGGCTCGAATGGCTGGGCCTGTCCGACTACGACGAGGAGATCGTCTTCCAGTCGCGCAACGCCGACAAGCACCGCGCGGCCGCCCGGCGCCTGGTCAAAGAGGGCAAGGCTTACCGCGACTTCACGCCGAAGGGCGAGCGCGCGGATTCGGACGTGAAGCGCGAGATAGCCGAGCGGGCGCGCAACGCCTCCGGCCCCGAAGGCCAGGACCACCGCGCCAACCCCTTCCGCGACCTACCCTTGGAAGAGTCCGAGGCGCGCGCCGCCGCGGGCGAGCCCTACGCCGTCCGCCTGAAGGTCGCGCGCGAGGGGCGCTCGCAGTTCGCCGACATGGTCTACGGCGAGCAGGCGCGAGACTACTCCGAGATCGAAGACCTCGTCCTGCTGCGCTCGGGCGACCTCTCGCCGCTCTACAACCTCTCGGTCGTCGTGGACGACATCGAGATGGGCATCACGCACGTCATCCGCGGGCAGGACCACCTGACGAACACGCACAAGCAGATTCTCATCTACGAGGCGCTCGGCGCGCGGACCCCGACGTTCGCGCACCTGCCGCTCATCCTCGCGCCGAACAAGGCCAAGCTCTCGAAGCGCAAGCACGGCGAGGTCGTCTCCTTGACGACCTACCGCGACCGCGGCTTCGTCCCCGCCGCCTTCGTCAACTTCCTGGCGCTCCTCGGCTGGGCGCCCGAGGACGGCTCGGAGATGATGACGCGCGAGGAGCTGCTCGGAAAATTCTCGCCCGAGGGCATCCACCGCTCGAACGCCGTCTTCAACTTCAGCGACACGGACCCGCGCCAGTGGACCGACCAGAAGGCGCTCTGGATGAACGCCGAGTACATCCGCACGATGCCGCTCGGCGAACTCCTCCCGCTGCTCCGGCCCTGGATGGAGCGCGCAGGGCTCTGGCGGGCCGGCTACGAAGGTGAAGAGGCCGCGTGGCTCGCGCGCACGCTCGACCTCATCCGGCAGCGCTTCTACACGCTGGAGGACTTCACGGGGCAGGGCCGCGCATACTTCGCCGACGACTTCGAGTTCGACGACGCGGCCGTCAAGAAGAATCTGAAGAAGGAGCCGCGCCTCAAGGAGCTTCTGCCGCGGCTGGCCGAGAGGCTGGAGCGCGTCGAGCCCTGGACGTTGGAGTCGGTCGAGGCCGAGCTTCGCGCCTTCTCCGACGACGAGGGCGTCAAGGCCGGCCTGCTCATCAACGCCTCGCGCACGGCGCTGACGGGCCAGTCGGTCGGCCCCTCGATGTTCGACGTGTTCGACGTGATAGGCCGCGAGCGCAGCGCCCGCCGCCTGCGCGAAGCCGCGCGGCTGGTCTGAGAGATTTATAAAGTGAGGTTAAAGGCAATGCTTCTTAGAATGTTACCGGCCGCCGTGCTCGCGCTCGCGGCCGCCGTGCAGGCCCCGGCGCAGACCACCGGCCCGACCACAACGCCCTCGCCGGCCGCCAGCCCCGCCCCCGCCGCGCGCGCGCGCCGCGCCGCCACAACACAGCGTGGCTCCGCCGATCTGGCCGCCGTCCGCGACGCCTTCGACACGCTCATCGACGGCATCCGGAAGGCCGACGCCGCGGCCGTCATGGGCGTCTACTGGAACTCGCCGCGCCTCATGCTCTTCAACAACAACGGCACCGTGACGCGCGGCTGGGAGCAGGTGCGCAGCAACCGCGAGAGCCTCTACGCGCGCGTCAAGGACGTGAAACTGGACGTGCGCGACGTGGACGTGAAGCTGCTCGGCCCCTCGGCGGCCCTCGTCACATGCCTCTGGGAACAGTCGCAGACGGCCGACGGCCAGCCCGAGCGGGCGACCGGGCGGCTGACGCTCGTCTTCCAGAAGACCGGCGCCAAGTGGGCCGCCGTCCACGCCCACACCTCGCCTGACCGGCCCGACCCTTCGCGCATTCTGCCCTCGGAACGCACGGGCGACGGGGACGCCGGGACCACCCGCCCGCCGGCCAGGCCCTAGCGGGCCTCGACGCAACCCTTGAAATTTTGTCACAGACCGCTAGACAGCCACGGGCGATTTAAGTATAGTTTTCCCGCTTGAAGTAGCCCAATTTTAGCTATACAGGAGAAACACACTCGATGCGAAGGACTTTAGCAGTACTGGCGTTGGCCGGCGTCGCCAGCCTCTCCGCGTGCGGCGGCGGTGATAACACCAATCACGGGAACACCAACGCTAACGCGAACACTAACGCCAATGCGAACGCCAACGTCACGATCAGCAACGCCAACGTGACGATCAACACCACCAACTCCAACGCCGGCAACACCAACATGGGCGGCAACACCAACATGGGCGGCTCCGCCGGCAACATGAACGGCAACATGGGCGGCAACGCCAACCGCGGCACCGGCACCGGCGCCGGCAACGCCAACACGGGCACCGGCAACGCCAACCGCGGCACCGGCAACACGGGCACCACGGGCAACCGGAACTCGTAAGAGCCGAAACGCCTACGAAAAGTTTGAAGGCGCGTCCCCGCGAGGGAACGCGCCTTCAACTTTTTCGGCCGAACGGAAGAGGGGCCGGCACGTGCCGGCCCCTCTTCGATTCCTATGGCTCGGTGGACTGTCTGGATTAGCCTCTCTGAACGCGGTCGAAACCTGCTCTCAGGGACGTAAAACCATAGGCTTCAGTAATGCAACTGGCGGTGCTAATCCCTGTTTAGGAGACTTCAGCCACCTCACTGTGATTAAGACTCATACGCTTTGGATCACCTCCTTCCTCAGTGTTGCGGCGATGATAGACGACCGATTCACGCTCGTCAACGATTAATTTTCGACCGCGGGCGGAAGGCGGCGGGCGAACACTTCGCGGCCCGCGACGTAGGTCGCGTGCGCGTGCTCGACGCCGAAAAAGTAGGCCAGCTCGCGGTAGTCCTCGCAGTCGTGGAGGACGAAGTCGGCGCTCTTGCCGGGCTCCAGAGTGCCGAGCCGCGAGCCGCGGCCGAGGCTGTAGGCGGCGTTGACGGTCGCGGCCGTTAAGGCTTCGGCCGGCGTCATCCTCATGTGCGTCGCCGCCAGAGACATGACCATCGTCATCGAGGGCGTCGGCGAAGAGCCCGGGTTGAAGTCGGTGGCGAGGACGACCGACAGCCCCGCTTCCATCATCGCGCGGGCCGGCGGGTATCTTTTCGAGCCGAGCGCGTAGACCGAGCCGGGCAGGAGCACCGGCTGCACGCCCGCGGCCCGCAGCGCCTCGATGCCGCGGCCGTCTGCGTGCTCAAGGTGGTCGGCCGTCTTCGCGCCCAGCTCGGCCGCCAGCAGCGCCCCGCCCGAGAGCGAGAGCTGGTCGGCGTGGACCCGCAGGCCGAGCCCGAGGCTTTGCGCCTTCATGAGCACGCGGCGCGACTCTTCGACCGTGAAGACGCGCTCCTCGCAGAACACGTCGCAGAACTCGGCCAGCCCCTCGCCCGCGACGCGCGGCAGCATCTCCTCCGTCAGCAGTTCGACGTACTCGGCGCGGCGGCCGCGGAACTCGTCCGGCACCTCGTGCGCGCCGAGGAAGGTCGGCACGTAGCGCGCCCCGCCCGACTCGTCGAGGCGGCGCACGACGCGAAGCATCTTCAGCTCGTCCTCGACCGACAGCCCGTAGCCCGACTTGGCCTCGACGGTCGTCGTGCCGCAACGCAGGAACCACTCCCCGCGCCGCCGCGCCGTCTCGAACAGCCCGTCCTCCGTCGCCGCGCGCGTCCGCCTGACGGTCGAGCGGATGCCGCCGCCCGCCTCGGCGATCTCGGCGTAGGTGGCGCCCAGGGCGCGCCTCTCGAACTCGTCGGCGCGGCTGCCCGCGAAGACCGGGTGCGCGTGCGCGTCAACGAACCCCGGCGTCACGACCCGGCCCCCCGCGTCCAACACTTCACACCCTTCCGGCGCCAGCGGCCCGACCTCTTCGAGCCGCCCGGCCCGCTCCACCACGCCGCCGCGCACGAGCATCGCGCCGCCCTCGACGACCGAAAGCTCGCGCATCTCCGCGCCGACGCGCGGCCTCGCCGGGCCCGCCAGCGTGACGAGCTGCGAGCAGTTGAAGACGAGGAGCGCGTCCGTAGGTCTTTCAGTCATGTCAAACTTCAGGCGCCGGAGGTGTGGTCGTGGACGATGCGCCAGCCGGCGTTGGTGCGGCGGAAGATGAGGGTGAAACGGCCGTGCGGGTTGTCGGCCTCGCGCGTGAGCTGCCAGCGCCCGGAGGCCATGATGTAGAAGGGCGAGAGCGGCTTGAACTCAAGCTCGGTGAAGGAGAGCGTGCCCATCTTGGCGCGCGAGTCGTAGGCCGCCCGGTAGCGGTCGAGTACGGTCTGCCAGCCGCGGCGGAGCGAGTCGCCCGAGACGAAGGTGGTCGTCTCCTCCCTGGCGTAGCCCTCCATGAAGCCTTCGATGTCGCCGCGGTTCCAGGCCGCCTGCTGCGCCTCGATGACGGCGCGCACGGCCGCCACCTCCTTGTCCTCCTTCTGCGACTTGGGCGGGCCGCCGCGCCCCTGAAAGCCGAGGACGACGGCCCCGACCGCGAGCAGCGAAGCGAAGGTGTAGACGTGTTTCCTGTTCATAGACGACTCCTTTAAAAGGAGGATACGGGGACAGCCTTTACGACTTCAAGCCGGCGCGCGCTCCGCGAGCCACGCGCGCACGTCGGCGCGCATCTCGGGCGCGAACTCGTGGCCCACGTCATAAGTCTTAGTCTCAACGTCGGCCGCGCGCGTCCTCAACCGTTCTCCGTAATCGGCGACGCGCTCCGGCGGGTAGAACTCGTCGCGCGCGCCCGAGAGGTGGAGCACGGAGGCGCGCGTCTCGCCGTACTGCGCCCCCTCATCCCAATCGCCCGGCATCCCGCCGCAGACGCCCACCACCCCGCGCAACACCTCGCGGTGCGTGAACGCGAAGCGGTAGTTGAGCGCGCACGCCTGCGAGAAGCCCATCAGGAAGACCGCGTCCGCCCGCGCGACCTTCCGCGCCACGAGCTCGCCTATCAAATCCAGCACGGCCCGGTGGTGAAGCGCGACCGAGTCCTCGGGGCGGAAATTCGTCAGCCACCCGAAGCCGTACCTGAGCGGCCCGCCCCTCTCCCTCGGCTCCTTGATGTGCTGGTGCGGCCCCTGCAACGCCGCCACCGCGAACCACTCCGGCACGTGCCGCCGCGCCTCCCTCATCATCCACCCCTTATTACTCCCATACCCGTGCAACGCCACCAACACCGGCGCCGCCCCGCCCGTCGGCGCGAACAGGTCGTAATAAATTTTGATCTCCGCCTTGAGCGACAGGTCTGTCGTCAAAGGTTCACCCTCTTCGACCATTTAATCTCTCCGAACGTAACGCCATTGATTTAGGAGGAAGTTTAGCACGGGCGGGTAGAGCCGGCGCGGGTCAAGCTCTGGCCTCTTCGGCCCTCAAATCGCGGAGCAATCTCTCGAACGCCTTCTCGAAAGCGTCGTGGTCTTTCCAGTTGGAGAAATCGGGAATGAAATACTCGCGCACTTCCTTAGCCAAATCCTTGCCGGTGTCGGCGTCGAAGCGCCTCCACGCTTTAACCTTGTCGAACTCCACGATGCTAATCGGGAACAGTTTGCGCCTGCCCTCTTTAACCTCCGTCTCCCGCGCCCTCTGAATCTCGTTCATCACCCACTCGCTCTGCATGCTGCTCTCAGACAGGACGAGCAGCAGCCTGTCGTGCAGTTGAATGGCGCGCTCTATCTGCTCGTAGAGCTTCTGCCCGCCCTTCATCTCTTCGGGCGCGAACCACACGCGCAGCTTCTCGTCTCTCATCCGCGAGTAAAGCCGCCTCGCGAACTCCTCGTCCCGCGTGCTGTAGCTGATGAAGCAGGAGTAGAACTGTATCGCCTGCTGCACGCCGAAGTGTGAAGGGATGAAGGCTATGAAATCGTCAGGCACGCCGCACCCGCGCAGGAAAACCTCGGGTATCTTCCCGCCCGATTTATAGAGCGTGTCAACGCCGATGCTTGATGAGGAGAGGTGTATTACCTCCTCTAGCCCCTTAGCTTCACTGAGGTCGATGTCCGTGAAATTGGTTAAAGCTAAACGGACGCTTGTGAAATCTGTGTTGCTGAGGTCTGCGCGGCTGATATCTGCGCCGATGAGTTTTGCGCCGATGAGTTTTGCGCCGCTGAGGTCTGCGCCACGGAGGTCTGTGTTGTTGAGGTTTGCACCGCTCAGATCTGCGCCGCCGAGGTCTGCGTTGACGAGGTTTGGCTGAATGTCTCGGTGCTCCCATCTCCATTCATTCCAAGCCTCTACGCCTCGTTTCAAAATCTCAAGTTGTTCGGGATTAGCCATCGCGGTTAGCTCCGGTGAGTTTTAATTGACGTAGCCGCCCGGCTCGCCGTTTCCGCCTTCCGTGCCGCCGTCGTCTTCCGGGGCGGGGGCGAGTGTGGGGGTGGTTTCTTCTTCGAGGCTCCAGATTTCGTAGAGGTCGGGGGGGACTTCGGTGACGAAGCGGGAGGGGCGTTGGAGGAGGGATTGGCGCGAGGAATAGTCCGTGACCATGAGGGGGTAGGTGATGTGGAGTTGGTCGCGGGCGCGGGTGAGGGCGACGTACCAGAGGCGGCGTTCTTCCTCTTCGCCGTCGGCGTCGCGCAAGGAGCGGGGGCTGGGGAATTTGCCGTCGGCGGCCCAGACGATGAAGACGGCTCGCCATTCGAGGCCCTTGGCCTGGTGGATGGAGGAGAGCGTGAGGAGCTCGTCCTCGTCGCCGCCGGAGACCACGTCTTCGGCGGCCAGGGCTTGCGGGGCGCCGTAGCCTTCGGTCGAGAGCAGGGCCAGCTCGGAGAGGAACTCTTCGGTCGAAGAGTAGCGGGCGCTGTAGTGGGCGAGCTGGCGGAGGTCTTCGAGGCGGGCCTCGGCGTTCTCGTAGTTGGCTTCGAGGTGGGCCTCGTAGCCGCGGGCGAGCACCAGCTCTATCTGGCGGCCGGGGGCGGTGCGGACTTCGTCGCGGACCAGCTCTTCGAGGAGCGCGCGGAAGTCGGGCCAGCCGAGGCCGCGCTTCGAGACGGCCGCGTCGGCGTCGCCGCGAAGGACCAGCGCGAGCGGGTCCGGGGCGGAGGAGATGCGCTCCCAGACGCGGTTGGCGGTGGCCGTCCCGACGTTCGGGATGAGACGCAAGACTCGCTTCCAGGCCAGCTCGTCGCGCGGGTTGGCGGTCAGTCGGAGATAAGAGACTACGTCCTTGATGTGCGCCTGCTCGAAGAAGCGGACGCCGGAGCGGACGCGGTAGGGGATGCCGCGCCGCGTCAGCTCAAGCTGCAATTCGAGCGAGTGGTAGTGAGAGCGGTAGAGGACGGCCGTCTCTTTCAGGGAGACGCCTTCGTCGCGCAGCTCAAGGATGCGCGAGGCGACGAAGGCGGCCTGCTGGTCGGCGTCGCGGCAGGGGACGAGCCCGGGCTGGAGGCCGAGCGAGGCGCGGGCGGCCCGGAGCGTCTTGGGGAACTGGCGGCGGTTCGAGGCGATGGAGACGTTGGCGACGGCGAGGATTTCGGGCGTCGAGCGGTAGTTGGTTTCCAGCTTGTAGACGCGCGCCTCCGGGTAGCGTTTGGGGAACTCCGAGATGCCTTCGACCGAGGCGCCGCGGAAGGCGAAGATGCTCTGCGCGTCGTCGCCGACGACCATCACGCCGCGGTGCCTGTGGGCGAGCAGGTCAACTATCTCGGCCTGGAGCCTGTTCGTGTCCTGGTACTCGTCAACGAGGACGTGCTCGAACTGCTCCTGGTAGATGCGCGCGATGTCCGGCTTCTCTTCGAGCAGGCGCTTCCAGTTCAGGAGCAGGTCGTCGTAGTCCATCACGTTGCGCTCGCGCTTGCGCTCCATGTAGAGGCGGTCCACGCGCTTGATCTGCTCGGTCAGGGGCTCGAAGTAAGGGTGGCGGCGCGGGATAACGTCTTCGAGCGGGCGGTCGGTGTTGGTGGCGAAGCTGATGATGTCCTGAAGGACCTCGGGTTTGGGGAACCGCCTGGCGCGCGTGTCCACGCCGGCCTCGTCCACGCAGACGCTCAGGAAATCTTTGGCGTCCTCGGTGTCGAGGATGGAGAAGTTTGCGGTGTAGCCGAGGCTGTCGGCGTGGCGGCGCAAGCACAGGTTGGCGATGCGGTGGAAGGTGCCGCCCCAGACGCGGCGCGCGACATCGCCGCCGCCGCCCGTCAACTGCTCGACGCGGCGCAGCATCTCGCGCGCGGCGCGGTTGGTGAACGTGGCGAGGACGATGCGCGAGGGCGCGACGCCGTGCTCGACGAGGTAGGCGACGCGGTAGGTGATGGCGCGCGTCTTCCCCGACCCGGCCCCGGCGATGACGAGGGCGGCGCCGGGCGGCGCGGTCGCCACCGCCAGTTGCTCCTCGTTCAGCTCCTCGCGGTAGCGCGCCAGCCTGTCCGGCAGGCTCGGCCCCGCGGGCCGCTTGATGACGTAACGTTTCATGAAAGAAGCCCCGACCCCGGCTTATAACACGCCCGCCGCCGGGGGCGGAAGCGCGTTGCATTTGCCGCCGGGCGCAGTTACGATGTCCGCACGTTAACTCCAGAACGACAGAAAGCCACGAGAGAGGTCCAAGGCGATGAAGTTTCCGGGCGGGATGAACATCCAGCAGATGATGAAGCAGGCGCAGGCCATGCAGGAGAAGATGCAGAAGGAGATGGAGGCGATGGTCGTTGACGCGACGGCCGGCGGCGGCGTCGTCACCGTCCAGATGCGCGGCACCAAGGAGGTCGAGTCCATCAAGATCGACCCCGAGGCCGTCAAGGACGGCGACGTGGAGATGCTCCAGGACCTCATCGTCGCCGCCGTCAACGAGGCCGGCCGCAAGGTGGACGAGGCCATGAAGTCCAAGCTCGGCGGCATGCTCCCGCCCGGACTCATGTAAAGCGGGCGACGGGTGTCAGGTGTCGGGTGACGGTTTAGAACTCGTCTTTCCGACGCCTGACACCCGTCACCCTTTTTAGCTTATGCTTGAGTACTCCGAACCCGTTACCAAGCTCATCGACGAGTTCAAGCGCCTGCCCGGCATCGGGCAGAAGACGGCGCAGCGGCTCGCCTTCCACGTCCTGCGGATGACGGAGGAGGAGGTCAGGCGCTTCGCGGGGGCGATGGAGGAGGTCAAGCGCAAGATCGTGATGTGCACGGTCTGCAACAACCTGACCGACGTTGACCCCTGCCGCTTCTGCTCCTCCGCCGGGCGCGACCGCTCCGTCATCTGCGTCGTCGAGGAGCCCTACAACCTCGTCGCCGTCGAGAAGACGCGCAGCTACCGCGGCCTCTACCACGTCCTGCACGGCTCGCTCTCGCCCATCCGCGGCCTCGGCCCCGAAGACCTGCGCCTCTCGAACCTCCTGCCGCGCCTGCGGCCCGAGGCCAACGAGGGCGTCGCCGTCGCCGAAGTCATCCTCGCCACCAACCCCAACACCGAGG
>DATHBF010000403.1:0-8104 GCA_035296285.1 Pyrinomonadaceae bacterium | reverse complement strand
GCAGCGTTTTGAAGCGTTCGTCGAGGTGGACGCGCCGGTCGAGCGCGTCTTCGATCTGTTCAGCGACTTCGAGAGCTTCCCGCGTTGGATGGGCGGCGTGCGCGGCGTGCGTCGGCGCGGGCGCGGGCTGACGCACTGGGTCGCGGAGACGGCGCTCGACCTGGACGTGGAGTGGGACGCCGAGGTTACCGTCTTCGAGCCCGACCACCGCATCGTCTGGCGCTCGGTGGGCGGCGACGTGCGCGCCGACGGCGAGGCCGTCTTCAGCGTGGCGCCGGAAGGGACGACTCTCTTACGCGTCATCCTCGGCTACGGCACGCCGGGCGGGCGCACGGGCGAGCGCGTGGCTCGCTTCTTCGGCCGCCACCCCGGCCGCCAGCTTGAGGAAGACCTGGAACACTTCAAGCGCCTGGCCGAGCGCGGGGCGCGCGAGCGGCCTTACGGGCGCGAGCGCGGGCGCGACGAGAGACGGCGCGAAGGCAGGCACGACTTCGTCGGGCGCGGCGAGAGCGCGGCGTCACGCGCGCGCCGTTCCGACGCGGAGCTGCGCGAGGCGCAGCGGCGACAGGCGGCCGGCGACGACCTGCGCAGGCTTCATCAACTCGAAGACGGCGAGCGGCGCGAGTTCGGGCGGAGGCCGCCGCACCCCTTGCGCGGGCGCGACGACGAGTTCGCGCGTGAGAGAGAGCCGCGCCACGCGCTGACGCCGCGCGAGCGCGAGAGGGAGCGCGGGCGTGAGCGCGAGAGGGCGGTGGCTGAGGACGAGCGCAGGCGCGCGGGCTTCTTCCTGCGGCGCGGCGTTGACCGCTTGATGGAAGAGCCGCCGCCGCGCGGGCGCAAGTTCTGAGAGGGAGCCTCAAAAAGCCGAAGGCCGCCGCGAGCATGAGCCCGCGGCGGCCTTCCTTTTGGCGTTGGTGAGTAGGCCGGGCCTACTTTTTGATGGCGTCGCCCGCGTGGTCGAGCATGTCGCCGACCTTGCGCTTGGTGCCGCCCCAGCCTTCCTGGATGTCGCCTTTGAGCTTGTCGCCGGCGCCCTCGGCCTCCAGATCGTCGTCGCCCGTGATGCGGCCGACGCCCTCCTTGACGGAGCCCTTCGCCTGCTCGTATTTGCCTTCTACCTCGTCCTTATTCGGACCACCCATTTAGTTAAACCTCCTTCGAGTAAAGAAACGAATCTCCCAAACCCTGGGAGAGTCAACGCGAACTCACACTCTGCCCCTTCTAAGTTGGCAACGACCGTGCCAGCAGGCGTCGAAGGTTTAACTCGTTAAGGGCCGTGCGGATGCGACCTTCGCGCCCGCCGGGGAGGCGCGGGGAAAGGTCCGATTCCGTACGCGCCCGCCTCGTCTTAGGACAAAAAGCGAAGGGCGGGCTCACCCATTCGGGAGGCCCGCCCTTCGTCGTCCTTCGGAACCCTCGCGGGCTTCGCCTTTAGAAGTTGAAGCGCGCGGAGAGCTGAATCTGACGCGGGGTGAAGATGGTCGTGTTGTTGAGGCCCTCGGCCGTCGTCCTCAGGAAGGGCAGCGTGCGGTCGGGCGTGGTGTTCGACGTGAGCGTGCCGCCGGTGGCGGTCGCCGAGCCGAACTGGAAGAGGGTGGCCGACACGTCGGTGACGTTGGCGCGGTTGAAGAGGTTGAAGGCTTCGGCGAGGACCTCGAAGTTCATGCTCTCGGTGATGCCGAAGCGCTTCGAGACGCGCAGGTCAACGGTCGCCGTCTTGGGGCGGCGGAAGCTGTTGCGCGTGATGAAGAAGGCGCGCGACGGGCCGCCGGAGCCGAGCAGGCCCGAGGAGGTGCCGCCGAGGGTGCCGCCCGCGCTCGGGTTGCTGCCGATGGAGCCGGCGATGGTGCGGCCCGAGGCGATGCTGACGATGGGCGCGATCTGGAAGCCGCTGAAGAGCAGCTGGCCGGCCCGCGTCTTCTCAAGGCCGAAGGAGCGGCCGGGCGCCCAGACGGCGCTCGCCACGAAGCGGTGCGGAATGTCGTTGTCGGAGCGGCCCTCGTCCATTTCGGGGTTGAGCGGGTTGGAGAAGGTCGGGCCCGAGGGCGCGAACGTGCTGAAGCGCTGGCCGATGTCGGTGGCCTTCGAGAAGGTGTAGTTGACCTGGAACTGGAGGCCGTTGGTCAGGCGGCGGTTGGCCTGGAGGACGAGCGCGTTGTACGTGGAGGTCGAGCTGCTCTGCGTCTCAAGAATCTGCCCGACGTTGGAGATCGGGCGGGCGCCGGCGTAGAACGGCGTCGAGAAGGTCTGGCCGTCGAACTCGCCGCCGACGACCGTGTAGGTGCGCGTGGCGGTCGGGAGCGGCAGGTTCAGGTCCACGTAGGCGGGCAGGTTGCGGCCGCCGCTGTAGAGGTAGGAGAGGGAGACGACCGTGTTGCGCGCGATCTGGCGCTCCAGGATGAAGTCGGCCTGGTGAATCTTCGGGTTCTGGAAGTCGGGCGAGAGCACGACGATGTTGGTCGAGCGCGCGGGCACGCCCGTGAGCGTGTTCGGGAAGACCGGCGTCGGGATGTTGGCGCCGGTGGCCGAGGTCAGCGTCGTGGTCGGCGAGATGTTGGTGACGGCGATCTGCGAGCCGGGAGCGCCCGAGTTGACGATGGCGCTCGCCAGGAACGTGTTCGGGACGCGGCCGTAGTAGATGCCGTAGCCGCCGCGCAAAGAGGTCTTGCCGTCGCCGGTCAGGTCCCAGGCGAAGCCGAGGCGCGGCCCCCAGTTGTTCTTGTCCGGGTTGAAGTTCTTCGTCTGGCCGATGATGGCGCTGGCCTGGTCGAGCGTGTAGCGGGTCTGCCCCGCCGCGAAGGTCGGGGTCAGCGTGTTCGGCAACTGCGGCTCGGAGTAGGACTGGTAGTCGTAGCGCAGGCCGAGGTTCAGGGTCAGGCGAGGGTTTACGCGCCAGTCGTCCTGGAGGAAGAAGGCGAAGTCGGGCGTGGCGAACTCGTATTCGGTGAGCCCGAACGCCTGGGCGTAGGCGTTGTAGCGGCGCGTGGCCGCGGCGGCCGTGCCCGAGGTGGCGGCGCCGTTGTTGGGCGTCCCCGTCGGCACGATGTAGTCGCTCAGGAAGTCCTGGAGGTTGCTGTAGGAGTAGGCGCCGTGGCCCTGGAAGAGGTTGTTAATTTTGTCGTGGTCGCGCTTGAAGTCGACGCCGGTCTTGAAGGTGTGGTTGCCGCGCGAGATGGTCACGGTGTCGGCGAACTGGATGCGCTTCTCGTCGGGGAAGAGCTGGCGCTGGAAGAAGGCGCGGGTGCCGAAGGTCAGGCCGCCGCTCAGGAAGACCTCGGGCAGGTTGCCGTTGACGAGGGTGGTGGCCTTGCCCGCGAGCGCCTCCTCGCCGGCCGTCAGGTCGCCGAGGATGGACTGGTTCAGCTCGTGGCTCGCCTGGAAGCGGAACTCGTTGAGCAGCGTCGGCGTGATGGTCGAGGCCAGGCGCGCGGTGAACGAGTCCACTTCCACGAAGTCGTTGCCGACGCTGGCGAGGCCGATGGTGTCAACGCTGCGCGAGGTGAAGCCGCCGGGGGCCTCGGTGCGCAGGTGGTTGAAGCTGGCCGTCAGCGTGTTCTTGCTGTTGATGTTCCAGTCGAGTTTGGGGAAGAGGATGCGCTGGTCCTGCTTGCGGTCGGCGACGCCGGTCAGGCCGCGCAGGAACGAGAGGCCGCCGTTGACCGCCTCCTGCGCCTGGGCGAGCGTGCGGGTCGGGGTGACGAGGCGGCAGAAGAGGGCCTCGCCGATGAGCAGGCCCGAGGACTGCGCGCCGGACGAGTTGGTGCAGGTGCGGCCGGCCGCCGTCGGGTTCGTCAGCGTGACCGGGTTCAGCAGCGACGGGTTGCTCGTCGTCAGGATGACGGGGAAGGTGCGCTTCTGCTGGTCGTAGGTGAAGAAGAAGAACGCCTTGTCCCTGACGATGGGGCCGCCGATGGCGCCGCCGAACTGCTGGCGCCGGTCGTGCGGCTTGATGGGGACGGTGGTGGCGACGCCGTTGACGAGCGTGTTGAGGGTGGCCGAGGGGTTGCGGGCGCCCCACTTGCTGTCGCGGATGTAGTAGAAGAGCTGGCCGTGGAAGTCGTTGGTGCCGGACTTCGAGACGGTGTTGATGACGCCGCCGGCGGCGCGGCCGTACTCGGCCGAGTAGTTCGAGGTGTTGACCTGGAACTCGCGCACCGCCGCCTGGCTGAAGCTGTACTGGATGCGGGTGCGGCCGCGCTCCTCGGAGAAGAAGCCGTTGTTGTTGTCGGTGCCGTCGAGCGTGTTGTTGTTGAGCAGCGCCGAGATGCCGCGGAAGCTGTTGAGGCCGAAGTCGCCCTCGGGCGTGACGCCGGGGGTGAGGCGGACGAAGTCGGAGGCGCGGCGGCCGTTGATGGGCAGCTCGTTAATGGAGACCTGGTTGATGTTCTGGGCGAAGTCCTGCTGCTGCGTGTTGATGACCGGCGCCTCGCCCGAGACCTGGACGGTCTCCTGCGCGCCGCCCACCGAGAGCTCGATGTCGATGGGCGTGATGCGCCCGACCTCGACGACGATCTTCGACTGCGTGAAGCCGGAGAAGCCCGTGGCCGTGATCGTCACGGTGTAAAGGCCGGGCCGGAGCTGGGGGATGCGGAAGCGCCCCTCGTCGTCCGTCGTGCCGGTGGATTCCCTGTTGGTCTCCTCGTTGCGGACGGTGATGGCGGCGTTCTGGACGACGGCGCCCTGGGGGTCTTTGATGGTGCCGCCGATGGCGCCGTCAACGGTAGACTGCGCGGCGGCGCGGCCCGCCCCGGCGACCAGGCAGAGGAGCACAAACGCCAGCGCCGAGGCTGACAGGCGGAGGAGGTGTTTCGACATAAATCTATCCTTTTCCTGACTAGAGATTGACTGCGGCGGTGTGGGAAACCCGTGCCGTTCTTTCAGCGTCCCCGAAGCCCTGAATTGTCACCTTGGAAGGGTAGAAAGACGGCCGGAACAAAGCTGAATTTATATCATAAAGGAGGACACTTGCGCGAGTGTGACGGCGAACTGAACGGCCTGTTAAATACTATATTTTCGCCCCCGCGCGCAAGCTTTAAAATCACCGCCGCCGCGACCTTTCTTATGCACAGGAAAGGCGCGTTTCGGGCCGACATGGTCGCCCGTCGCGTGCCGGCACCCGATTACGTCTCAACGAGGAGCGTCGAGAGCCCGAGCCAGGTCCCCGAGGGGCTTTTGCCGAGGACGTAGGCGCGAATCTGGATTTCGCCGACGCGGTAGACGCGCAGGTCGGACAGCTCGCGGTTCAGGACGCGCACGAGGTTCTGGTAGCGGCGCGCGTCGGCTATCTCGGCCTCGCCCTTCCAGTCGGCCTCGGCCACGGCGTTGCGGAAGAAACGCTTCGTGTCGGAGACCTCGACGGGCGCGTCCGCGGGCTTGCCCGCGAGTTCGCGCAGTTGCCGCTCGCCCGGCTCGCCGCCGCCCTCGCCCTCGACGCGGACGGGTTCGAGCGCCGAGTCGGTCTCGCTCACGTAAAGCAGCCCCTCGGCCGCGCGGCCCAGCTCCGCCAGAATCTCTTCGTCGCTTTTCATCCGTGCTGCTCCTCCGGAAAAATTTTCGGGCTAACGAGAGTGCGGCCCCGGCTCTGGAAAAGCCGGGGCCGCACTTTGATGGCCGAGGGCCGGTTTTACCTGAGCGAGATCATGACGGTGTGCGGCACGCCGTCTCCCGCGTCTATGCGGAGCTGGTAAGTGCCCGGCGTCAGCTCCTTCGTGTCGAGGTTGAAGATGTACTGCCCGTCCGAGTAGCGGAACAGGTTACCTTCGGTCGCGTTCGAGGTCGAGTCGGCGGCCTCCTCCGTGCCGACGACGTTGTTGCTGACCTTCGCCACGAGGAGGACGATGCTCGCGCCGGTGATGCCGGCGCTGGCGCCCGTCAACTGGAACTTGACGGGGATGGTCTGCCCGGCCTTGAAGACCGAGCTGCCGTCCGCGTTGATGGGCTGGAGCACGCCCGTCATCGTGTAAGCGACGTTGACGCTCACCGTCCGCTCCGCGTAGAGGTTGCCGGCGCCGTCGTCGGTGACGCGGACGTTGAAGGAGTGGCCCTGGCCGGCCTGCGTGGCCGTCGGCGTCCAGCTAAAGGCGCCGGTCGAGGGGTTGATGGTCGCGCCCGCGGGGACGTTGCCCGTCAGGCTGTAGGTGAGCGTCTGCGCCGGCACGTCCGCGTCGGAGCCGGAGGCCGTGAACGCGAGCGTCGAGCCGAACGCCACCGTCTTGTTGCCGATTGCCGCCAGCGACGGCGCCGAGTTGACCTCGTTGACGTGGAGCGTCACGGCCGCGTCAGCGTTCGACGTGCCGTCCGAGACCCTGACGGTGAAGCTGTAGGGCGCGCCCGTGCCGCCCTGCGCCTCGGTCGGGGTCCAGGTGAAGGCGCCCGTCGTCGGGTTGATGGCGGCGCCCGCGGGCTGGCCGATGAGCGAGAAGGTGAGCGTCGCGTTGTCCACGTCCTCGGCGACGGCCGTGAACGCGTACTGCGTCAGCTCGTCTATCGTCGCCGACTCGGGGACGCCCGAGAGCGTCGGGGCGTCGTTGACGGGGGTGACGTTGATGTTCACCGTCGCCGTGTTCGAGTCCTTGCTGCCGTCGTTCGCCTTGAAGGTGAACGAGTCGGGGCCGCTGTAGTTGGCGTCGGGCGTGTAGGTCAGCTTGTTGCCGTCAACCTCACTGAGCGTGCCGTGCGCGGGGCCGCTGACGACCGTGTAGGCCAGCACGTTGTTGACGTTGAAGTCCGAGGCGGAGAGGGTGATCTCCTTCTGCGTGTCCTCGGGCGTCGCGACCGTCTGGCCGGAGGCCGTGGGCGCGGTGTCGAGCGTGCCGTCGAGGCGGGCCTCGATGACGTTCTCGACGGCGTCCGGCACGTTCGAGAAGAAGTTGTAGCCGGTGAGCGCCTCGACCTGGTCCACGGTGGCGAGGTACTTGCGCCAGTCCTCGGGCCGGATGTTGTCCTTGTTCGGCATGATGACGGCGAAGGTGCGCGTCTCGTCGTTGACGCGAGCCACGTCGTCGCCGTCGGCGCGCGGCATCACCATCACGACCTTCCAAGTCAGGTTCGGCACGACGACGGTGTTGCCGGCCGTGTCCTTAATGCTCTCCCAGTAGCCGGTGGTGCTCGTGCCGCCGACGCCGTGGCCGCCCGAGACGACGTATATCTCGTTGTTCGAGCCGTTCAGCAGCGAGCGGATGTCTTGCTCCATGTTGTTCCACGGCCCCTGGTTGTTGCCGGAAGCCTGCGGGACCATGTTGGTCATCAGGAAGGTCGAGGAGTTGTCCTCCTCCGAGGAGGTGCGGTCGGCCGAGGGCACCATGTGGCCGCGGTCGAAGCCGTAAGTGCCGAAGTTGTAGCCGCCCGCCACGCGCTTGAAGCCGACGGGCAGCGTGGGGTCGGGGCGGAAGTCGTTCTGGCGGTCGGCGACGCTGGTCGTCCAGGACGAGTCGAGGTGCCAGCTCGTCCAGTTCGGGATGCCCCGGTCGCGGTGGTAAGAGAGCGCGTAGCCCTCCTTGATCATCAGGTAGTTCGTTGGCTGGTTAACGTCCTCCGTGGCGTTCGACGGGTTGCCCATCGTGAGATGGACGCTCGCCGAGGGCGGAGCCTGCGTGATCGCCTCGACGTTGACGAAGAATCTGAACGCCCCTTCCTGCTGCACGCCGAGCGTGAACTCGATGTTAACCGCAGCCCCCGGCGCGAGCGGCGTCGCGGTCGTGACGGTCACGACGGTTGAATTGAGACCGCCGCCGTTCGGCTGCGCGGGCGGTGTCTCCACCTGCGTGCCCTTGACGGGCACGACCGAGCCGTCCGTGAGCGTCACATTGAAATCGGCGGGCGAAGACGAAATGACTCGCAAGTCGGCCTGCCCGCTCCCGGCGCCCGGACTGCCGAGCGTCGTGATGCCGACGACGCGGAAGCGAAGCGTCGTCACGTTCGCGGCGGTCGTATTGGTAAACTTGCGCCGGATGCGCAATGTCCCGTACTGGGCGGTCGTCGGGTTGGCTCCCGCCGCCGTGCGTACGCGCGCGCACCCGGAAGACACCGTGCCGAAGCCCGCGCACTGCGGGTCGACGAGCGATCCCTTGATGATACTGTTGCGCTGGGTCGGGCTGGTCCGGTT
>DATHBF010000402.1:0-9367 GCA_035296285.1 Pyrinomonadaceae bacterium | reverse complement strand
GTGCGCCATCAGCAGCATGAAGCCGAGGCGGGCGGCCGCGTTCCAGTAGGCGATGAGCGGGTGGGCGTAGTGGCCCGACGTGAGGTAGGCGGCGGCGAACCAGGAGATGCCGATAACGGCGCAGACGAGCAGCCCCGTGCGCCGCCCCGCGTACCACGCGGCGATGTAGACGGGCGCGGTGTAGAAGACGATGAAGGAAACGTCCGGCCCGTTCAGGTAGTCCACGGCCCCGAGCAGCAGGGCCGCCGAAAGGGCCGCCGCCGTGATAGTCGTCCGCGAACGTCTGCCGAGGAAATCCGTTAGCTTCATCTTCGTGCGCCTTGGGGCGGCGCCGTCACACCGAGGCTTTGAAGGCGGGGAGTGCTTATTTTGATAGGTGAAAGGCGGCCGGGGTTGCTTTTGAAAAGCCGGCCCGCCGTCCGCCGACGAGCCGCGTGTGTTAGACTTCCGCATCAACCGCAAGTGACCGGGACCCATGAGCTTCAAACTTTCAAACGCCCTCGCACTCCTCGTCGTCCTCATCTCCGCGACCGCGCAGGAGGCGCAGCCGGGCCGGGGCGGGCAGAAGGTCATCGAAGACTTCGTCCAGACGCGCGGCGTCGTCTTCGAGGAGTCGCGGAAGAAGAAGCCGGCGGCGAAGGCTCCCCCGCGACCGCAGAAGGGCAGGAAGAACTCGGCCGCGTCCGCCCGCAAGCATGGGATGAAGCCCGCCGACACGGCGGGGGCGCAGACTTTGAACGCCTCGGCCGACGCGCCGAAGCCCATCGGGCTCGGCTACACGCTCTTCATGAACGACGAGGCAGCAAACCCCGTCGTCGTCGAAGCCTCGCGCGAGTTCAAGGCCGGCGACCAGATACGCGTCCAGCTTGAGACGAACGCCGACGGCTTCCTCTACATCTTCCACACCGAGGACGGCCGCAACCCGCAGATGCTCTTCCCGCACGCGGCGCTCGAAGCGGGCCGCAACTGGGTCGCCGCACACTCGCGCCAGTTCTTCCCCTCAGACCTCACCTACGGCTTCGTCTTCGACGAGAAGCCCGCCGCCGAACGCCTCTACTTCATCCTCTCACGCCAACCGCTCCGGGGCGTGCCGACGGCCGAAGACCTGACGGCCTTCTGCGGCGACGCGCGGGAAGACTGCTACTGGAAGCCGGGCGCGGCCGAGTGGGAGAAGATAAAGGCCGGCGGCGCGCGCGCCTTCGAGGCCCGCAACACGCAGCTCTCATCCTTGCGCGCGGGCTCGCCCCTCGCCGGCACCCGCGGCCTCAAGCTCCAGAAGGGCGAGCCGGCCCCCGCCTTCGTCCGCATGAACGAACGCGCGGACGCCGACGTGCTCGTCGCCACCGTTGACCTCGTACACAAGTGAGGCGCGAACGTCAAACACCGGGCGGCCGGCGGGCGATTGGTGGTGAAGCCCCCGGTGGGCTAATATCGCTCCCAAGAGTTAAATCAAATCGGAACGAGGGTGGTAAAGATGGAGACGGACTTCAACGCGGTCCGCGACGCGGGGGCGCTCGAAGAGCTCTTCGCGCGCTCGAACCAGGAGCCGGTGCTGATCTTCAAGCACAGCAACGCGTGCCCGATCAGCGCCCAGGCTTACAAGCAGATGAAGGATTACAAGGGCGATGTCTCGATCATCGTCGTGCAGCAGGCGCGCGACGTGTCGCAGGCGGTCGAGCAGCGCACGGGCGTCCGGCACGAGTCGCCGCAGGCGTTGGTCCTGCGCGGCGGCCAGGTGGTCTGGACGGCCTCGCACTTCGACATCACGGCCGCGGCGGTCGAGCGCGCCGTGCGCGAGGCCGGCGAGAAGCAGTAGGCCCGCGAAATTTATGAGCAACGCCCCGAGGCGCGGCCCCGCGGTCGAGCCGCGCGAAATCATGCAGGAGGGTGACGCGGCCCTGCGCGTGACGTGGGGCGACGGGCGCGAGTGCCTCTACGGCGCGGCGCGGCTCCGCCGCCTGTGCCCCTGCGCGCAGTGCGTCAACGAGTTCACGGGCGAGCGCGTCCTGAAGGCCGAGTCGGTCCCCGAAGACCTTGAGATCGAGGACGTGGGGCTCGTCGGCCGCTACGCGCTCACCTTCCGGTGGAGCGACCGCCACGACACGGGCATCTACAGCTTCCGGTACTTGCGGGAGATATGCGAATCCCAATAGCTACTGGCTTCTTATGAAGAAAATTCTGGTGGTCGAGGACGACGAGGTCGCGCGCGAATTGATGCGGCGGACGCTGGAGCGAGCGGGCTACGAGGTCGCGGAGGCCGAGGACGGCGCGCGCGGCCTGGAGCTGGCTGTCTCGGCGCGGCCCGACCTGATCGTCACCGACGTGCAGATGCCGGGCGCCGACGGCCTGAGCCTCGTCCGGCAGGTGCGCGTGACGCCGGGCATCGAGGCGACGCCCATCCTCGTCACGACCGGCTTCGGGACGGGCAGCGCCACGCTGACGCTCGCCAGCGGCGCCGACGCCTACGAGCCGAAGCCGCTCGAAGCCGCCTCGCTCCTTGAGAGCGTGCGGAGGCTTCTGGCCTGAGCCGCCCGTTTAGGTGATAATGCCGCGGGCGAGGACAAGGGGGTTTTTCCAAGAATGACGGAGGCGGTCGGCTGGGTCAGCTCTTTCATCCTGGTGCTGACGATAGGCAAGCAGGTCTACAAGCAGTGGAAGGAGGGGTCGAGCGAGAACGTCTCGCGCTGGCTCTTCGTCGGCCAGATGGCCGCTTCCACCGGCTTCCTCGTCTACAGCGTCATGCAGAAGAACACGGTCTTCATCGTCACCAACGCGGTGATGCTGGTGAACGCGCTGCTCGGCCTCCTGATCGTGCTCCACCACCGGCGGCGCGAGGCCAAGGGAGTTTGAAAGCATCATCTAACTTATGAACGAGAGAGACTTTTTCGACGAGAGGCAGGAGACGAAGCGCGTCAGCTACAGCTGCCCGCACTGCCGCGAGCGCTCCGACTTCGACGTGCGCTGGATGCGTCGGACCAAGAAGCAGCAGCCGCCGCGCGGCATGAACGAGCAGCAGAAGGCGCAGTTCCACAAGGCCCGCGACTACATGGTGCGAGTGGACGACGTGCTCGCCTGCCCGCGCTGCCGCCGCCGCTTCGACATCCCCAACTTCCAGACCGTAGTCTTCATCTAACCCCTTCGAGGAGAACACAGCGATGGACGAACTCATCAGACAGGTCACGGAGCGGACGGGCATCAGCGAACAGCAGGCGCGCACCGCAGTCGAGACTGTTCTAGGCTTCCTCAAGACGCGCCTGCCCGCGCCCATCGCCGGCCACCTCGACTCCTTCACCGGCGGCGGCGCTCAGGGCCAGGGTGGCGGCAGCCTCGCCGACCAGGCCGGCGACGTGCTCGGCGGCCTCGGCGGCATGTTCGGCGGCGGCAACAAGGAATAGACGGGCCGGGTTACACACAAACCAAAGGGGAGGCGTCCGCGGGCCGCGGACGCCTCCCCTGATTTTTTTAGACGGCGGACTTACTCGGCGTCGTAGCGTTTGAGTTTCCTGTACAGCGTCGAGAGGTCGATGCCGAGGATGTTCGAGGCGCGGGCCTTGTCCTGGTTGACGGAGGCGAGCGTTTCGAGGATGTAGCGGCGCTCGACTTCGGCGAGGGTGGGGCGCAGGCCGTCGGGGTCGCGCACCGCGGGGGCGTGGCCGGCGGAGTCGCGGACGCGGGGCGGGAGGCTCTGGAGGTCCATCTGGTCGCCGCTCAGGGTGAAGGCCCGCTCGACGGCGTTCTGTAGCTCGCGGACGTTGCCGGGCCAGTTGTAGTTGATGAAGGCAGACATGGCGGCCTGCTCGATGGCCTTCTCGGGCTGGGCCTGCTCGCGGGCGGTGCGCTTGACGAAGTGGCGGACGAGCAGCGGGATGTCTTCGCGGCGCTCGCGCAGGGGCGGCAGGTGAATCTCGATGACGTTGAGGCGGTAGAAGAGGTCTTCGCGGAAGCGGCCCTCGGTCACTTCCTTCTCAAGGTCGCGGTTCGTGGCGCAGACGATGCGGGCGTCGAAGCGTTCGGCGCGGTTCGAGCCGACGGGCGTCACCTCGTGCTCCTGCACGGCGCGCAGAAGCCTGACCTGCATGGTGGGGCTGACTTCGCCTATCTCGTCGAGGAAGACGGTGCCGCCTTCGGCCGAGCGGAAGAGGCCGGGGCGGGCGGCGGCCGCGCCGGTGAAGGCGCCCTTGGTGTGGCCGAAGAGTTCTGATTCGAGAAGCGTCTCGGGCAGGGCGCCGCAGTTGACGGCGACGAAGGGGCGGTCGGAGCGCGGGCTGTTGTGGTGGACGGCGCGCGCGATGAGTTCCTTGCCCGTGCCGGACTCGCCGTAGATGAGAACGTTGGTGTTCGTCGCGGCGACCTTCTCGACGAGGCGGAAGACCCGCTGCAAGGCTTCCGACGTGCCGATGATTTCGGAGAAGCTGTAGCGGCGGTCCAACTCGCGTCGGAGGTTGCGGTTCTCGCGGAACAGCTCGCGCTGCCGGAGGGCGTTCTTGACGGACTGCAAGAGGTCTTCGTTGACGAAGGGCTTGGTGATGTAGTCGTAGGCGCCCTTGCGCAGGGCGGCGACGGCCGAGTCGACGGAGGAGTAGGCCGTCATGACGACGACCAGCGCCTCGGCGTCAATGTCCTTGACGCGGTCGAGCAGGGTGAGGCCGTCCATGCCGGCCATGCGGATGTCGGTGAGCGTGACGGCCACGTCCTCGGCGGCGAAGACCTCCAAAGCCTCCTCGGCCGACGCGACGGCCGCGACGCGGTAGCCGGCCTCTTCGAGCAGCCGCGCCACGATGGCGCGCATCAGGTCTTCGTCTTCGGCGACGAGGATGAGTGGTTTGTCGTTCATGATGTTCTCGTGGCGACCGCGGGCGCCGCGCCGGCAATAGCCTCCGCCTTACTTTCCACGGGCAAAGCCACCCTCATTATCGTCCCGCCGCCGGGGTTCGGGGCGGCCTCGATGCGGCCGCCGTGCGTGGTGACGATGCCGTAGCAGACGGCGAGGCCGAGGCCGGCGCCGCCCGTCTTCGTCGTGAAGAACGGGTCGAAGATTTGCGACATGTGTTCGGGCGCGACGCCCGTCCCCGTGTCTGCGACCTCGACGACGACCTCGCCGGCCGCGTCGTCGTAGAGGGTGCGGACGGCGAGTTCGCCGCCTTCGGGCATCGCGTCGCGGGCGTTGAGGAGGAGGTTGAAGAAGACCTGTTGGAGCTGGTCGTGGTCGGCCTGGATGCGCGGCGCGCGCGGGTCGAAGTCGGTGCGGACGCGCAGGCGCTTGAAAGCCTTGTCGAAGCTGGCGAGGCGCAGGCCGGCCTCGGCGACCTGCGCGAGGTCGAGCGGCGCGCGGGCCGGTGGGCGCTGGCGCGCGAAGTCCGTCATGTCGCGCAGCACGCGCGTGATGCGCGCGATCTGCGTGTTGACGAGGCGCAGCATCTCGCGTGTCTCGGCCTCGTTCTCCTCGCGCAGCGGGCGCGACTGGAGTATCTGGACGAGCGACGAGATGGAGGCCAGAGGGTTGTTGACCTCGTGCGCGACGCCCGCCGCGAGCGTGCCGGCGGCGGCCAGTTTTTCGGTCCGGATAAGCTTCTCGGTCATCGCGCGCAGCCGCTCGATGTCCTCGGCCATCTTGCGGCTCATCTCGTTGAAGGAGGAGGCGAGCAGGCCCACCTCGTCGTTGCTCTTCAGGTCAACCTGCGCGCCGTAACGCCCGCCCGCCACCTCGACGGCCGCCTCGGTCAGACGACGGAGCGGGCGCGAGATGACGCGGATGACGAGCGCGACGAGCAGGAGGTTCGGCAGCAGCGCCGTGACGACGCTGAAGACGAGGTAGCGCCGCCAAGCGTCGGCCGTCTGCCCGGTGAAGCTCAGCCAGACGACGGGAATCTGTAGGAGCGCGAAGCTCAGGACGGCGACGGCGCCGATGGAGAAGGCGACCTTGTAGGCGATGGGGAAGAGGCGGAACTGGTCGAGCGCCGACTGGATGGAGAAGAGCTTGAAGTTCGTGATGGCGTAGGCGTAGATGATGGCGCCGAAGAGGACGAAGACCGAGCCGACGGGCAGCAGCGTGTAGACGCCCGCGAGCGGCAGCAGGATGTTGGCGACCGTCTTGAGCGTGGCCGTGATGATGAGCGCCCAGAGGATGGCGCCGAGCTGCTTGCCGCGCAGCGTCCCGCGGTAGCTCCGCCACTTCCCGTAGAGCAGCGCGAAGCCGTAGGCGAACAGGCCGTAGATGTAGAGGCCGAAGACGTACGCGAGCGGCGACAGGCGGATGGAGAAGTCGCCGCCGGGGCCGAAGTCGATGCGCCGCCACATCATCCCCGCCAGCGCCGCCGGGACGAGCACCGCGCCCGGCGCGAACATGACGGCCGCGCGCCGCCAGGGCACCGCCCCGTTCTCCGGGAAGACCCACGCGAAGACGACGAAGGCGAGCTGAAGCAGGAGCGAGAGCGCGAAGCTGAGGCCCGCCCACCAGCGCGCCGTCTGCGGCCCCCCGCCGAAGCCCCACATCACGATGTCGTTGACGGTCCACAGCGCGAGGCAGGCGATGAAGGCCGCGAACGTCTGGTGCGTGCGGCTGCGCGGCGCGGCCACGAAGACGTAGAAGCCGAGCAGCACCAGCGTGAAGAGCGAGACGAGCAGCAGCGCGAGAAGCATGGGGAAGAAGCAGGCAGTAGGCGGTAAGCAGTTAAGAACCGTCTTGTCCGAGCAGGCCCGGTTTAAGCGGCAGCTTTCGCCTCCGAACGAACTGCCTATCGCCTACTCGATTGAGAGAATCGTCGCGGCGATGACGCCGGGGATGCCGTACGCGAGCGGCCAAAGGCTGCGCGCCTCAATCATACCACCTCGCGTGAGCAGGCGGTGAAGAGTCGCGAAGACGGGGAACGCGGCGAGCGCGACCGGCACGGCGAAGAACGGGCCGAAGAGGGCGCCGAAGCCGAAGCAGGCGGCCCCGCCGGCCGCGCCCGTGACGATGCCCCACAGCAGCGCCAGCAGCAGCGACCCGAAGAGAAATGACGGCCAGGAGCGGCCGATGTGATTCCCCACGAGCCTGCCGACGTGCGCCGCGAAGGCTCTGCCGACGAGGCAGCAGATGACCGTCATGCCGGCGCAGATGAGAAGCGGGAGGATGAAGTTCTCCTGGCCGGAGACCGAAAAGAGGAAGCGGCCGAAGATGGCGGCCGGCGGCAGGAGGCCGAGGAAGGCGCCGAACCGCGCGTAGGCTTCGGAAGGGGTGAAGGCGCGGCCGAGCGGGACGGCCCGGCGTGCGGCGGCCCGCTCGTTGACCCTCGTGGGCTTCGGCGCGTTCCACTCAGCGCGCGCCAGTTCGCCCTTGAGCCAGTTGATTCTCGCGTTCACGTCGTAGTCGAGCGAAGCGTAGTCGCAAACGCTCCGCGAGCCGCTGGTGTCGTACATGTCTCCACTCCTTCCGGTGTGTCGCACGCCTCCGCGCCCCGCGCCTCAAGGCGCCCGAGCCGCGCGCACTCCGCGTCCAGCAGCCGCGAGGCCGAGACGACGGCGGCGCAGTCGTCGAAGAGCGAAAGCAGCTCGACCGAGCGCGCGTAGGCTTTGAGAAGCGCCTCCGAAATTTGACGCCGCGACTCGTCGCCGCCGCCCGCCGCCGCCGAGGCTTTCCTGTGCGCGGCCTCGCCCGCTGCGGCGAGCGCGTGTATCAGCTCGTCGCGCGCCCGCCCGCGGTGCGAGGCGAGGAGCGCGGCGTTGCGGCGGCGCACGCAGCGCGCGGCCGTCAGAAGGTCTTCGCCCGTGCGCCCCGCGACGCGCCACAACTCCGTCTCGCGCGGCGTCGGCCCCGCAGCGACCTCTTCCGAGGAGGCGAGCGCGAGGCCGGCGTAGCGGCCGACGGCCGAGCGCGCGGCGAACATCGCGTAACTCTCTTCGCCCCCGAGCGGGCCGCACGCGCCCTCAAGAATGTCTTCGACCGAGAGGAGCGCCGAGACGGCCGCGCGCTCGGCCTGCTCCACCCTCGCCTCTCCGGGAAAGCCGTCGGCGCGGGCCGCGTTATGAACTGAGCGCGCGCTCCGCTTAATAAGTGAGAAGAGCGTGCGCGGCCAGAGGAGCGCGGCGGCGGCGGAAGAGGCGAGGCCGCGCCGCGTGCGCGCGTGCCCGGCCGAGAGGAACCGCGCGACGCCGAAGGGCGCAGCCGTCGCGAGGTAGATGATGACGAGTTCGCTCCAACTCATGGCGCCCTGCCGAAGGGCAACGGACATGCCAGCTTCGTCTGCGTCGGCGCGCGGACGAACGAACCCACGCTCCGGCTCTTGTTCGCGTGTGTTTACGCGGGTCGCGCTGGGTTCGGTCGGAGTCGCCGGGTCGGCCCGACTTTTGGCGAAAGGAGAGTGAGCCGTCGCGGCTTGGCAAACTGCAAACGGAAGCGGACGAGAGGAAGGCTGTACGTAATGAAGCCACGGCGCGGGTGATGTGTCCGCGCGTGTTGCGCGCGTGCAAGAAGGAGCGGGCTGCGACGTTCAAAGGCGCGGGCAACGGAGGCTATTTAGAGCGCATCGTATGACCACTCCGGAAGCCTCCTTTAGCAAAAACCTCGCGCGGGCACGGCCCATTCCGGCCGCAATTGTCAAAGTTCTATTGCGATGTTTTCACGGCGGCCTTAAGCGTGCCCTGGCGGCGCGCATTCGCGCTGACGTGGCCTCACGTTTGCTCATGAGCCCGCGCGAAGGCCGGAGGCGGCTGACGGAATTCGGACAAAAGGGAACTTTTCACCCCGTTTGTTCGTCTAAAGAGAACGAACCCAAGGGAAGTAAAAACGGACAAGCTATCATGAAGACGAAAACCCCGATCAAAATTATCAAGCGTGACGAGCGTGCTCGTCAGCAACAGCCCGCGGTCCAAGAGGCGGCGGCTGAGAAGAAGTCCCCGCAGGAGGCCGCGCGCGACATGGTCGCCACCGTGTCGCAGTGGGTCAACGAGTTCCAGCAGAAGCGCCGGATCGAGACCGCGCAGGCCATCAAGACTCTCCTCTCAGATGCGGCCCCGCAGGTCAGCAAGGCTTAGGCCCGGCTCCGGCCACACCTCCCCACATCAACATCATCAGTCGAGAAGGGCCGCGAGCGCGACGACGCAGTCGGGTTAGAGACTGCGCGCCTCGCGCCGCGGCCCGCCCGACCGAGAAGCCTCCGCGGCCTCGGCCGGGCTCGCCTGCGTGTTGACACCGGGGACGCGGTCGCAATAGCATTCGCGCCCGGACACGTTACAACTCTGCCGCGTGGAGGGCCGATGAAGAAGACCGGAGCCGAGCAGCCTGCGAAGGGCGCGGGCAGCTCATCCCACTCGACGACGCGCCCGAACCTCACGAACCCCGGACACCCGCTCACCCGCGCCAAGCCCGAAGAGCGCGCGCACCCGGCCG
>DATHBF010000401.1:0-2068 GCA_035296285.1 Pyrinomonadaceae bacterium | reverse complement strand
GGACGCCCGTCCCCTCGCACTCGTTCGCCAGCGCCTCCGAGAGCGAGAGCACGTAAGCCTTCGACGCGTAGTAGACCGCCATCAGAGGCCCCGGCTGGAAGGCGGCGGTCGAGGCCACGTTCATCACGTAGCCCTGCTTGAGCGTAATCATGATGGGCAGAAAGAGCTTCGTCAGGTGCGTCAGCGCGACGACGTTGACTTGCAGCAGCTCCAACTCCTTCTCAAGCTCAGTCTCGGCGAAGAGGCCGTAGGAGCCGAAGCCGGCGTTGTTGACGAGCGCGTCCACGACGACGCCCTCGCGGCCCAACTGCTCGAAAATCTCCCGCGGCGCTTCGGGGCGCGCGAGGTCGCTCGCCAGCACGAGCGTCTCGACGCCGTGTTTGGCGCTCAACTCTTTGGCGAGTGCGTTGAGCTTGTCCTCGCTGCGCGCGACGAGGACAAGGTCGTGGCCGTCGGCCGCGAACAGGCGCGCCAGCTCCTCGCCGATGCCGCCCGAGGCTCCCGTCACGAGCGCCGTCAACTTCTCCGCGCTCATCGCGCGCCCTTGCAGTCGGCCGCGCCGGGGCCGAGCGTGCGTTCGAGGAATCGCGCGACCCGGCGGTAGGCGTTGACGCGGTTCGAGAGCTTGCGGAACGAGTGTCCCTCGTCGGGCCAGCGCAGGTACTCGACCTCGCCGCCGCGCTCGCGGATGGCGCGGACGAACTGGTCCGACTCCGTCACGGGGTCGCGCGGGTCGTTCGCGCCGTGCGAGACGAGGATGGGCGCGCGCACGTTCCTGACGTGCGTGATGGGGCTCAGCTCCTTGAAGAACTCGCGGTCGGCGGGGTCGTCAATGTTGCCGTACTCCATGCGGTCCGAAGCCTTCAGCTCGGGCGAAGCGCCTTCGAGCGCCGTCACCCAGTTCGAGACGCCGACGAAGCTGACGCCCGCGGCGAACGTCTCCGGCAGGAGCGCCAGCGCCGCGTAGGTCAGGTAGCCCCCGTAGGAGCCGCCCATCACCGCCGTCTTCGAGGCGTCAACCGGGTGGGGCGAACGCTTCAGCCACTCGACGGCCGCGCCCATGTCCTTGACGGCGTTCGGGCGGAGCCGGCCGTTGTCGAGCCGCGCGTACTTTTTGCCGAAGCCGGTCGAGCCGCGGAAGTTGAGGTCGAGGACGGCGTAGCCGCGCGCGACGAGGTACTGCGTCACGCCCGAGAAGGACGGCCGGGCCTGCGCGGTCGGCCCGCCGTGGACGCTTAGGACGACGGGCGCGCGCCTGTTCGGGGCCGCGCCGGGCGGCAGGTAGAGCAGGCCGTGGACGGTCACGCCGTCGTGGCTCGGGAAGGAGACGGCCTGCGGCGCGACGAACTTCGCGGGGTCGAGGCCGGCGAGCGTCGAGCGCGTGACGCGGCGCGCGAGGGCGGCGACCGTGAAGCCGGAGATGGGCTTCGGGCTTCTGCGCCCGTCGCGCCCGACCTGCTCCGCCTCGTAGACCCAGATGTCGCCGGGCACGCCGGGCGCGCTCATCGTGAAGGCGAAGACGGGGGCGCTCTCGGCCACCTCAAGCTGGCCGACGACCCCGCGCACGAATTCGGCGACCGGGCCGTCGGGCGTGGGCGGCTCAAGCACGGCGAGGGGCCGGTTGAGCTTTGTACGCAGGTCTCGCAGGCGAAGCTCCGAGAAGCCCTCGGCGTTCTCGGCCCACGCGAGCCAGCGGCCGTCGGGCGAGAGGCGCACCTGCCCCACGTCGCGCGCGGGCGTCTCGACCCAGTCGAGCTTGCGCGCGCTCAGGTCGTAGAAGGCGAGGCCGGCGAGGTCTCGGTCCTGGTCGGACGCCATGTAGAAGCCGCGCCCGTCGGGCGTCCAGGCGAAGGAGTGGTAGCGGGCCGCCTCGCGCGGCTCGAAGAGGGTCTCGGCCCTGGCCGTGCGCAGGTCGAGGTAGAGCACGTCGTTGGAGTCCTCGCCGCGCGTCCGCGACAGGATGAGGCCCGAGCCGTCGGGCCGCCACGAGGCGACGTAGGTGCCGCCGCGCCCCTCGTAGACCTTGACGGGTCGAACCTCTTCGGCCGTGAGGTTGACGGTGTAGACG
>DATHBF010000400.1:0-4119 GCA_035296285.1 Pyrinomonadaceae bacterium | reverse complement strand
CTGCGCGCCCGCCTCGCCGCCCGCGGCCGCATCGGCGACGAGTTCGAGTGGGGCCTGCGCCTCGCCACGGGGCAGATGTCGGACGCCAACTCCACCAACCAGACCTTGACCGACTTCTTCTCGCGCAAGACCTTCGCGCTCGACCAGGCTTTCGTCACCTGGAGGCCGAAGGCCATACCCGGCCTTCAGGTGCAGGGCGGCAAGTTCGAGACGCCCTGGTGGCGCACGGAGATAGCCTGGGACAACGACAACTCGCCCGAGGGACTGAACGAGCGATACACGTTCACGCCGAAGAAGTCGGCCGTCAAGGAGCTGACCTTCCTCGCCTGGCAGGCGCCGATGCTCGAACGCAACGCAGCCTTCGTCCTCGGCAGCGACGGCCTCGTTGACCTCTCGGCCTCGGCGCGCGCGGGCCGCGACCTCGCGCTCTACGGCGGGCAGTTGCGCGCGAGCATCGAGCCGTCCAAGTCGTGGGCGGTGCGCCTCGCCGTCACCGACAACCACTACTCGGGGACGCAGTTCATCACGCCCGCCCAGTTCTTCGGCCCGAACGTCACGTTCCCCGTCACCGTCAACATCCCGGCCTCGGGCACGACGCCCGCGCGCACCGTCTCGACGACCGTCTCGGTCCCGCGCGAGTTCCTCGTCAACGGCAACCCCAACCTCGGCCTCTCGACGGCGACCAACAACGCCGTCAACCGCGACGGCCGGCTCTCCTCCGGCTTCAACCTCGTGGACCTCTACGCGCAGCTCGACTTCAACCGCCGGAGCCGCCGCTGGCCCGCGCTCTTCCTCTTCAACTTCGTCAAGAACACGCAGGCGCACGACGTGGTGACGGCCGGCCCGGCCGGCGCCGACCTGCCCCTCGCCAACGACGAGGACGCGGGCTACTGGGCCGAGTTCCAGTTGGGCAAGGACGTGCTGCGCCTGCCCGTGGACCGCATCGCGCGCGGCGACTTCGTCTTCAACTACACGACGATGCGCATCGAGAAGGACGCCGTGCTGACGCCCTTCAACTTCAGCGACATCGGCCAGCAGACGGACGTGCGCGTCCACCGCTTCATCGCGGCCTACGCCGTTGACCCGCGCGTCTCGCTCTCCGTCACCGGCTTCGTGACGCAACGCCTGCACGGCCTGCTCGGCCCCTTCGCCGTCACCCCGACCGGCTCGCTCAACCGCAACCTGACGCGCATCCAGCTCGACACCATCTTCCGCTTCTAACGGTTTTTAGACACGGAGGGCACGGAGAAAGACATGCTTCTTCTCTGTGCCCTCCGTGTTGAAGGCCCTTGCACCCGCTTCTTCTAATTCCCGCCCGCGCGGCTTATACTTCGCGCCGACCGGCCCCAGACGGCGACCTTCTTCTCGAAAGAAAGCTCACGCCCATGACGAGAACCCTCTTCTGCCTCATCCTTCTCCTCATCTTCGCGCCCCCCTGCGCCGCGCAGTCGGAAGGGTCGCGGGCGGCCGACGCCGAGGCGGCGGCACTCTCGATGCGGAGGGCCGCGCTCGTCTCGGACCTGCGCGCGCTCGAAGCGGACGCGAAGGATTTGCTCAAGCCGCTGGACTCCGCCGCGGCGAAGGCCGAGATAGCGGCCGCCGCCTGGACGCTCGAACGCGAGTGGGCAAAGCAACTGCTGCGCGACGCCCTTGAGCTTTCCTTCCCCGAGAAGGTTGACCGCGCCAGGCTCCGCGCCCGCAAGATGGGCGACCCCCTCCAGCCGCCCACGCCCGAGGACATGGCCCGCAACATCGTGCGCAGCCGCGTCGTGAACGTCGCCGCCCCCGACCGCGAGTTCTCTCTTGAGCTGGCCGGCGTCACCGCGCGCGAGCTGGGCGGCGAGCAGGAGGTGATGCAGTACGCGCGCCTCGCCTCCGACGCCGTCCGCGAAGGCCGACTCGAAGAGGCCGGCGGCTACATCATGAAGGGGGCCGACGCCGACCCGACCTTCATCAACACCGGCGTCGCCATCACCGGCATGGCCGAGCGCGACCGCGCGGCGGCCGACCGCCTCATCGTCCAGTACATCACGCGCCTGCGCGCCCTGCCCGTCGCCGTCTTCGCGCAGGGCGGCGGCCTCATCCGGACGACCCTCTCGCTCAGGTCCGCGCTGCTCCCCGACAGGTTCGACTACTTCCGCGACGCGGGCGCCCCAACCGCGCCTGCCGCCGGCCGCGAAGCCTTCCGCGCCTACTTCTCCTTCGTCTTCGACCTCTACACCGCGCTTGAGCGCGAGAAGCCCGGCGGCAGCTTCCCCGGCGCGCAGATGGAGCTGACGATGATGTGGAAGGAGCTTTCGCGCTACGCGCCCGAGATGCTCGGCCCCTTCCAGCAGCTCGAAGCGGCGAGCCGCCGCCCCGGCACGCCCCCGCCCGTCCTGCCCCCGCCCGACCCGGAAGACTCTTCCCGCCGCCGCCACGAAGAGCAGGTCAAGCTCGCGCTTAAGACGAAGGACCAATCTAACCTCGACGCCCTCGTCAACCGCTCGCTCTCGCGCAAGGAGTTCGACGACGCGCGCAAGATGATCGACGCCGTCGAGGACCGCGGCCGCAGGGAGCAACTGACCGAAGAGGCCGACTGCCGCGAATCAATCGCGCTCGCCGAAGCGGGCGACACGGCCCGCGCCGAGAAGCTGGCCCGCCGGCTCACCACGCCGAACGCCATCCTCCGCGCCTTCCCGCCGCTCGTCCGCCGCCTCGCCGCGGGCAAGGAGACTTCGTCGGCCTCGCTGCTCGCGCTCGAAGGCGTCCGCCGCCTCGCACAGTCGGCCGAGTCGGGCGCGGCCGACCCGACCTACGTCCCGGCCGCGCTCGCGCAGTTCGCCGGCTCTCTCCGGGTCTTCAAACAGTCGCGGGCGCTGCTGGCGATGAGCGAGCTCGCGCTCGCGGTCCTGCCGGCCGGCGAGCAGACGGCGCTCGACGCTTTAGACGAGCTGGTGCGCGTCGCCAACAAGGCGCCCATAACATCAGAAAGCGGCAACCCGAACTTCAACTCGGAAGTCTTCGCCAAGCTCTCGCGCGCCGACCCGGGCCGCGCCCGCGCCGCCGCCTCGCGCCTCGAAGACCGCCTCCAGAGAATCGCCGCCCTGGCCTCCGTCCTACGCGCCGAGGCGCAGGCGGTCGAAGAGCGCGCAAAGGCCCTGGAGCCCGCGCCCGGGCAGACGCCGAAGCCTTAAGGGGCGGACATCCGGGCCTGCTTCCGCGGGAATCGTTGCAATTTCGACAAGAAAAACAGCCCATTTCTCGGGGCTAATTCCGAACCTTGACCCGGACGCGGACTGCTTGTTACACTTTCGTTAGAATTCGAGATCGAGGCGCGCTGCGACGCCGCGAGCCCACACAGGGACCCTCAACCCGACCGTGAGAGCGCAGCCCGCTTTAGTAGTAAAACAGCAGGAGGTGTGAGGTGGGTTTCAAAGTCGGCCAGAAAGTCGTTTACCCCAACCATGGCATCGGGACGATAGAGCAGATCGAGAAGAAGCAGATCGGGGCGTCTGTGCTCCCCTTCTACACGCTCCGGCTCGCCGCGACCAACTCGGTCGTCCTCGTCCCCGTCGCCAACGCCGATGAAGTCGGCCTGCGTTCCCCCATCTCGTCCGGCGAGTGCGAAATGCTCATCAAGCACCTCTCGGACGATTTCACGGGCGCCGCCAGCGACTGGAAGGACCGCTTCAAGGACTTCTCCGACAAGATGAGGACGGGCGACATCTTCGAGGTCGCCGACGTGCTCAAGCACCTGACATACTTGAGCCACCTCAAGCCGCTCTCGTTCCGCGAACAGCGCATGCTCGAACGCGCCCGCTACCTTGTCATTTCGGAACTGGCGGCGGTCTGCCGGCAGGCCGAGTGCAACGTCGAGCCGCGCGTCGAACAGGCGCTCGTCCGCGCCTGCGCCAGGCACGAACGCCGCCCCGCGCGCACGCGCGTCGTCGGCGCGACAGCCGGCCACTAACGCTTTAAATCCCGTACACTTCGCACTTAATTTCGGAAGAACGCTCCCCTCCCGGCGGGCCTGTCTCTCTCTGCGTCGCGCCTCGGCGCCGGGCCAGCGTGCGCCACCCGCCCCTGGAAAGACGGAGGGAAGGGCTGCAACTATTTTGTCGGCGAATTAAATAGGGC
>DATHBF010000399.1:0-4585 GCA_035296285.1 Pyrinomonadaceae bacterium | reverse complement strand
CGTAGACCTCCTGCTCGCGGGCCACCTGCACGTCGGGCACACGGGCCACACGGCCGAGCGTTACAAGATCGCGGGCCACTCGGCGCTCGTCGTGCAGGCCGGCACCGCCACCTCGACGCGCGGCCGCGGCGAGGCCAACTCCTTCAACCTCGTCCGCGTCCGCCACCCGCACATACAGGTCGAGCGGCGACTCTGGCGACCCGAGACCGAGACCTTCGTGCCCGGCCCCGCCGAGACCTTCATGCACGCGCCCGGCGGCTGGCAACGTCTCACCGACGAGGTGGCCGCCGGCATCACCTTCGACGAGGGCGCGGGCCTTCAGTCAACCGCGCCCGGCGCCTGACGGCCCTCAGTGCAGCTTCTCCAGATTGTGCCGCGCCATCCGGCTCGTGTTGGGCTCTCCTATCTTGAGCACCTCGCGCCAGCGTGCGCGCGCCTCCTCGCGCTTCCCGAGCCTGTAGAGGACGAGGCCGAGGTTGTTCTTGATGACGGGCGAGTCGGGCGCGTGTTTCTCCGCCGCGAGGTAGGCCGCGAGTGCTTCCGTGTCGCGCCCCATCAACATGGTCGTCACCCCGATGTTGTAATGCGCGGTGGCGAGGCGCGGGTTGAGGCGGGCCGCCTCCCTGTACTCGCGCAGGCCCTCATCGTAGCGTTGCAGCGAGGTCAGCACGTTGCCCGTGACGAGGTGCGCCTGAGGCATCTTCGGGTCGAGGCGGAGCGCCTCGCGGCAGTGCGAGAGGGCATCCTTGCCGCTGCCCGTGAGGTTGAGTATCACGGCGAGGACGGTGTGCGCCCCGGCGTCTTTCGGGGTGAGCTGCACGAGGTCGCGCGCGTACGGCAGCGCGGCGTCGGCCCGGCCCTGCTGGAGCATGACCTTGACCATTTCGCCGAGCCCTTCGGCCTTCTGCTCCGGCGTCTGCGGCGCGCGCTTGCGCTTCGGCGTCGCGGGGCGCGCGGAGGGCGCGACGGCCGGCGCGGCCCAGTCCAGACGGTCGCTCGCGGGCGCGGCCTGGCCCGGCAGCGCGGCGGGCGCCGCCTCCGAACGCGCCAACTCTTCGAGCACGCCCTTCTCCCAGACGCCGCGGCCCTCGGCGCGCGCCGCCGCCTCGCATTCGCCGTAGAGCTTCCGCGCGTATTCGTCCTGCCAGCCCAGGTCCGACTCGTCGAGGCGGGCCGCGCCGTCGCGGAGCATCTGCATCGCCACGTCGGCGGTGCCGTCGAAGACCGGCCCGACCAGCGTCCCGTCGCGGTCGAGCGCCGTGACCTTGAGCCTGACCTTCTTGCCCTTCGTCAGGTCCGAGAGGTGTTTGCGCGCGAGGCTGCCGAAGGCCGAAGCCACGGGCGGCACCTTAAGCGACCGCAGGCGGAAGCGGGCAGCCGTGTTGTCGCGCGTCGAGACGAGCAGCGTCGCGCCGTCGGCCGCGTCGAGCACGGTGCCCTCGACGTTGGAGGCGCGCGCGGCGGCGGGCGCGAGGCAGACGAGCAGCAGCAGCGCCGGGATGATGAGAGCGTGGCTTCTTGGCGAGGTCTTCATTTTTGGGAACCGATGAGTTGGGAAGTCGTCTGAAGGATTCGAGGCCGGAGGGAGTGGGCGGCCATAAATTTAAGGTAACGGTTGGCCGGAAGGGCTGTCAACGGTTAAATCCGGCGCCGCCGGCAAGGCTTACGCGCGCGCCATCCAGATCAACCCCGACCGCGAGACCGCCTACCGCTACTGGGGCAACACCTACCTGCGCCAGGCCCGCATGGACGAGGCCCGCGACAAGTACGTCGAGGCCATCATCGCCGTCCCCTACAACGGCTACGTCTGGAACAACGGCCTCGTCCGCTGGGCCGACGCCAGGGGCGTGCGCCTCGGCCACCCGAAGATCGACCCGCCGACCTCGGTGACGCCAATGAAGGACAACAAGATGACCATCACGATTGACCCGAAGGCGCTCGGCGACAAGAGCGGCGGGTCGGGGGCGTGGATGTGGTACGGGCTGGCGCGCGCCGCGTGGACGGTCAAGGATTACGAGAGGCTCAGGAAGGAGTACCCGGCCGAGAAGACCTACCGGCACAGCCTGCGCGAAGAGGCGGACGCGCTGCGGCGCGTCGTCGAGGCCGCGCGGAATGAGCTGAAGGGCGGCAAGGTCAAGAAGCTCGACCCCATGCTCGGAGAACTCGTCACGCTCGAAGAGGCCGGCCTGCTCGAAGCCTACGTCCTCTTCGCCCGCGCCGACGAGGGCATCTCGCACGACTACGAGGAGTACCGCAAGACGAACCGCGACAAGCTGCGCCGCTACCTGACCGAGTACGTCGCCTCCGGCAAGTATTAGGGCCGGCGCCTGGACGCGCTCCCGACCCGCGGCCGCCTGCCCTCCGGCTTTTTAACGGCGGGCGGCGCGGCCGAAGTCTCCTCCTCGGCGCGCAGCGCGGCCTCCGATTTGATGACGGCCCTGACGGGCTTGCGCGGGAACCTCGTGTCGAGCATGGCGGCCTGGTAGGCGAAGGCGGCCATGACGGAGGCGGCCTGCTTCATGTCGTCGGCCTGGATGCGGTCGAACACGTCCTGCGTCGAGTGGTGCGTGCGCGTCGAGTACTCTATCTCGTCCTGAATGAACTGGAAGCCGGGCAGGCCGATGGCGTCGAAGGGGAGGTGGTCGGTGCCGCCCGTGTTCGAGAGCGTGAGCGTCTGCGCGCCGGTGTCGGCGAAGGGCGCGAGCCACCGGCTGAAGAGCGGGCGGGCCGCCTCGTTGCCCTGCATGTAGACGCCGCGGATGCGCCCCGTCCCGTTGTCGAGGTTGAAGTAGACGCTGAAGCGCTCGTACTCCGGCTTCGTGACGATGGTCGCTTGCGCGGGCGCCGGGGTCGGCTCAGGGCTGACGGGCTTGTCGGCGGCGGCCTCGGGCGGGCCGGGTGTGGGCGCGGGCGTCGGGCTCGGCGTGACGAGCCTGCCGAAGTGCTGCTCGACGTAAGCCTTCGAGCCGTAGACGCCCTGCTCCTCGCCGCTCCAGAGGGCGACGCGGATGGTGCGGCGCGGCTGCAAGCCCAGCGCCTTGATGATGCGCACGGCCTCCATCGCCACGGCGACGCCCGCGGCGTTGTCGGTCGCGCCCGTCGCGCCGTGCCAGGAGTCAAGGTGGCCGCCGACCATCACGACCTCGTCCTTCAAATCCGTGCCGGGAATATCCGCGACCGTGTTGTAGCCCATCAGGTCCTCGCCGTGGAATTGCACTTCGAGGTTGACGGAGACGCGCACGCGCTCGCCGGCCTGAATCATGCGCGCGAGGCGGTTATACTGCTCGATAGAGAGGACGAGCTGCGGCGCGAACTTCGGCGCGTTCACGTCCCAGGCGCGCGCGCCGCGCGTCTCGCCGTCGGCGGGCGCGGCGGCGGAGCGGGCCGGCTGCGGCACCGTCGCCGACTGGACGAAGATGTTGCCGCCGTCGCCCGCGCGGCTCGGGTCAACGACCAGCGCCGCGCCCTCCTCCTGGAAGAAGGTCAGCTTGCGCGCGGCGAAGGCGAGTTGCTGCCGGAAGTCCGGCGAGGAGGCGCGCGACTGGCGCGGCGGCCGCGTGGCCGGGTCGGACGCGTTGGCGAGGTCTAACAACTCCTTCTCCGTCAGCCGCTCGGCCTCGGGCGTGAAGTGCGCCTTGACCTCGCGCACGGGGCCGTTCAGGACCACGCGTCCGCGCAGCATCCCTCGGAACTTCTCAAGCTCCTGCTCGTTCCTCGCGCCCACGTAGACGACCTCGGCGACGAGGGGGCCGTCGGTGCCCGGCGACCAGGCTTTGGGGAAGGCGACGAGCGGGATGGCCTGCGGCTCGACGACCTCGGCCGAGAAGCGCCGCAGCGTCCAGCCGCGCCCGAACGGCCCCCACGCTTCGAGGCGCGCGTTCTGCAAGCCCCACCCCGTCAGCCTGTCGCGCGTCCACTCGTTCGCGCGCTTCATGCCGGGCGAGCCCGTCAGGCGCGGCCCGATGACATCCGTCAAATAAGAGAGCGTCTGCATGATCTGCGAGCGGTTCAGCCCCTCGTCGCGGATGCGCTGGACGGGGTCGTTCGGGTCGGGCGTCGGAGAAGGCTGCGGCTGCTGCGCCCTGGCCGGCAGGTGCGCGAAGAGGAGCGAGCAGAGCAGGGCCGCCCGCAGTCGGCGTCTGAACATCAGAGTGGGTCTCCTGATTTAAAGTGCGTGGATAAAATTTAAAGTGTCGGGCCGCAAAAGACAAACGGAGGATGAGCGGCGTGCTCACCCTCCGTCCGTGTCGGCGTTCCCTGGTTTGATTAGCCCGCGATGCGGCCGGCGTTGCGGCCCGTGCTGGCGGCCGGGGGCTGCGCGCCCGCGGCGGCGCCCGTCACGTCCTCCGTGTAGCCGCAGCCTTCGGCGGCGCAGGAGCGGGTCGTGCCCTTCTTCGTCGTCTTCTCAAGGACGAAAGGCGCGTTGCACTTCGGGCAGGGCTCGGCGACCGGCTTGTCCCAGTAGACGGCGTCGCACTTCGGGTACTCCGAGCAGCCGTAGAAGTACTTACCGCGCTTCGACTTCTTGACGACGATCTCGCCGCGGCAGCCCGCCTTCGTGCACATCACGCCGGTCGTCTCGCGC
>DATHBF010000398.1:0-14060 GCA_035296285.1 Pyrinomonadaceae bacterium | reverse complement strand
CGCGCGCCAGCCGCGGCGCCATCTCCTGCGTGAAGATGTTGAAGCGGACGACGCCGACGCGCCCCGACGCGAGCCGCGCCTCGAAAGACGGGCTGCGCACGGCCTCGACGCGGCGGAGCCTCGCCGTCCTCGCGCGCGCCTCGCCCGCACGCCGGAAGGCGACCTCGACATCCGTCTCCGGCGGGCCTTCAAAGAGTCGCGCGAGCGCGAGCCTCCGCGCGCTCGAAGGGTTCGCCGCCGGCCGCTCCGCGAGTTTTTGAGCGAGGAGAGACGAGACGGATTCGCCCGCGACGCTCAAGACCTCGTCGCCCGCCCGCACGCCCGCGCGCGCCGCCGCGGACTCGCGCTCCACGTCGGCGACGACGACCGCGCCCTCAGACTCGCGGACCGAGACGCCGACGGTGACGAAGCGGCGGACGCGCCAGTCGGCGCCCTCGCCCGGCGCGAAGACGCGCGTGTGCGGGTCGCGCAGGCTCGCCAGCATCCGCCGCAGCACGGCGTATAACTCCTCGACGCTCCCGGCCGCCTCCGCCTGCGGCCTCATCTCGCGCCGCACCTCCAGCCAGTCAACGCCGTGCAGCTTCGGGTCGAAGTAGCGCGCGCGCACCTGCTCCCAGACTTCGTCGAAGACGCGCAGGCGCGCTTCGCGCCCCGAAGAGTTGGCGGCCGGGCGCGAGGGCGTAGGGAGGCACGCGAGCAGGCAGAGGGCCGCGAGCCAGAGGGCCGCGGCCTTCGGGGTTCGCGGGGCGTGCTTCTTAAGTCTCATCTCTCCTTCGGCGGGCGGCGGAAGTTGTAGCGGAGGAGGACGCGCACGGCGACCCGCTCGCCGTCGCGCTCGGCCGGGTGAAAGTTCATGCGGCGAATGGTCGCGGCGACTTCGTCGTCGAGCCCGAAGCCGGCCCAGCGGACGATCTCGACGCGGGTCACTCTCCCCGCGGCGTCTATCTCGACCGAAGCGTCAACGGTCGCCTCGGCCTCGGCGCGCGCGGCCGTCTCCGGGTAAGAGGGGCGCAAGCGCCTGTAAGGGGCGGGCTCGCGCACGCCCGGGGCTTGCGCGCCGTCGGCCTCGACCGAAAGGTCTATGACGGCCTCGCCCTCATCCCCGGCGGCCGTCCCGCGTTCGCGCTCTTCGCGCACGGCGGCCTCTTCGATTGCGGCGAGGTAGCGCGCGGCCGTCGCGGGGCCGATTGACGAGAGCAGTGCTGCTTCGGCCTCTGCGGCGGCGGCGCGCTCGGCCGCGGGGCGGTCCCAGAGCAGGAGGCGGCCGGTGCGCGCGCTGACCAGAAAGACGGAGGCGTAAGACTCGAAGTAGACGGGCCGCTCGGAGGGCGAGCGGCGGATGGTCTGCGCGTCGCCGGTCAGGAAGAAGTCGCAGCCGACGGCCGAGCCGAGGTCGCGCGCCTCCGCGAGCGTCATGTTGAGCGAGCCCGAGTAGCCGACGCCGCGCGCGCCGGCGCGCGCCAACCCCCGGTCGAGCACCGCGACCTTCAGCGCGCCCTCGCGCGCAAGCACCTGCGCCACGCGCTCGGCCGCGCGCAGGCCCGTCTCGGTCCCGCCGAAGTCGAGCACGGCCACCTGCGCGCGCGCGCCCTGCGCGGCCGCGGCCGGGGCCGAAGCAATAATGAAGAGGAAGGCGAGCGCGCGACGAAGCATCTTGTCTTTAGGAATCGCCCTTTAAAGGGTCGGCGTAGACGCCGGGCGTGCTGTCGGGGATGAGCGTGGCGCCGACGGCCCGCGCGTAGAAGTCGGCCGGGCCGACGCCGCCGATGACGGCGTAAGCGTAACCCATCTCGCGCAGTCCCCACAGCGAGGCCAGGAGCAGCGCGCGACCCACGCCGCGCCCGCGCTCCCCCTCGACGACGCCCGTCGGCCCGAAGAAGTTCCGCCGCGTGCACTCGTAAGCCGCGAAGCCCACGAGCCGCCCCTCCCGCGCCGCGACGTAGACCGTCACGGGCTGCCGCGCGAACCCCGCCGTTATCTCGTCGGCCCACCCCTCCGCGAACACGCGCGCCACGAACGCCCGGACCTTCGACAACTCCCACGGCTGCGCCCGACGCACCACCACGCCCTCCACCTCCGGGCCGGGCGGCGGCAGACGCAGAAGGTTGACGAGCATGTCGGGCATGGGCGGCTACTTGTGGTAGAGCGCGTAGACCTCTTCCTTGGCCTCGTCGGGGAAGCAGACGCGGTAGAGGCGGTAGCCGCGCAGGCCGCGGACCGCCTCGCTGACCTCGCTGATCTCGCGGACGCGGGGGCGGGCGTAGCCGTCCTCGACGTAGATGAGCGACTTGGCCTCGACCTCCTCGGCGTTGTAGTAGGAGTAGTAGGGCACGTCGCCCGCGTGGTCCTCGATGAAATAATAGTCGGGGTCGAAGCCGCGGCGCTCCACGCAGGCGCGGGCGGCCGAGAGGAAGGGCGCGCGCTCGTCGGCGGGCATGTCGAGGTCGATGGCTTTGAAGAGGCGGCGGGCGACGAAGCGGCGCGCGAGGTCGGAGAGGATGGCGTCCGACGAGTGCTGCCACTGCTTGACGTGGAAGAGCACGTCGGAGTCGTCCATCTCGATGTGGTCGGCGAGCGTGAGCGGGCGGCGGCGGAGCACCTTCTCGAAGGCCGTGCCGGGCGCGCACCACACGTCGCCGCCGCGCGCGATGACTTCCAGGGCGCGCCTCAAGGTCGAGCGCAGGACGGCCTCGGCCGAGCGCAGCGTCCGGTGGAAGTAGACCTGGCGGAACATGTAGTAGCGCGCCTGCAAATACTCCTCGACGGCGTAGATGCCGCGCGCGGCGACGTAGATGCGCTCGTTCGCCTCGTCCACCTCGATGGCGTTGACGACCCATTCGAGGTCGTACAATCCGTACTTCGCGCCCGTCATCAGGGAGTCGCGCAGCAGGTAGTCCATGCGGTCAACGTCGAGCTGCGAGGAGACGAGCTGCGCGAAGAAGGAGGGGCGGAAGCCGCCCTCGACGATGTCGGCGACGCGGCGCGGAAGGTCCGCGGAGAAGTCGGCGAGCACGCGGCCGATCTCGGTCTCGGCGCTCGTCACGGCGCGGACGGTCCACTCCTCGTGGTGGAAGTGTAGGACCTTCTCCATGACGTGCGAGAAGGGGCCGTGGCCTATGTCGTGGAGCAGCGCCGCGGCGCGGGCGGCCGCGCGCTCCTCCTCGCCGATGGGGTATTTCTCCGAGAGGCGGTCGAGGACGCGCGTCATCAGGTGGAGCACGCCCAGGGAGTGCGCGAAGCGCGAGTGCTCGGCGCCCTGGTAGGTGAAGAGGGCGAGGCCGAGCTGCTTGATGCGCCGCAGGCGCTGGAACTCGAACGAGTCTACGAGGCGCACCATCAGCCGCCCCTCGTCCGTGTTCGTGCGGAGGCGGATGATGTTGTGGACCGGGTCTCTGTAGATGCGCTCGCTCACGCACGGCCGAGTCTAGCAAAGAAAGTAGCCGGTAGACAGTAGCCGGTAGTCAGTGGAAAGACCTTCGATGCCGAACGGCACGCCCGTCAGCTTCAACAGCCTCGACGCGGAGCCTGCTGCCTACTGCTTCTTGTTCTCCTTGACGTACTGCTCCAGCTTCTTGCGGTCGGGGTGGTCGGGTCGTTTGGCGAGCAGTTGTTCGTACTCGGCGGCGGCGAGGTCTTTGCGGCCGGCGGCGTTGTAGAGGGTGGCGAGGCGCTGGTGGGCTTCGGGGCGGCCGAGTCGCGCGGCCTCGTCGAGATGGGGGACGGCCTTCGAGCCCTTCTTCAGTTGGAGGTAAGCCTCGCCGAGCAGGAGGTGGGCGTCGGCGTTGTCGGGCTGCGTCTGGAGGGCGCGCGCGAGCGGGTCGAGCGCCGCCTCGAACTTCTTGTCGGCGACGCGCAGGCGGCCGAGGTTGAGGAGCGCGAGGGCGAAGGCGGGCCGCACTTCGAGGGCGCGCTGGTAAGCCTTCTCGGCGTCGTCCTTCCTGCCCTGTAGGAAGTGGGCCGTGCCCAGCTCGGTCCACGCCTGGAAGTCCTGCGGGTCGGCGGCCGTGAGCTGCGCGAGCAGGGCCGCCGCCTGTTCGTAACGCTTCCTGCCGAGCTCGCCCTGCGCCTTCTCGAAGGCCGACTTGTTCGCGCCCTCGCGCTTGTAGAAGTCGGCGGCCGAGACGGTCGCCGTCTTGGGCGCGGGCGCCGCGTTCGGCTTCCACTCCAGCTCGAAGTCCTGGCGCAACTCCCTGACGCCCACGCCGCCGCCGCTGACCGAGACGGGGACGCGCGCGATCTCCTGCGACTCGACCTCGACGGCGATCTGGTACTCGCCGCTGCGGAGGCCCATGAAGCGGTAGCGCCCGCCGGCCGGCACGCGGTCGCGGGCGACGACGGGGCCGGCGAGCCTGTAGAGCACGACCTCGAACGTCCTCGGCACCATCGCGCCGGCCTTGCTGTCGTCAACCTTGAGGTCGCCGTAGACGGTGACGGTGCCGCTCTGCGCGGTCGCGGGCGCGGTCAGCGCGGCCAGCAGCAGGGCCGCGGCGAGCAGTGCTTTCATCGGGCCGACCTCCGTCGAAGGGTTTAGCGGGGCCGCTTGTTTTAAGGTGAAGGCCCGGCTCGCCCGCTCGAAAAAATTTGTTGGGAGCCGGCCGCCGGGAATATACTACAACGCACCCGCACGCGTTAGTCCGAACCGCCTACGGAGGCCGCCATGAAAAGTCGCTGCCTAAGTCTCACGGCGCCGACCGCGCCGCTCGCAATGCTCGCCGCCCTCGTCCTCCTGCTGCTCGCGCCCGGCGGCGCCCGGGCGCAGAAGGTGGGCGGCGGTAGCCCGCGCCGCCCCAACCCCCCGCCGCGCGAGACGCAGGCGCCGAGCATCGGCGAGCGCATGCGCATCATGCGCGAGATGCAGAGGGAGGCGGCGAGGCCGCGCGGCGTGAGCCTGCTGCGGCTGCCGATGGAGCAGATCGCCGAGGACTTCGAGCGGTTGCAGGCCGTCAACAACCGGATGCTGGGCGCCGTCATGCCGGCGGCGGAGCCCGACTACGGGCTCATCGCGGGGTCGGCGGCCGAGATGAAGAAGCGGGCCTCGCGCCTTAAATCTAACCTGCCGCTGCCGCGGCCCGAGAAGGACTCGGAGGCGCGCGAGCCTTACGCGCCGCCGGCCGACGGCGCCGGGATGAAGCGGGCGCTGATGCGGCTCGACCGCGCGCTGATGAGCTTCGTCAGCAACCCCGTCTTCAAGAACACGGACGTGTTGAACGCCTGGGAAGGCGCGCGCGCCGGGCGCGACCTCGACGAAGTCATCGAGCTGAGCCGCCTCATCAGCCGCGACGCGGAGCGGATGCGGAAGGGCGGCAAGCCTTAGCCGGTAAGTAGGGCCGAATGAGAAAGGCGTGCCGGGACTTCGAGTCCCGGCACGCCTTTCGTGTTGCGGCCGCCGCTAGAACTGGTAGCGGAGGGCGAACTGCATGACGCGCCCGGCCTTGGTCTCGTTGAGCGGCGTCTGCGTCGAGGTGAAGCGGCCGAAGTCCGGGTTGGCCTCGGGCTTGAAGACGAAGGGGTCCTGCGTCAGGCTCTGGTCGGCGAGGGTGTTGCCGTCGAAGCGCTGCGTGTTGGTGACGTTGAAGACCTCCCAGCGGAACTGGAGGGAGTGGCCCTCCCAGGGCATCCGGAAGGACTTGGAGAGCCCGGCGTCGAGCGAGACGTAGCCGGGGCCGCGGATGACGTTGCGGTCGCCGGGCTCGCCGGGCCGCGCGTCGCGGAAGCTCTGGAGGGCGGCCGTCGGGTCGGCGAAGAGGTTCGGCTCGCCGTTGAAGTTCCCCGGCGAGGCCGCGACGGGCCGGACGCGGACGCCGTTCGACTGCGCGTTCCAGTTCGTCGCCCAGCGGTCGGACTGGTAGAAGCCGAAGAGGACCGGCAGCCCGGAGTTCCAGCGGAAGATGCCGGTGAGCTGCCAGCCGCCTAAGACCCCGTCGGCCCACTTGTTCATGTCGTGGCCGAGCCAGCGGCCGCGCCCGACGGGCAGGCCGACGAGCCAGTTGGCGTTGACGACGTGGCGCACGTCGAAGTCCGAGCTGGCGTAGCTCAGGTCCGGGTCGAGCGGGTTGAGGATGAAGGCCGTGCCGTAGCCGGTCGAGCTTTGCAGGCCCGAGGCGCTGTCGAGCGAGTGCGACAGCGTGTAGTTGAAGTCGAAGACGAGGTCGTTGCGGAGCCGCTGGCGCACGGAGAACTGCGCCGAGTTGTAGTTCGAGCGCGCGATGGTCGAGAAGACCGAGAGCGCCCCGTACTGCGGGTGGAAGAAGGTGTTGTTGAAGCGCGCCGGGCCGGGGCAGAAGTTGGCGTCCTGCGGGGTGCAGTTCGCCGCGTCGTCCCAGAGGAGCTGCGCGAAGGTGTAGTCGGTCGAGTTGCGCCCGCCCACCGAGGGCAGCGCGAAGCGGCGGTAGGCGGCCTGCGTCGCCGTCAGGGCCACGCTGTTGCCGAGCACGTTGTAGTTGCCGGCGAGGCCGGGGAACATGTTCTCGAAGAACGGGATGGGCTGGACAGACGTGATGGCCGCGCCCGCGTAGCGCATGTCGACGAGCCGGTTGGCGGCGTCGTACCAGGTCATCAACGACTGCGGGTCGCGGATGTTGTTGAGGTGCATCACGTCGCGCGTGGCGAGCAGCTTGCGGGCGAAGCGGCCGACGTAGGCCGCCTCGAACGAGAGCCCCTTGCCCAGCTCGCGCCCGTACGAGACGTTGACGCTGTGGTTGAAGGGCGTCGTGATGGTGTCGTCGAGCGACTGCTCGATGCGCTGGTCCTCGTTGGCCGGCGTCGTCAGCGGGAAGGAGAGCGAGGCCGGCAGGTCGAAGCCGCGCGCGAGCAGGAGGGGCCGCACGTTGACGTTCGAGCCGGCGAAGAGCGGCCCGAGGCGGTCGGTGACGTTGAAGGTGTTGGCGGCGATGGACCGCGCGGAGCTGAAGCCGAGCGAGGAGTTGAGGTCGAAGTTGACGGCGAGCTGGCTGCCGATGCGGTCGTAGGTCAGGCGGTAGCCGGCGCGGATGACGCTCTTGCCGCGGCGCCCGACGAGGCGGCCGAAGAAGTTGTCGCCGAAGTCGGGCGAGTAGGCGACGGCGACCGAGGGCGCGAAGTTGTTCCAGTCCTGGTCGTAGTAGCCGGACCGCCCGTTGGCCTTGCCCGCGAGGTCGAGCGTTATCAGCTCGTTCAAGGGCACGCCGCGGTCGGCGCTCTCGACGCGGCGGCGGAAGAGGTCGCCGAGGCCGACGGTCGGCGTCACCTGCACGCCGTTGCGCTCGTAGACGGGCGTCGAGGTGGACCAGCGCAGGCCGTAGGTGAGCGTCAGGTTGGGACGCCAGCGCCAGGAGTCCTGCACGTACACCTCGTACTCCTGCGTGGCGAACGAGCGGGCCGAGGGCGAGCCGGCCGCGAGGAGCTGGCCGCCCGCGTCGTACTGGAGGTTGGCCGAGAACTGCGAGAAGCGGCCGATGACGGCCGTCAGCGCGTCGCGCAGGTCGGTCTCGGAGGCCGAGGACACGTCCGAGAAGATGGGGTCGCCGTTGTCGTCGAACAGGATCACGTCGCCCGAGGCGTCGTAGTACGAGGGGTTGGTGATGGCGCTGTCGAAGGAGGAGGCGAAGGAGTTGCGGTTGTTGGTGATGAGGCGGACGTTGCCTCCCATCTGGTAGGTGTGCGTCCCCTTAACCCAGGAGAAGTCCTCGACGAAGTTGTGCACGGGTGTCGTGCGCTCGACGGTCCGGTGGAAGCCGTTCGGGCGGAAGACGAAGCGGAAGGAGAGGAGGTTCGAGGTCGAGTCGCCCTGGTCGGTGAAGGCGGCGCGCGTGTAGCCGTACGTGAAGCGGTTGACGCGGTTGTTCGAGATGGTCCAGGTGTGGCCGGCGGCGATGCCCCACGGGTGGTTCCAGAGCGTGAGCGCGGGCGTGTCGGGGAAGCACTGGACGTTGTCGCCGTTGCTGGCGCAATCGGGCGCGCCGTAGACCGAGTGGGTGACGGTGTCCTGCTGGTAGTTGCCGCGCAGGAAGAAGGTCTGGCGGTTGGTGGCCTGGAAGTCGAAGCGCGTGATGTAGGTGTTCAGGCGCGCGGGCGTGGTGGCGTTGAAGCGGAAGCCCGAGGTGTTGAGGCCGTCGCCGACGCCGGGGTCGTTGGCCGGGTAGCGGGAGGCGGCGCCGGCCAGCGCGGCGAGGGCCGCCGGGTTGATGCCGGGCGAGACGCCGTTGGCGCTTGTGTAGGCGGCGTTGATCTGCGCGACGTTCAGGCAGCGGACCCCGGCGGGCGTGCCGGCCGGGCAGCTGGGGTCGGAGACGCCGCTGTCGGTGCGGTAGCGCACTATCCCCTGGCCGAGCGTCGGGAGCGGCACCTCGCGGACGACCGTCGTGGCCGTCGCCTCGCGGAAGCCCTCGTAGGTGCCGAAGAAGAAGATGCGGTCCTTCTTGATGGGGCCGCCTATCGAGCCGCCGAAGATGTTGCGGAGCAGCGGCGGGCGCTCGACGCCGGCCTTGTTGTTGAAGAAGTCGTTGGCGCTCGTCACCGTGTTGCGGTGGTACTCGTAGAGCGAGCCGTGGAAGTCGTTGGTGCCCGACTTGGTGACGAGCGAGACCTGCGCGCCGGAGCTGCGGCCCTGCTCGGCGTTCGGGTTCGTCGTGATGACGCGGAACTCTTGGAGCGAGTCGGGCGTCGAGCGCAGGACGCTGGCGAACGCCTCGTCCGTCACCACGTCCAGGCCGCGCTGCTGCTCGTTCACGTCCACGCCGTCCAAGAGGACGTTGGCCTGGTCGGCGCGGCCGCCGTTGACGTAGCCGGTGCGCGTCACGCCGGTCTGGAGCGAGAGCAGGCCGACGACGTTGCGCCCGTTCAGCGGCATCTCCATGATGCGGCGGTTCTCGAAGGCCGTGCCGATGGTGGCGTCGGTGGTGTTGAGCGGCGCCTCGACGGAGCTGGTGACGGTGACGGTCTCGGTCTCCAGGCCGGCTTCGAGCTGCACGTCCACGTCCGTCGGCGTGTCAACGAGCGCCCGCACGTCGGCGACCGCGACCTTCTTGAAGCCCTTCGACTCGACCTCGACGCGGTAGCTGCCCGGCGGGATGGCGGCGAAGACGTAGCCGCCCTCCTCGTTCGTCGTCTGCGTGCGCGAGGCGTTCTTGTCCACGTCCACGAGCGTCACGTTGGCGCCCATGACGACGTTGCCCTGCTGGTCGCGGACCGTGCCGCGCACCGTCGAGCGGCCCGTCTGCGCGAGGGCGGCCGTCGCGCCCAGCAGCAGGCAGAGCAGGGCGGCGGCGAGCCGGCGCGCGGGGGAGAGCGTCCTAAGATTTAGGGTGTGCATAGAGCCTCCAGGTTGAAGTCTGGCAGTTCGCCCGGCTCGGGTAGGCCCGGGCCGGGGTAAAGACCGCTTGAGATTGCTTCGTTCGGGGCGTAGTGGGCTCTTAACGTTCGGCCGCCCGGGTGGTCGGCCCCGTTATGCGAGGGGGGCCGAACCCTTGGCCGGTGTTGGAAGACGTGAAGTCGCGATGCAAGCAACATTCCACCGGCGGGCCGGCGGAGATTAGGCGAGCGAAATGAGGTCGCTGCGCGGCGCGCATCCAAATAACTAAAGACGCGCCGTACGAATTTTTGGATATGAGGCGGGCGCGCTACGGCCCGAGTCGCCTACTCGATGTGTTCGAGCAGGTGGCCGAGCTTCTCCTTCTTCGTGCGCAGGTAGTGCATGGCGGCGTCGGCCGGCTCGACCGCGAGCGCGACGCGCTCGACGACTCTCAGGCCCGCCTCCTCCATCGCGCGCAGCTTCAAAGGGTTGTTCGACATCATCCGCACCTGGCACAAGCCCAGGTCGAAGAGCACCTCGGCGCACTGGCGGTACTCGCGCAGGTCAACGGCGAGGCCAAGACGCTCGTTGGCCTCGATGGTGTCGGCCCCCTCGTCCTGGAGGGCGTAGGCGCGAATCTTGTTGATGATGCCGATGCCGCGCCCCTCCTGGAGCTGGTAGACGATGGCGCCGCGCCCCTCCTGCTCGATCAACCTCATGGCGGCGTGGAGCTGCGGCCCGCAGTCGCACTTCGTCGAGCCGAACACGTCGCCCGTCAGACACTGCGAGTGGATGCGGGCGAGGGTGGGGATGTCGGGCCGGAGGTCGCCTTTGAAGAGGGCGACGAACTCCTCCTCGCTCACGGTCGAGCGGTAGCCGGCGATGCGGAACTCGCCGACCGCGGTCGGCAGCCGCGCCACCGACACGCGCTCGACCGTCAAAGAATGCTTCGCCCAAGTGCACTCTAACGCCGCTTCTTCGCTCAACTCTAAAACTCCTCGACGGGTTTTCCGTTGCGGAGATTATAGGAGCGAAACTCGTAAATCGTAAATCGTGAATAGGAGAGTCGCCTTTAACGATTCACGATTCCTGATTCCCGATTCGCGGCTTTTTATTTATCATGTGGGCGCCATGAGCTGGGAGGAGGGCGAGAAAACTCACACGACGGTGCCGGCCGAGGAGCGCCGCGGCGCGGCGGGCGGGCGCGAGCGCCACCCCGCGCTCGTCTTCCTGCGCGGCGAGCTGATCGCCGCCCCCATCCCCCTGGAGCGCGACGAGGTGACACTGGGGCGCGCGCTCGAAGCCGACGTGCGCGTCAACGACGCCCTCGCCTCGCGCATCCACGCCCGCATCACCATCGAGCGCGACCCCTCGAACGGCGAGCGGCGCTACCGCCTCCGCGACCTCGACTCGACCAACGGCACGCTCCTCAACGGCGAGCCCGTCCGCGAAGCCTACATGCAGGACGGCGACAAGCTGACCATCGGCGAACAGCTCTTGCGCTTCGACCTGCTCGACGACATCGACCGCGAGTTCCAGCGACAGATTCACCGCCTGCTCGCCCACGACGAGCTGACGGGACTCTTGACCAGCCGCTCCTTCTTCTCGGAGCTGCGGCGCGAGGCCGCCCGCTCGGAGGCCGAGGAGCGCCCCTTCTGCGTCCTGATGATGGACCTCGACCACTTCAAGTCGGTCAACGACCGCCACGGCCACCTCGTCGGCAGCCAGACCATCGAGGAGGTGAGCACGCTCATCACGCGGGCGCTCAGGGCCGGCGACGTGGCGGCGCGCTTCGGCGGCGAGGAGTTCGCGGCCTTCCTCCTGAACGCCGACTGCGCGCAGGGGCTCGTCGCGGCCGAGCGCGTCAGAAGCTCCGTCGAGGCCCACCACTTCGCGGCCGCGCGCCGCGGCGGGCAGAACGACACGGGCGAAGTCCTGCGCGTCACCATCAGCGTCGGCGTCGCCGCCTACCCGGACGACGGGCGCGACCCCATCCAGCTCGTCGAGATGGCCGACACCGCCCTCTACCGCGCCAAGAACCTCGGCCGCAACCGCGTCGTCGCCTACTGCGTCGCGCCGCCCGAGCCGCGCGCGGGCGGCACGCCGTCGAACGAGCCGCGCTGACCGAGCCGGCGGCGGAATCCGTCTTGCGCCGCCGCGGAAATTTGCTATCATGGCCGCGCTTCAACAAACCCCCCTTTTAAAGTTCCCTCCAAACGAGTCCGAAGGGCCGGGGGCCCGTCCGATGTTGATGAGAAGACTGCTTACGGGAGTCGTCGTCGCGGCCGTCGTCGTCTGCGCGCTCGCGGCGCGGGCCGGGGCGCAGGAGGGAAGCGGCGCGCGTCAGGCTCCGCAGCCGCCGGCAGTTGACGCGGCCGACGTTTCCATCACGGGGCGCGTGACGGCCCGCGAGCTGCGCTTCGAGAAGGTGCCGAACACTTCGGTCGAGTTCACGGGCCGGCCGAAGCGCGAGACGGTCTGGGAGGCCGAGCGCCAGAACCTCCCGCCGCAGGTGCAGCCCGGCGTCACCTACCGCGACATCGGCATCACGCTCCGCATCACGAGCGTCTTCGCCGACATCGACCGCATCGTCGCCGAAGCCCTCGGCGAAATCCCCCCGAGCCCCGACCCCGCGCCCGAAGCCGCCCCGCCCGCTCCCCCCCGGCCGCAGGCTTCGATTCCGTCGGCGCCGCCCGCCAGGTCTCCGCGTACCGCCTCCGCGCGCAAGGGGGGGAGAAGATGACGCGAGCCGCGCTTCACGCCCTTATCGTCTGCGCCGCGCTCGTCATCATTGCGACTCAGGCCCGCGCTCAGACGCAGCCTGCCCCGCGGCAGAGTAAGGACGAAGACTTCGAGCTGAACATCGCCGAGCGCCGCATCGTGGAGACGGACCTGTACGCGGGGACTGAGGTGGCGGCGGGCGACGGGAGCGGCCGTGGCTTAGACCTGCGCGTCGGCGTGATGGTGCGCGCCGGCCGCATCGAAGTGCTGCTGCGCGAAGTGCACGGCCGCGTCCGCTTCCGCGCCGACCTCGGCCCCGTGCTCCGCCTCCTCGACGCGCGCCGCGCAAACTTTCAGGCGTCCCCCGCCCAGGCGCCGTCCACACCCTCGAAGTGAAGTCAAAACCTTTTCGGAGGAGATAATGAAGAAGCTTTCACCGCTGTGGTCTGCCCTGACACTTGTCCTCTTCTGCGCCGCCGCGAGCGCGCAGGGCACGACGACCACGACGAACCGCGGCGACGCGAACGCCTCTATCACCGGCAGCTCCACCGGCGCGCGCCAGCAGCAGCCGTCACCGCGCCCGACGCCCACAACGCCCGGCGTCACGCCCGTCCGCCCGCTCTCGCAGGAAGACATCCGGCGGCAGCAGGAGGCGAGCGAGCGCCGCCGCCAGTCGGCCGCCACCGGCGACCCGGACGTGCTGCTCGACGTGCCCAACCTCTCGGTCGAGGAGATCACGCTGAAGGTGAAGAACCTGCGCGCGCGCGTCTCGCTCGACGCGCGCCTCGCCAACCTCCTCGCGCTGACGGCCGGGGCCGACGTGGGCATTGACGACGTGGACCTGACCATCAAGGGCGTGCGCGCCGAAGTGCTCCTGAAGGTCCGGCTCGACAACGTCGCCGCCATCATCGACCGCACGCTGACGACCGTTGACCGCAACCCGCAGATACTCGAACGCCTCCTCCAGTCCGTTGACAACACGGTCGGCGCCGTCGGCGGCGTCGCCAACACCGCGCTCCAGCCGGGCGGCGTCGTTGACCGCACGGTCGGCACCGTGGGCCAGACCGTGGGCAACCTGACGCAGCCGGGCGGGCTTTTGAGCAACACGGTCAACACGCTCGGCCAGACCGTCCAGCGCGTCGTTGACCGCTCGGGCAGCATCGTAGAGCGCACGCTCGACTCGGCGGGCACGGTCGTGGGCCAGCGCGTCGTCGGCAACGTCTCCGGGCTCACGCGGCAGGGCGAGGAGACGACCAACACGGCCGGGCAGACCCTCCGGCGGGTCGTGGACACCACCGGCGCCGTCATCGAGCTGACGCTCGACCAGGCGGGCCGCGTCATCAACACGCGCGTCGTCAGCCAGGCGACACGGCCGTAAGTAAAGAGGGGAAAAACGGTGTCGGGTGCCGGGTGTCAGGTGTCGGGTAAGACGACTCGCTCTTACCCGACACCTGACACCCGGCACCCGACACCTTCTTTGTGCAACCTGAGTGGCCACGGGGCGTGTAAGGGCCGGTGTGGGAGCGGTTGCGCGCCCCGCTCGGCGCGCGTTATGCTTCTCGTGGTAGCGCCCCCTTGGTCTCTTCGGAAAGCGCAAGAGTTAAGTGTTAGCCAGACTCAATCTCGCCAGCGACCCTTTTCGTAACCGCACGCTGCCGTGGACGGTCGCCGTCGCCGTCTCGGCCGTCTCGCTGCTGGCGCTCGTCTACGTCCTCTCGGAATACCGTCGCGCCTCGGCCGAGACGGCGCTGGCCGACCGCCAGGTGCGCGAGTTGAACGCCCGCAAAGCCGACCTCGACCGCCAGGCCAACGAGATCAAGCAGACCATCCCGCCCGAGCAGCAGGAGACGCTGAAGGCCGCCCACGCGCTCGTCGACCGCAAGGGCTTTTCGTGGACGCGGCTCCTCGCGGACCTCGAAGAGGCGCTGCCTTCGAGCGTCCGCGTCTCGCGCATCAACGTCCGCGAAGTGTCGCGCGCCGGCGACCTGACGCGCGCTGACCTCGACCTGACGGTCGTCGGCCGCGCCCCCACCGACGTGACCGGCATGATCACCGAGATGAGCCGCGTCGG
>DATHBF010000397.1:0-3625 GCA_035296285.1 Pyrinomonadaceae bacterium | reverse complement strand
AGACATGCTGTCTCCTGCCGGCAGGCACCCCTCGTTAAAGGCCACGGCGTCGTCCTACCTCAGTGCCTTGACGAGCTGGACGCTCACGCTCTTTGTCAGCGGGTTGGCCGTGAACCTCAGCAGCGCGGTCGGCGCGGAGCCTGACCGCGACGTGGCGCCGGCCTGTGCGCCCGACGTGTCGCCGCCCGCCGCGGCGCCCGAAGCCGCCCCCGAGGCGCGCTGGAAGGCTGTCACCTGTATGTCGTAGGTGAAGAGCTCGGCCTTCGGGTCGCTGAACTTCAGCGTGCGCGCCGCGGTCGTCTCCCCCGCCGCGAACATCTGGTCGGGGCCCAGGGCGTTCGAGTAGTCGAACGATGCGGGCGAGGCCGCCGTACCCGCGCCGCCGTTGTCGGCGTTCGCGACCCTCACCGTGCCCGACGCCGAGTTCACGCCGACGACCTTCAGTTCGACGCGCGGCAGGTAGGCGCCCGCCGTCGGGTTGGTCATGTTCAGGTCGAACTGGAAGACGCCGCCCGAGAACGTCACGTTGGACATCGCCGTCTGAACCGCGCTCGTGATGTCGACGAGCGAGCGGCGGTCGACGAGCACCGACTGCGCGGCGCTGCCCGGCGTGACGTAGAAGCCTATCTTCCCGGGCGTCAGGGCGCGGACGCGGTACTGCTGCGCGCCGTCCGGCTGGTCCGTGAGCGCGAGGCTCTGGGCGTCGGCGCCGAGCGTCGCTATCGTCTGCCAGTTCTGCCCGCCGTCGGACGAGCGCTCGACCTCGTACCCGCGCTCGGCGCCCGTGCCCTGCCACGAGAGCTTGAACGCGCCGTCGAAGTCCACCTGTCGGCCCTCGGCGTCGGTGAACTCGCCCCCGATGGCGCCGAGCGCCGGCGGCGGCGAGCCCTTAGTCAAGGTCGTCGTCACCGTGAACTCGGTCGCGGCGTTCGAGTAGCCGATGACGCGGTGCGTGTAGGTGCCGGGCCGCGTGACCGTCAGGTCAACGTACTCGGGGCCGACGCCGTTGCCGGACTGCGTGACCACCTCGCCGTCGGGGCCGAGCAGCTGGTAGTCGAGGTCGGGCTGGCCCGACTCGGCCACCTGCGTCCACTCCGTGAGCGCCTGCACGCGGAAGGTCGAGGCATCGACTTCGAAGGGGATGTCCTTGTAGGTGGCGCCGTCTAACTCGGGCTGGAAGCCCGCGGCGTCGCGCTGCGCGCCGGCGTCGCCCGCCGGCATGATGTCGGTGACCACATCGGTCGCGATTATCGGCTCGGCCGGCATGGCCGGGCCCGGCCTGAAGAAGAAGGGCATGCGGAGGGACTCGGCGCCGTCGCTCCTGCGCGCGGTGACGAACCACTGCATCTGTATCTTCTCGAAGGCGACCTGCGTCCCCTGGGTCTTGGCGACCATCATCTCGCGGAGCTGGTTGCCGTCGAACGTGGCGTTGACGGTGAAGGTGGCCTCGCCGCCCGCGGGCAGGTTGACGCTCTGCTGCGAGAGGCTGACGCCGATGCCGGCGATCTGGAGGTCGCGGTTGTTCGCCACGCCCAGCTCGTAGGTGCCGCCCTGGCCCGACAGGTCGCGGACGGTGACGGTGACGGGCGAGGTGTGGGAGACGCGGCTGTTGACGAGGGGCACCTCGCCGTAGGAGTGGCTGCCGAGGATGCCGGGCTTCTCGACGCCGTCGCCCGTGACGCCCATGAGAGCCTTGGCCCGCACCGCCTCGGGCACGTCAACGAGGCCGCCGCCCTGCGCGATGATCGAGTCGGCCGTCCCGGGGCCGTCGGCCTTAGGCGCGCCCGCCGACGACCGCAGGTTGGTCGCCGTGTTAATCATGACCGTGCGGATGACATCGGGCGTCCAGTCGGGGTGCGCCTGCTTGATGAGCGCGGCGACGCCGGTGGCGTGCGGCGCCGACATCGAGGTGCCGTCGAGGTGCGCGTAGTTCGGGGTGCCTTCGAGCGTGCCGATGGCGCCGAGCAGGCTGCCCGGCGGCACGGCCGCGAGCACGGCGACGCCGGGCGCAGAGATGTCAGGCTTGACCTGCCCGAGCCCGCGCACGGGGCCGCGCGAGCTGAAGTCGCCCATCTGGCCCATGAAGGCCGCGCTGACCTTCTTGACCGTGAGCTGCTTGGCCGAGACGGCGCCGGCGGCGGCGGAACCGATGATGGAGCGTAGGTACTCGCCGTTATCCTTCGAGAGGCCGAAGACGGGGATGGTCGAGGCGTAGGTGGTCACGCCCGAGAGCTCGCCGTCCACGTTGTTGTAGATGACGGCCGCGACGGCGCCCTTGGCCGCGACCTGCGTGACCTTGTTGGCGAAGAGGCCCGTGCCGGCCGCGCCGCCGTCCACGGTGCTGCCGCGGCGGATGAGCGCGATCTTCCCGCGGACCGAGTCGGGCACCTGATCGGGCGTGTCGGCGAAGTTGCAGTAGACGTAGTTGTTGGTCATCGTCGCGGGCGGCGCGGAGCTGCCTTCGAGCTGGTTGAGGTTCATCCCGTCGCGGCCGCCCGCGACGCTCGCGCTGAAGGACGCGCCGGCGACGCCGGGGTGCGTCGTCGCGCCCACGGAGATGACGTGGACGCCGGCGGCCGGGCTGCCGGTCGTGCCCTCGCCGGGGCCGGAGTTGCCCGAGGAGGCCACGACCGTCGCGCCGGTGAGCGCGGCGTTGCTGCACGCGACGGCCGTCGCGTTGTCGGGGCCGCCCGAGCCGCCCAGAGACAGGTTGATGATGTGCGCGACGGGCTTGGGCTGGAGCGTCAGCGTGAAGGGCGAGACGGCGTCCTCAAGGGCCATCATGGTGTCGGCCGCCTCGCAGCCGCCGACGGACGGGAGCCCGAGGCTGCCCGGGATGGACCTGATGTTGCTGCACACGGTGTAAGACATGAGCTTCGCCTGCGGCGCGACGCCGTGGAGGCGGATGTCGTCGGGCGTGCCCGGCAGGCCGTCGGCGCCCGGGTGCTGGGCGAGATAGCCGGCGGCGGTCGAGGCGACGTGCGTGCCGTGGCCGAAGCCGTCGTTAGCGGCGATGTCCGTGAGCGGGAGGTAGTAGATGACCTTCTGGTTCGTGTTCGCGGCGGCGACCGGGGGCGCGACGCCGAGGCGGGGCGGGGTCGGGTCGCCGCCGAACATCGGGTGCGTCCAGTCGATGCCGGTGTCGAGGACGGCGATGTTAATGCCCTGCCCCTCGTAACCCTCGCGCAGGTTGTCGAACTGCGAGACCTCCTTGACCGCGCCGTAGACCTTCGGCGCGTTGATGTAGCCAACGCTCTGGTCGAGCGCCGTGTAGAGCATCTGGTTGGGCTGTACGCCCCTGACCTCCGGCATCGCCTTGAGCGCGTCCACGGAGGCCGCGGGGACCTTCAGCGCGAGGCCGTTGTAGACGAGCGTGTAGCGCAGCGGGACGGTGGCCGCGAGGCTCCCGTCGGTGTTCTTCACGCCCCGCGCGGCGAGCTCGGCCGCGACGCCACGCGAGGCGAGCGAGGCCAGGAACTTGTCCTGCTCGGCGGCCCCCTGCGACCGGTAGGCCTGGAGCTCCTCGGCCGAAACCGCACGCCCCTGCTGGCGGGCGCGAGCCGCGTAGACGGCCGCGGGCTCGCCTTTGAGCTCGACGATGAACGTGGCCGAGTCGCCCGCGCCG
>DATHBF010000396.1:0-13072 GCA_035296285.1 Pyrinomonadaceae bacterium | reverse complement strand
CTCCGGGCGTTGGCGGATTCAGATGTCCGGCCGTTATTCCGCGGCCCGTTTGGCGATGACGCACATGGCGTGTGCGAGTTCCAGCCTCGTCAACGCGTCCCGTGGGCGGAAGGCTCCGCCCACGGCCGTGAGCAGGCCACGCTCAAGTGCGACGGCCGCGTAGCCGCGCAGGGCGGAAGGTATCGCCGCGGCGTCGGAGACCGAAAGGGACGCGCCGGCCCGCGCCTCGGCCTCGGCCCCGAGCCCCGCCGCTCGCACCAGAGCGACTGCCGCCGTGAGGCGGTCGGCCATTTCGTCCGGCCTGAAGCCCGCGCCCGGCGTCACGTCAGAGAAGGCGGGGCCGCCCGGCGCGGCCTGCACGCTCTCGACGAAAAGGAGCGTGGTGCGGTCGGGCACGTCCGTGTAGGTGGGCCGGCCCGGCGCGTACTGCGGGACGCGCGCGCCGAGCACGAGCGCCGTCGCCAGGTCGGCCCGCGTCACGCCGTAGCCCGGGTGGAACGAACCGCCGAGCGGCCACATCACGAAGGAGCGGATGTTTTGATAGACCTCTTCACGCGCGCGCGTGTCCAGACTATCAACGTCAGAGAGCGGCGCGTACTCGGCGCGGAGCACCTCCAGCACGCCGTTGAAGGCTTGCGGCGTACCCAACAGCCCGAGCGTGTTCGTGACGCCGACCCGCCAACGGCCGGGGGCGGGCGACGAAACGGCGACGCGCTCGCGCCTGCCGGTCAGCCCCGGCAGATTGAGTTCGTTGGCCGAAGCGCGGCGCACGCCGCCGGGGTCCGAGAGCGAGAGCGCGAGGTCGTTCGTGCTGTGGAGCGGCCCCCAGGCTATCTGGACCGAGGCGAGGAGCGCGCCCTCGGGGACACTCAAGGTAGTTTCGTGACCCGAAGCGGGCTGCGCCGTGCCGCCGAACTGCTGCAAGGGGTCGGAAACGAAGCGCACCTGCCCGCGGTCGAGCGTGGCCCGCCAGACGCCGATGAGCCGTTCCGGGAACGCCGCCTCAAGCACGGCCGCGTGCGCGTTGAGCATCCCCGCCCCGACCTCGTGGCGGTAGTAGGGCGGGAGCGGCGTCGCCGTCCGCCGCAGGATGTCGCGGACCCCGGCCGGCGTCAGGCCGGGGTTGGCTTCGAGCATCAGGGCGATAGTGCCGGCCGCCTGCGGCGCGCTGAAGCTCGTCCCCGTGCCCGTCGTGTAGAAGAGGCTCTCGGCCGGCGAAAGGCGGCGGGAGGAGGCGAGGCCGGAAGGACCGACGCCGGAAGCTCCCACGAGGCCCGCCCCCGAGCTGCGCAGGCCGACGACGTTCACGCCGGGCGCGACCAGCGTCGGTTGGCGAACCGGGCCGCCAAAGTCCCCGCGCGCAGAGAACGGCGCCAGACGCCCCCGGTGGTCGGTCGAGCCGACCGAGACGACCCAGGGGGCCTGCGCGTAAGGGTTCAAGCTGTGAAGGCCGGGGCCGGAGTTGCCGGCCGAGAAGACGACGTTGACGCCGCGCTCGGTGAGTATCCGCGTGGCGACGTTAACGGGGTCGTGCTCGTCGTAGAGTGATTTGGAGGAGAAGCTACAGTTGACGACGCGGACGCCAAGCCCCGGTCGCGTCAGGAGGTAGTCAAAGCCCGCGAGGACGTGAAAGAGGTTCAAGTCTCCGGCGCTCAGGCCCACGAGCTTCGAGCCCGGCGCGACGCCGGCATAGGCCCCGCCCGAGCGCGAGCCGTCGCCCGCGATCATCCCCGCCACGAAAGTCCCGTGGCCGTGAAGCTGGTCTGTGTTTGGCATGTTCTCGACGCCGGCGGGGGGCGTAAAGCCGACGCTCAAGCTCTGCGTGTCGGCCAGCTTGACGTTCTGCGCGACGCGGCCGGCGAGGTCGGCGTGCGTGCCATCAACGCCCGTGTCGATGACGGCGACCGTGACGCCGCGCCCGGTCAGGGGCAGCCCCGCGTTGAAGCCCGTCAGCTCCGGGTCACGCGCGACGCGCCCGGCGCCCGCGGGCGCGACGTAAGGGTCGGAGGTCCTCTGGAAGGTTCGGTTGCCGTAGACGGAGCGCACCGCGGGGAGGCGCGAGACGCTGGCGAGCTGCCGCCGCGTCGCCGTCACGGCGATGACGGGCAGCGCGCGGTAGAGCGTGCCGCCGAGGATGCCGATGACCCGCAGGTCCGCGAGATCGGCCTCGGCCGGCTGCCGGTGGTAGACGACCGCGGCGTTGATGTTGCTGTCGTCCGTGGCGCGGTCGAGCAGGATGGCGAGTTCGGGGTCTAAGCTCTGGAGGCCGGCGTCGCTGCCGGTCGCGGTGATGCCGTCAGAGCCGGTCGCGGTGATGCCGTCAATCCCCTGAAGCGTCACCCCGTCGGCGCCGGTCGCTATGAAGGCGTCGGCGCCCTCGATATGCAGGCTGCTCGGCACGATGGTGAAGACGCGGCCGTCGCTGCCCGTGGCCGTGATGCCCTGCACGCCCGCCACGTTGACGCCGTCTGAGCCGGTCGCGGTGATGCCCTGCACGCGTGCGAGGTGGAGGGCGTCGCTGCCCGTGGCGGTGATGCCGTCGGAGCCGGTCGCCGTGATGCCGTCACTGCCGGTGGCGGTGATGCCATCGGCCTTCCTGAGCAGAAGCGAGTCGGCGTGGTGGCGTGTGCCGTCCGAGCCCGTGACGGTGATGCCGTCAGAGCCGGTGACGGTGATGCCGTCGGCCGAAGCCAGCGTCATCGAGTCAACCCCGCGGGCCGTGAGCGAGTCAGCCCACGCGAGAGGCAGGCCGTCGGAGCCGGTCGCCGTGATGCCGTCGGAGCCGGTCGCGCTGATGCCGTCGGAGCCCGTGGCGGTGATGCCGTTGACTTTGAAGGCGAGCAGGTCGTCGCTGCCCGTGGCGGTGATGCCGGACGTGTCGAAGAGGGTGATGCCGTCCGAGCCCGTAAATGAGATGCCGTCGCCGCGCCTGACGCTCACGCCCGCGCTCGCCGCGCCGGCACAGAGCACGTAAGCGAGGAGGACGGCGACGACCTTTCGCGACCTTTTAAATGCGTGCATAGTCACAGAGGTGTCCAAACAAAGTTGCTTCTAAAGCCTGGCAAGGAGAAGTCGTGAGGTTGACTGCAAAACGGCGGAGCGGAAGCCACCCACGTCTGCTGTCGGGGCTCGGGGTCCGCGAATAATACAGCAAAGCCGCCGGCAGTGGAAATTCGCGGAGGGTGAACGACAGGCGCCTCACTTGACGGACTCGCGGTAGACGCTTTGCGTCTCCTGCGCCGGCTCGACGCCGAGTTCCCTGCGCAGGAGGCTGCGCAACGTCTCGTACTGCTCTTTGACGGCGACGCGGTTGCCGAGGGCCGCGTGGGCGCGCATGACGCGGCAGTGGACCTCCTCGCGGAAGGGGTCGTCGCGCAGGATTAGATGCGCCAGCGAGAGCGAGCGTTCCCACTCCCCCGCACCCTGCGCGGCCGCGGCCAGCTTTTCGAGCATGCGAAGGTACTGGTCGCGGTAATAGCTGCGCTGCTCCTCGACCCACTCCTCGTTGGTGCCCTGCATGAACTCGCCGCGGTAGAGCGCCACCACCTCCTCGTAAGCCTGAAGGCACTCGTCGGTCAGACCGCGCCTGCGGGCCGCCGCGGCCTGGGCCACGAGCCGGTCGAACTCCTCCACGTCCGAGCGGTAGGAGAGGTCCGGGTTGAGCAGGTAGTCCCCGTCTTTGTAGAGCAGGAAGTTCTGACGGAGGAGCTGGTTGCTGTTGAGCGCCTTGCGGATGTAAGAGATCGTGGGGTGGAACTTTTTTTCGACGCTCTCGGGGTCGTCGTCGCGCCAGAACGTGTCGATCAGCGTGTCCTTCGAGGCGCGGCGGTGCTGGCGCGAGGCGATGAAGCAGAGGATGTCGCGCGCTCGCTTGCTGGTCCACGCGTCCGGCGCGAGCGGGCGCGACGGGTCGCGGTAAATCTCGACGAAGCCGAGCATGTTTATGGTCAGGTCGCAGGCCGGGCTGGCCGACGCGGCCGGCCTCGAAGGCTCGCGGGCCGGGGGCGGTTGAGACTGAAGGGCCGCAAGCCTCTGCCGCAAGTCCGCGGGCAGCAGCTTGCGGGCGGGCTCCGTGGAGAAGAGTCGGGGGTTCTGCTCCACCTCGCGCCGGAGCCAGTGTTCGTAATCGTAGCGCACGGCCAGTTCGAGCGCGCGCCGCAGGTGCTCAAGGTAGTCATGCTCCTTCCCGGCAGACATCGCGCACGCGGCGAGCGCCGCGGAAGCCTGCGCCTCGTAGTAATGCAGGCTTTGCTCGCGGAAGTAACCGAGGGCCGGGACGAGGTCGGCTCGCGCCGCGGCGTGCTCGCCCTGCGCGAGTAAGACCCGGCCGCGGGCCAGCACGGCCGACTTCAAGGCCGCTTCGTTTTGCAGGGCGGTGCGCGCCTCGACGAGGTGGTCGAGGGCCGTGCGGGCCGCGGCAAGGTCGCCCTCCTGCGCCAGGAGCATCGCCTGCTCTTCGGGCAGCTCGCGCCGCGCGGGGTCGAGCCCGGCCTCTTTGTAAATCCGTGCCGCCCTCGCGTAGAACTCCAATGCACGCTCCACCTCACGCAGCTCGCGGTAGAGGTTGCCGTAAGTCTCGAAGACTTCGCCTTGCAGCACGCTCAGGTTGAAGAGTTGTGACAGTTCGAGCGAGCGGTTCAGGTGGCCCTCGCACTCCGCGAACTCGCCCCGGTAGAGGTGGCAGCGGGCCATGTTGAGGTGCACGCCCGCCTCCTGCGGTATGGGCGGCGCGCTGCCGCCGTACTGGAACGTGCGGCGCAGCCAGCGCAGCGACTCGGCGAAGTCGCCGCGGATGAGCGCGGGCAAGCCAAGGTTGTGCGACATCAGGCGGGCGTAGTGCTCGTCGCCGTGGTCTTCCGCGCTCTGCAAAGCGGCGCGGAACTCGCGTTCGGCCGCGGCCAAGTCGCCCTTCGCCATCAGACACAGCCCGCGCGTCCCGGCGCACTTGGCGCGCACGACCGAGTCCTCGTCGGCAAGGCCGGCGGCGCGGTCCAGATTGGCGAGCGCCGTTTCGAGGTCGCCGTACCGGCGCTCGACGGTCGCCAGCGAGCGGAGCGTTTCGGCCTCGCCCTCGCGGTCGTTCTGCTCTCGAAGCAGCGCCGCGGCGCGACGGTAGAGCGAGCGCGCGGGCTCCAACTCTTCGCGCAGGCGCGCGACCTCGCCGCGGTAGAAAAGGGCGCGCGGGTGTGCCTTTATCGCCTCGGCCGGCAGCACCTCGACGAGCGAGGCGAGCGAGGCCAAAGCGCCCGCGGCTATCCAGTGGCCGCCCCGCTCGGCGACGACCGCGGCCGCCCGCCCGAAGTCTTCCGAGGCGATGAGGTGGCGCGCGGCGTGCTCCCACTCGCCGCGTTCGAGGTACAGGTCGGCGCAGCGCGCGTGCTCGGCGGCCAACCCCTCCCGCCCCGCCTCCTGACTCAGGCGGCGTTGTAGAAAACTTCGGAAGAGCGGGTGGAGGCGATACTCCTCGCCGCGGGCGTCACTCGCCACCGTCATGAAGACGTTGCGGCGCACAAGCTCCGGCAGGATTTGCCGGCTGTTCACCTCCGGGTAGAGTCGGGCGCACGCGTCCGGCTCGATGGGGTCGAGCAGAGAGCCGCGCATCAGGAAGCGCCGCACGTCTTCGGGCTCGTCGGCGAACACCTCTTCGGCGAAGTAGTCGAAGATGTCGTGCTCGGAGCGGCGCAGGATTTCACGGAGGTCGGCCGCGCCCTCCTTCTCGGCCGCCGAAGCCACGGCCTCGCGCTGCGCGAACTGCCTCACGAGCTGGAGGGCGGTGATCCAACCCTGCGTGCGCTCGCGGTACTCGGCCAACTGCGCGGGCGTCAGCTCAAGGTCGAAGACCTGCCTGAACAGCTCGCGCGTCTCCTCGTCCGTGAACAGGAGTTCCTGCCGGTCGATGATGGCGAGCGAGTCCTGCGAGCGCAGGCGCGACAGTGCCAGCGGCGGCACGTCGCGCGAGACGACGATGACGTGCATCACGTCAGGCAGGTAAGAGATGAGGCGGTCGAGGACGGCGTGGACCGTCGTCTCGCGGCCGAGGTGGTGGTAGTCGTCGAGCACGACGACGAGCTGGCTGCTGACCTCCTGAAGCACCTCGTTCAGGAGCACGTCCACGGCGCGCGCCGGCTGCCGCGCGGCCTCGCCGTCCGCCTGCCGGAGGTAGGAGAGCGTCACGTCGCCGAAGCCGGGCACGGCCTGCCTGACCCCGTGCGCCAGATATTCGAGGAAGACGAGCGGGTCGGCGTCCGTCGGGTCGAGCTGATACCAGACGAACTGGAGCGCGTGCGCCCTGACGAAGTCCGCGACGAGCGTCGTCTTGCCCGAGCCGGCGGGCGCGGTGACGAGCGTAATCGGGTGCGAGAGATTTGCCTGAAGGCGTTCGGTCAGGCGCGGGCGCGAGAGTAGGACGGAGACGGGCCGGGGCGGGAGGAGTTTCGTCCGCAGGAAGAAGGCGGGACGCTTCAGCGCATCGTCTCGCGTCGGCCGCGCCGGAGTGCTGTCGCTTCGGGTCCTCTGTGCCATCGGGCGAAGCCTCTGCCGCTCAGGTTGGATTTTGGCCGAGCTTAACACGGCGGCGGCCCCGCCTCCACGACGCCGCGCATCCGGCCGCACGCGTGGCCCCCGGGCTCCTCCCCACTCAGGCGGCACGCGAGCCTGTCGAGTGCGGCGGCGCGGCCCTGCGTCTGTTCGAGGGCCGCTCGCGCGTCGCGCCCCGCGAGCCCGTAGGCGACGAACAGGTCCGCGGCCTCCTGCGGCGTGAAAGCGAGCGCGGCCTCTTCGACGAGGCAGAGGGTCTGCTTCGAGCGCATGCGCCACACGGGCGTCGGCGGCAGGCTGCGCCCGATGATGAGCATGTGCGCCTCGGGCGGCAGCAGCGGGAGGAGCCGGCTGAAGAAGGGCACGACCCACTCCGCGTCGTAAATCAGGTGCAGGTTGTCAACCACCATCAGAAGCGGCACGCCCCCGCACTCCTGCAATTCATAGAGGAAGGCTTCGGCGAGCGTGGGGATGTCGTCGAAGCCCCGCGAGCCCGCGATGTTCGCCAGCGCCTCGCGCCCGAAGCCCGGGCGCTGTCGGCTGACGCTTTCGACCAGATAGCGGAAGAAGATTCGCAGGTCGCTGTCGGAGGCTTCGACCGTGTACCACGCCGTATGCGGCCGGCAGTTCCGTGCGAAGTCCTTCACGAGCATTGTCTTGCCCGTGCCAGCGCGCCCCGTAATGACGGTGGAGGTGCAAGAGTCGAGCCCCTCGGCCAGTATCTTCAGAAGGCGCGGCCGGGAGACGCGTGGGTTCTGGCGGGGGGCCGTGACCTTCTCATGAATAACTTGCATGCTCTCCATTTAAAATACCCCGGGACACCAGCCCCGGCGGCTTACCGGCCCGCCGGGGCGAAACACTCGGGCCTTCATTTAATAGCTTACGCGCCCGGCTTGGCTAATTCTTGACTGGCTCACAGTCTCCGCGAGGAGCCGGGCGAAGAATTGTAACTGCCCGGTAACGTGAGTATAACTAAACCCCAACACGCCCGCCCCGCCTCAGGTTTATCTTTCGCCCACCGTGAGGTAGTTTTTCCGCGGCTACTTCTCCCCTTCATGTTTCTCCCTAGAAGAAGTAGCCCGGGAGGGTCCACCTACTTCCCTGTCATCCACGTGCGGCGCAATAAACGGCAAGCGTTTTAGGGTAGTCTTCGACGAAAGGCAGACCCGCGATGCTCCCCCATGTTCCCTGGGGCCGAAGTGTCCCCGCGGCCGGACGCTGGGCCACCCAGGCCGTGCTCCTGGCCGCCGCGGCGTTGGGCCGTGAAGAGCAGCCCGAAGTTTACCGCCACGTCCACCCGCACGGCCGCTCGACGGCCATCCTGGCCCACTCCTTCGCCGGCGCCGTGTGCCCCGCCGCAGGTCTTTCCCTTGACGAGGTGGCGCTCGGCGCGCACCTCCACGACTTCGGCAAGTACCTGATTCCGAGGTCGCTGCTCCTCAAGCCCGGCCCGCTCACGGATGAGGAGCGGGCCGTCGTATCTCTGCACCCCGTCTATGGGGCTCAAATCCTGTCTGGCCTGCCGGCCGTCACCGAGACCGTCCGACTGGTTGTGCTCTACCACCACGAGCGATGGGACGGGGGCGGCTACCCGGAGGGGCTTCACGGGACTAACATCCCTCTGGCGGCACGCCTCGTCTCAATCGCCGACGTGTACGCCTCGCTGCGGGCCAGGAGGTCGTACAAGCCGACGCTCGCGAGGGGGGAGGCGGCCGCCGAAATGGTGGCGATGGCCGGACGCGAACTCGACCCCGACCTGACGAGCGACTTCCTGAAGTTCATCAGGTGTTAGCGGCGGCCCGCCCCCCGTCAGTGACAGTGTCCCCGGTCAACCTGCCAGGCACCCTGGTCCTACTTCTCGAAGCCAATGGGCGGGGACGCAGTGGAGGCGCTTCTCCTCGAACGCTCTCCGCAGGTCGGGACCGGGAATCAAGTCATATTTTGGCGACGACGCTGGTACACTTCAACGCGCGGTCGCGCAGTTATAAGTGCGGGGTGAATTGACCATGGGCGGCGCGCAGCGGATTCAGGAGTTGCTTCACGACAAGATGCCGATCACCCGCGCCATGGGCGTGAGGGTCGTGGAGTATGACGGCGGGCGGCTGGTCCTGAGCGCCCCGCTCGACGCGAACGTCAACCACCTCGGCACGGCCTTCGGCGGGAGCCTCAACGCGCTGGCGGTGCTGAGCGGCTACGGGCTGCTCTGGCTGGAGCTTGGTGACGACGAGTGCCACATCGTCATCCGCGAGAGCTCGATCTCCTACGAGCGCCCGGTGCGCGGCGAGCTACGCGCCAGTTGCGCACTCCCCGAGGCGGAGGCGCTGGCGGAGTTCAAGCGGACGTTCCGCCAAAGAGGCAGGGCGCGCATCACCCTCGCCGCGACGATAGAGCATGAGGGAGTCGCGGCGGTGCGCTTCCGCGGGACGTTCGTCGCCATGAGGTAGCGCCGTCCGCAACGTCGCGCGGACGCGCGAACCATAAAACCTGCAATATTCGTGACGTAAGCTATTCGCGGCGCGGCCGTCAGCTTAACCCACTCCCAGTTCTTCTCACTGCGAACCACTTCAGGCCGGCTTCGCTCTGCGAAAGAAGCGAGACGCCGACACTCCCTTTCACGACTTTGTTGCCGTGCCTGTTGCCGCCGATTCCGCCGGCATCACCGAAACGCAACATTAAAGTCACCCGGCCGCAACCCACGGGCGGCACGCGTACTGTATCTCTCAGCGGCTTTACCCGGCGCACAGTCTGCGGCTCTCGAAGTCTGAGCCTACACCCGACATCAGTTACACAGCCCTGACCACTTCTCGCGCGACCCTGCGGGCGGAGTCCGTCTGCCGGTCACACGCTCTTTCCGTCTCAACCGAATATGGAGGATGTTTCCATGAAGGGTTATAACTCGCCGAACCTCTGCCGTCGGTTACGTGCTGGCGCTGCCGTGCTGGCGCTTTTCTGTTCGGCGTGGTGGCTCGCAACCTGTCTGGGCCCGCGGCCCGTCGGCGCGTTCGGCCAAGAAGCCGAGAGAAGCATCCCGAATAATCACCCGGCTAGAAACCCGGGCGGCAAGGCGGCGACGTTCAGTACGCAGGGCGCGGTCGCTATCACCGGCGAGTTCTTCCAGGCTCAGGGCTCCAACGGGCGGAGTTGCGCCTCGTGCCACGTCCCCGAAGAGGCATGGGGCATCACCCCCGGCACGCTGCAACACCTCTTCGACGAGACGGGCGGCGAGCACCCCGTCTTCAACCTGCTCGACGCGAACAACCCCGGCGCCGATGTCTCCACGCCGGAGGCGCGCCTCAAGGCATACAGCATGCTCCTGAGCCGCGGCGTCTTCCGCAGGGGCGGCGCGCCGCGCGCGGAGCGCGAGTGGGACCTCACCGAGGTCGAGGACCCGCACGGCTTCGCCAACCTCAACCGGCTCGTCCACTGGCGGCGCTCGATGCCGACCATCAACTTCGCCCTCGGCAACGCGACCGTCAACTGGGACGGCGGCAACAGCGTCGGCTCGGACCAGCACGCCGGCCTCGTCAACCAGGCGACACGCAACGTGACCGGCGGCCAGCAGGGCCAGCCCGCGCCCCCGAGGTCATCGCGGACATCGTCGCCTTCGAGGAATCGCTCTTCGCCGCGCAGCTCATCGTGCCCGGCGTCGGGCGGCTCGATTCTGACGGCGCGCGGGGCGGCCTCGTCGCCTTCCTGAACGCCCTCTGAAGGGCGATTTATCAACCCCGTCACCGAAATCGCCCCGACCTGTACCACAGGAGGTGATGCGAGAGGTTCTCTGGTAGAAGGGCGCACCGAACGGAGGTATAGAGATGCAGGATTTTACCGAGCTGAAGCAGAAGCACCGAAAAACCTGGGCGTCGGGTGACTACGACCAAATCGCCCGCGGCATCCTGGCCGTAGCCGACCACGTCGTCCGGAGCGCCCCCGTCCGCGCGGGCGAGCGGGTGCTCGACATCGCCTGTGGGACGGGTAACACGGCGCTCGCGGCCCGCGCCCGCGGGGCCGAAGTTATAGGGCTCGACCTGACGCCCGAGCTGCTCGCCGTCGCGCGTGAGCGCGAAGCCGCGGAAGGGTTAAGTGGCATCGCCTGGGAAGAGGGCGACGCCGAGAACCTCCCATTCCCTGACGCTTCCTTCGATGTCGTTCTGTCGTCGTGCGGCCTCATGTTCGCGCCCGACCAGCAGCGGGTGGCCGACGAGGTCGCGCGCGTAACGAGGCCCGGGGGCCGCGTCGCGATTCAGGCGTGGACGGCGGACGGCGGCGTCGGGCGCATGTTCCGGGTGGTGGGTAAGTACCTCCCGCCACCCCCGGGCGTGCCGAGCCCCTTTGGATGGGGCGACGAGGAGAAAGTGATGACCCTCCTCGGCCCGGCATTTGGAGACTACCGGTTCGAGCGGTATGACTGCCCGGAATACACGGACACGCCCGAAGAACTGGCAGAACTGTTCATCGGCCGGTACGGACCGACAAACCGCGCCTATCACACACTCCTGGAGAAGAATAAGGACGAGGCCGAATCGTTCCGCCAAGACCTGACGGAACTATACCGCTCTTACGTCACGCCTGCGGACGGCAAGGTCCGATGGGGCCGCGAGTACATCATCACACTGGCTACGCGGGTCTAAACGCGCCTCCCGGCATAAGGCTGCACGTGATTTGGTACGAGCCCGCGCGCCCCTCATCTCGACCTCGGATGGGGCGCTTTTATTTGTGATAGGTGGGGACTATGAAGCACCTTCCCGATGGCACCTAACACTGCTCCGCCCTGTCTGCCAACCATCGAAATCCCGCCCCGCAGGCGGCGGAACTCCCACGCATCCGAAGCAAGATCGGCCACCGCCTAAGGGCTAGCTATCGGGCGCGCCTTTGAGGGCCAGCCAGTAACTCTTACCTCCTAAGACCTGAATAGTTACCTTATAGAGCGGAGGGTCCACGACTGAAGGGTTTGTGTGCTATATGTGTGCCTCAAATGGATAATTACCCATACGATGTGACGGGCAGCGCGGGGTGCAGTGTGATTCATGCGCGTTTCACGCCATCTGGGTGCAGTCCCAAAGAGTCGTTAGCACGGACTTTACTTCGGAGGTAATGTTTCGGATTGAAATCTTTGCTTAAAGTGCGTCTCTTTTAATACTGAACTTCATGGGCGAGTCCAGGAATAACCTTTAACTTCTTAGTCTGTGTGAGCAACTTAGTATTGATTTTTCACTTTAACAGAGATAGTATTCCCGCCCATGACAGACCCGTTCAGCACATCGCCTTCGCCCGGATTTCTCTACCAGACGCAGGGGATTAGGGCGGCGCTTCACAAGACCCGCTACGCCATTGACCGGCGGCAGGGGTTGACGGCCATTCTCGGCGACGTTGGCATGGGCAAGAGTTCACTGCTCCGCCTGCTCTACGGCGACTACGCTGCGAAAGACGATATGATGGTGTCGTTCATGCCGACGCCGTCGGCCACGTCGGAATTCGCCTTTTTGAAGGAAATTACGGGCGATTTCGGGTTGGCGCCCAAGCGCAGCTATCAGGCGCAGGAGGTGGAGCTGCGCGAGTTCCTGATAGCACAGTATCAGGAAGGCAAGAACGTGGTCGTCTTCATTGACGAGGCGCAGCGGCTCAAGAACCCCATGCTTGAGATCGTGAGGGCCATGCTCAACTACGAGACGAACACGGCGAAGCTGATTCAGATTGTGCTCGCGGGCCAGATTGAACTCCGTGATCGACTTCTAGACCCCAGCCAGAAGGCCATAAGGAGCCGCATTTTCGCCCCCAGTGTACTGGCACCGCTGACTTTGGGGGAGACTAAGGCCATGCTGGAATTCCGATGCCAGCAGGCCGACCTTCCCCTCCCCTTCACTGACGACGCCATACAGGCCATCTACGAGGCGTCCAACGGCGTCCCCCGCGAAATCCTTAAGGTGGCGGCCATATCTTTCGAGCTGGCGCGGATGAACGGGCTGACCGACGTGACGGCCGAGATAGCGCAGATAGCGGCCGGCGAGGCGGTGCTTCATGGCTGAGAGAAAACACGTCGGCGGCAAGGCACTCATGGACCTTGAGGCCCAGCAGCCGAAAAAGATACTGACCTTCGGCGAGGCACCCGCTACTCCGGTACCGGAGCACCGGACTACCGCAGTACCGGAGTCCAAATCAACTGTTGATATAAAAGCGCTTAGTGATTCTTCTAGTCCGGTACCGCAGTACCGCAGTACTGGAGTACCGCAGTACCGGAGTAATGTTGTCCCTGAATCTCGCTTCTACAAAAAAGCTAACGAAGCGTCCGATCAACTCGACCGCCATCTAACGGCTGCCGAGAGTAAAGTCTTCGACCAACTCCTGCGGCTCACGGTGGGCCACAACAAGGACGAGCGGCAGGTCAGGATATCCGTCCTCCAGCAACGCACAGGGTACGGCTCCGACAAGACCATCAGGATGGCGCTCTCCGGGCTCGAATCGAAGGGCGTCATCGCACGCGTCGGCCATCCCAACAGCCCCGGCGGGGACATCTACCGAATACTCTCCTACTCCGGTA
>DATHBF010000395.1:0-2239 GCA_035296285.1 Pyrinomonadaceae bacterium | reverse complement strand
AGGCGCGGGCTGCGAGGTCGTCTTCGACGCGCGGCAGACCTGCTGCGGCCAGCCGGCCTTCAACACCGGCTACCGCGCCGACGCGCGCAAGCTCGCCCGCCGCTTCATAGAGATTTTCGAGGAGGGCGACGCCGACGCCATCGTCAGCCCTTCGGGGTCCTGCACGGCGATGGCGCACCACTTCCGCGAGCTGTTCGCCGAGGAAGAGGATTGGCGAAGACGTGCCGACGCAATCGCCGGGAAGACGTACGAGTTCGGCTCCTTCCTCGTCAACGTGCTCAAGGTCGAGGACGTGGGCGCGAGCTTCGAGGGGCGCGTCACCTGGCACGACGCCTGCCACGGCCTGCGCGACCTCGGGCTGCGCGAGGAGCCGCGCCGCCTCCTGCGCTCGGTGCGCGGCGCCGAGTTCGTTGAGCTGACGAACGCCGACTCGTGCTGCGGCTTCGGCGGCACCTTCTCGGTGAAGTACCCGGAGATTTCCGTCGCCATCCTCGACAACAAGGTCGAGGCCATCGAGCGCGCGGGCGTCCGCGCCGTCGTCTCCGGCGACGCGAGCTGCCTGATGCAGATATCGGGCCGTTTGACGCGCAACAAGTCGTCCGTCAAGACGATGCACCTGGCCGAACTGCTCGCCTCGCGCGAATGAATTTTTGATGGAACATCCGACCTCAGAGACCTTCGACCGGAACGCGCGGGCGGCGCTGCTGGACCCGCAGCTCCGCGGCGCCCTGCGCAACCTCGCCACCACCTTCGGCGAGCGGCGCAAGCTGGCCGTCTCGACCGTCGAGGACTGGGAGGGGTTGCGCGAGCGGGCGCGGGCCATCAAGGACGAGACGCTGGCGCACCTCGACAAGTACCTCGAAGCTTTCGCCGACAAGGCCGAGGCGGCGGGCGCGCAGATTCACTGGGCGCGCGACGGAGCGGAGGCTTGCGCGATTGTTCTGGAGCTGCTGCGCGAGCGCGAGGCGACGCGCATCGTCAAATCCAAGAGCATGGCGACCGAGGAGATTCACCTGAACGCGGCGCTGGAGGCCGAGGGGCTCGCGCCCGTCGAGACGGACCTCGGCGAGTGGATCATACAGCTCGCGCACGAGACGCCCTCGCACATCGTCGTCCCCGCCATTCACAAGTCGAAGCGGCAGATAGCCGAGCTGATGGCGGAGAAGGTCGGGATTGAGCCGACGGACGACGTGGCCGTTTTGACGGGCGCGGCCCGCCGCATCCTGCGCCGCCGCTTCGCAGAGGCCGAGGTCGGCATCTCCGGCGTCAACTTCGGCGTCGCCGAGACGGGCACCATCCTCATCCTTGAGAACGAAGGCAACGCCCGCCTAACGACCAGCCTGCCGCGCACGCACATCGCCCTCATGGGCATCGAGAAGATAATCCCGCGCTTCACGGACTTCGACGTTTTTCTAAAGCTCCTGCCGCGCTCGGGCACGGGGCAGCAGTTGACCGCTTATCAATCTTTAATCACGGGCACGAAGCGGCGCCCGGAAGACGAGGGGCCGGAGGAGCTTCACATCATCCTCATGGACAACGGCCGCGCGCGGATGCTGTCTCACCCGGTCACGCGGCAGTCGCTCGCCTGCATACGCTGCGGCGCGTGCCTGAACGCGTGCCCCGTCTACCAGCAGGTCGGCGGCCACGCCTACGGCTCGGTCTACCCCGGCCCCATCGGCGCCGTCATCACGCCGCAGCTCTCGCGCCTCGATAAGACGCAGCAGCTCCCTTACGCTTCGAGCCTGTGCGGCGCGTGCCGCGAGGTCTGCCCCGTCAAGATAGACATCCCCGAACTGCTCCTGCACCTGCGCGCCGAAGTGTCCGAGGGCACGCCGGGCGGCACGGCCGAGCAGAAGGGGCCTGTGAAGAAGAAGCCTTTGGAGCGTTTGGCGTTCCGGATGTACGCGTGGGCGTGGTCGAGCCCGCGACTGTACGAGTGGGGCGGGCGCGTGATGCGCGTGCTGCAAAAGCCTATGGTTCGCGGGGGTCGCATCGGGCGCGTCGGCGGCCTGCTGGCGAAGCTCGCGCCGCCGCTCGCCGCCTGGACCGAGTGGCGCGACGCGCCGCCCATCGCGCCGCGCTCCTTCCGCGAGCAGTGGCGCGAAGAAGAAAAAGGTCGTCAGCCTTGACCGAGCGGGGACGAAACGGGGAGACGAGGCGGGAGATGCTGGCGGCCATCCGCCGGCACCTCGCGGCGAGCGCGCCGCACGACGCGGTGCGCGCGGAGCGTGACGGGAAG
>DATHBF010000394.1:0-9511 GCA_035296285.1 Pyrinomonadaceae bacterium | reverse complement strand
CTCGTACTCGTGCCGGCGCGCGAGGACGAAGGAGTAGGCGTTGAAGAAGGGCGCGTACAACTTGACGAACCACTCGAAGAGCCACGCGCCGCGGCGCTGCTCACGCTCGAAGCGTTCGAGCAGTTCCGCCCACGTCTGCCGGACGCGGTAAATCCACTCGAAGAAGCGGCCCTGCCGGCCCGACATGTGGCCGACCTCGTGCGCGACGACGGCGCGGAACTGCTCGGGCGTGAGCGCGTGCGCCAGGGGGAGCCCGACGACCATGTAGTTGCGGTAGAAGCCGAGCGGTCCGAGCCGCGGGACTTGCGCCAGCGCCGCGTTGAACTCGCCGTTGACGAGGACGTGGTCGATGCGCGGCGTCTTGAGCGCGGCCGTCAGTTCGTCGGCCAGCGCGAACAGGCGCGGCGCCTCCTCGCGCGTCACCTCCTCGCCGTCGGGCGGCTCGACCTTCACCCACAGCGAGCGCGCGACGAAGAGCGCGAACCCGCCCAGAAGCAGGACGACCTTAAGCGCCGCGACGTGAAAACGCCCGCCGACGAACATCAGGTAGACGGCGCCGCCGACCAGCGCCAGGATGACGCCGATGATGAGCAGCGGGTAGGCGTAGCCGAGCGCCGCCAGCAGCGCCACGCGGAACTGGTAGCGGCCCGGCTCGCGCCGCGCGAAGTCTTCGAGGCGGTGGACCGTCTCGACGAATTTCTCGTGTGTCATGGGAAACTGTGTGCCGCCGTCGCCCCTTGAATTTTGCCGCGCGGTGGGCGGCGGCCGGGGCCGTCGGGCTCGTCCGATGTTAACAAACGGGCGGCGGCGGACTCCAGCGGACGTGCCGCCGGGAAGAGTCACCGACGCCGCGTGTGCTATACTAACCTTCTTCTTCCCCCATTTTTTTGACGCGCGGCGGGCGTCTCGCCGCCCCCTTTGGAGAGAACTGTAAACTGTGAGCAAGCCAATCGAACTGATTCCTCTCGGCGGCCTGGGCGAGTTCGGGAGCAACTGCCTCGCCGTCCGCTACGGCGACGACATGATTCTGGTAGACGTCGGGATGGGCTTCCCCGAGGAGACCGCCTACGGCGTGGATGTCTGCATCCCCGACTTCGATTTCCTCGAAGAGTACCGCGACAACATCATCGCCGTCGTCCTCACCCACGGCCACGAGGACCACATCGGCGCCGTCCCTTACGTCCTCAAAAAATTCAACGTCCCCGTCTACGGCTCCCACTTCACGCTCGCCCTGGTCGAGCACAAGCTGGACGAGCACGACCTCCTGGGCGACGTGCTGATGCACCGCGTCGAGCCGCGGCAGGTCGTGGAGATCGGCGCCTTCGAGGTCGAGTTCATACGCGTCTCACACTCGCTCGTGGACTGCTTCGCCCTCGCCATCAAGACGCCCGAAGGCACTATCATCCACACCGGCGACTACAAGGTGGACGAGACGCCCGTCATCGGCGAGCCGATTGACCTGCGCACGCTCCGCCGCTACGGCCAGGAGGGGGTGCTGGCGCTCACGTCCGACTCGACGAACGCGACCGTGCCCGGCCGCACGCCTTCGGAGCGCGCCGTCATCCCGGCCTTCGAGGAGATCTTCTCCGAGGCCGAGGGGCGCATCTTCTGCGCCACCTTCGCGTCTTCCATCCACCGCCTCCAGATCGTCTTCGACGTGGCGCAGCAGTTCGACCGCAAGGTCTGCGTCCTCGGCCGCTCGATGGTCAAGAACGTCGAGATAGCGGAGCGGCTCGGCTACCTCGACGTGCACGAAGGCAACCTCGTCTCGTTGCAGGCGGCGCGGGCTTTGGACGACGACGAGATCGTCTACCTCGTGACGGGCTCGCAGGGCGAGGCGCGCGCGGCCCTCTCGCAGCTCTCGACGCAGTCCTACAAGGGGCTCTCGATCGGCGAGGGCGACACCGTCGTCCTCTCGGCGCGCATCATCCCCGGCAACGAGCGCGCCATCTCGCGCCTCATCGGCCAGATTTACAAGCGCGGCGCCCACATCATCGACGAGAAGCGCCGCCTCATCCACGTCAGCGGCCACGCCTCGCAGGAGGACATCCGCATCATGACCGAGGCGGTGCGCCCGCGCTTCTGCGTCCCCGTCCACGGCGAGTACCGGATGCTCTACCGCCACAAGGAGTTTCTCAAGAACCACGTCGGCATCCCCGAGGAGAACATCATCCTCATCGAGAACGGCGACGTGCTGGAGCTTGACGGCGACCGCGCCCGCGTCGTCGCTAAGCGCGAGGTCGGCCGCACCTTCATCGACGAGAGCGGCTTCGAGGAGATTGACGGCGAGACGGTGCGCGAGCGCCGGCAGCTCGCCTACGACGGCGTGCTCACGCCGGTCGTCACCGTCAACGAGGAGACGGGCGAACTGGAAGGCTCGCCCGAGGTGGTCACCCGCGGCGTGCTCGGACTCGACGGCGGGGGCGCCGCCATGTTGCGCGACATCCGCCGCGTCGTCACAGAGACCGTCGCCAAGGCCACGCCCGCCGAGCGCCGCGACGCCGGCCTCCTCAAAGAGCGCGTCCGCGTCGATCTCAAACGCTACATCCAGAAACAGACCGGCACGAAGCCCGTCATCATGCCCGTCGTCGTCCAGGTCTGACGATGCCCGACGCGTCCGAACTTCTGCGCCGCGCGCGGGTCGAGGTCGCGCCGCAGACCTTCGTCCTCGTCGGGATGCGCGACGAGGAGTGGCGGCGTCTGCTTGAGAACCCGGAACTGAGCCCGCGCGCCGAGTCGGTCTTCATGCTTCTGCGCGACGGGCGCGAGGTGACGATGCTCTGCGAGGAGGATGACTGGCGGGCCATGCGCCACGCTGCCCGCGACGCGAAGGTCGAAGGCGACTTCCGCCTCGTCACCTTCGACATCGAACTCGCCTGGGACGTGGTCGGCTTCCTCGCGCGCGTCGCGGAGATTCTGGCCGCGGCCGGCGTCGCGGTCGGCGCGCTGTCGGCCTTCTCGCGCGACCACCTGCTCGTCAAGCAGGCGGACTTGGCCCGGGCGCTTCGCGCGCTCGGGCCGCACGTCGAGGAGCTTTGTTGAGATGAGCTACGAGTGGAAGGAGACGGTCGTGTTCCTGACGGGCGCGTCGAGCGGCATCGGGCGCGCGCTGGCTTTGGAACTCGGGCGGCGCGGCGCGAGCGTCGGGCTGCTGGCGCGGCGCGTCGAGGAGTTGATGAAGGCGGCCGAGGAGGTCGAGCAGGCGGGGGGGCGTGCGCTGGCGCTGCCGGCCGACGTGCGGCAGGCCGAGGAGGTGAGGCGCGCGGCCGAGCGCGTGCGCGAGACGTGGGGGCGCGTGGACATCCTCGTCGCCAACGCCGGCATGAGCACGACGACGGCCGGGACGGCGCTCAGGGCCGACGAGGCCGGCGACGTGATCTCGGTCAACGTCATCGGCGTCGTCAACAGCGTCGCCGCCGTCCTCCCCGACATGATCGAGAGGAAGAGCGGCCACCTCGTCGCCATCTCCAGCCTCGCCGCCTACCGCGGGTTGCCGAAGTCCGGCGCCTACAGCGCGAGCAAGGCGGCCGTCTCGACGCTCTTCGAGAGTCTGCGCCTCGACCTCAAGCAGAGCGGCGTTGACGTGACGGTCATCCACCCCGGCTTCATCCGCACGCCGATGACGGCCGACCGCAAGACGAAGCTCCCTTTCCTGCTCGAAGTGGACGACGCGGCCTGCCGCATCCTGCGCGCCATAGAAAGGCGCGCGCGCACCTACGCCTTCCCCTGGCAGCTCGCCTCCGTCGTCCGCGTCATCCGCCACATACCCGGCCGCCTCTACGACAGCTTAGCTTCGAAACGGTCGTTCCGGGACTAAAGAGAACATGAATCTCATCCAGGCCATCATCCTCGGCATCGTTCAGGGGTTGACCGAGTTCATCCCCGTCAGCTCGACGGCCCACCTGATCTTCGCGACGCGTCTGACGGGGCTCTCCTCGTCGCTCAGCGCCGAGCAGGTCACGGCGACCATCGCCGTCATCCAGTTGGGGACGCTGCTCGCCGTCTTCGTCTACTTCGCGCGCGACATCCTCTCCATCACGGTCGCCTTCGTCCGCGACCACCTCGCGCTGCTGCGCGGGCGCGGGGCGGCGCCCGACGCCGTCGGCGGCCGCGGCTTCTTCGCTCGCCTCTCGAACGAGGCGCGGCTCGGCTGGCTCATCTTCATCGGGTCGCTGCCCATCGGCGTCGTCGGGCTGATCTTCAAGGAGCAGATCGAGGGGACGTTCACGAAAAACCTCTGGGTCATCGCGGCGATGATGATTATCGTCGCGCTGCTGCTGGTCGTGGCGGAGAAGGTGGGGAAGAAGGAAAGGGACATGGACGAGCTGGGGCTGAGAGACGCGCTGGCCGTCGGCTTCGCGCAGGTGCTCTCGCTCCTTCCCGGCGCCAGCCGCTCGGGCTCGACCATCATGGGCGGCCTCTTCGCGGGCGAGCGGCGCGAGGCGGCGGCGCGCTTCTCCTTCCTGCTCTCGATACCGGCCATCTCCGCGAGCGGCCTGCTCGAACTGAGGGAGGCCCTGCACCGCCTGCCCGCCGGCAGCGGCCTCCCGCTCGTCGTGGCGACCGCCGTCTCGGGCGTCGTCGGCTACGCCTCCATCTGGTTCCTCCTGCGCTTCCTGCGGACCCACTCCACGGGCGTCTTCATCATCTACCGCCTCGTCGTCGGCGGCCTCATCCTCGCGCTCCTCGCGGCCGGCGCGATACAGGCCAACTGATAGTGAAGGATATGAGTAAGACGAAGTTCGGGTGAACAGCCGCCAAAGGACGAACCGCCGCCGGACTCTTCTCCGGCGGCGGTCGCACTCGTGAACCTCGGCGCGAGGAGCGACGGCGTGCTAACGAACTAAGTTGACCTTCGCGTTATGAACCGTGCTGCCCTTCCGCTCGCCCTCCCTGTAAGAGAACGTCGCGTGGCCCGTTTTCCAGTCGTTCGTGAGACTCATCTGGCCGTGGATGATCTGCTGGATGCCGACGGGCGAGGGAATGCTGTCGAACGAGACGGTAATCACCTCTCCCGGCTTACCGCCCAGAAACGCGTACATGCCTTTCACGGTAAACTCGCCCAGGTCGTCGCCCGGAGGCTGGACCCCGGATTGCTGGAGGCGAATGTAGCCGACCAACGAGCCGTAAGCGCCGCGGCCCGGAAAGACCAGATGGGCATTCATGACTGCGCCGCCGGGCTGAAGAGCCTCCGACCGGTAATTGCGGTGAAACACGATGGATTCCGAGAGGGGTTCTTCGACTGGCGTGGGAGTTGACATATCGTGAGTATCCTTTGTGGCCTTGCGCCACCTTTGCTGGAAAGGGACTGCCTGAAGCAGATGCCAGAGACCCCGGCGGCCCGGCTGGGTTTCGAGATTGGTCTGGTTGTCAGGTATTAATCTCAGGTCCGGGACATTAAGGAGGGAGTCGCTAATTCTCTCCGCTGTGTCTGACTGACGAGTAATTGACGGGACTTATATCGTACGAGAGAGTATCTGTCTGTTGCACAACACACATATAACTCGAAATCTTTATCTTCGCCCAACATTGGAAATGACCCGCCGCCGAATTGGGGCAGCGGCCTGATGGAAGGTGAATGCAAATGAGCATCGTAGGGGAGATTTTCCTGGCCCTGAGTGTTATGGCGAGTCATGCCACGCCGTCGCAGGGGCAAAGTTATGACCGGGCATACGGGTTGGAACAAGGGCCTGCGCCGATGGCGGCCGGGGTCGGCCAGAACAGGATTGACGAGGACGAAGTGGTCCGGGTGGAGACGGCGCTCGTGACGGTCCCGGTCACGGTGTCTGACCGTGACGGCAAGTACGTCGGGACTTTGCGGAGGGAAGACTTCCGCATTTTTGAGGACGGCGTCGAACAAACGGTCTCTTTTTTCAGCAGCACCGAGGAGCCTCTTTCGGTAATCTTATTGCTGGACACCAGCGCCTCGACGGAACTCTATCTGGACATCATCCAGGAGGCGGCTTCGTCTTTCGTCGGGCAGATGCGGCCGCGCGACAGGGTGTTGCCGGTCTCGTTCGACGGCCGGGTGCGCTCGCTCCTCCCCGGTGCGACCGGCGACCAACTCATCCTGCAAGTGGCCGTCCGCGGCATGCGCCCGGACGCCGCGAACAGCGGCACGAGGCTCTACGATGCCGTCGCCGCGGCCCTGAACTCCCTGAAGAGCGTCTCAGGTCGCAAGGCGGTCATCCTGTTCTCGGACGGCGAGGACACGGGAAGCGCGGCCACGCGGGAGAAGACTCTGGCGTTGGCCGCGGAGGCCGAGGCGCTGTTCTACTCCGTCTATCTGGATACGACGAGGGCGTACGAGCACCTCTCCGGACCGAGCGGGGAGAACAAAGTGATTCGGCACGCCACCCCCTCCGCACAGTATCTCCAGGCGCTTGCGAAGAAGACGGGGGGGCGCTCGTATCAGGCCAATAACCTCGACGTGCTGCGAGAAGCCTTCGCCGCGATAGCGCAGGAACTGAGGCATCAATATCACGTCGGCTATCACCCGAAGTCGCCGGCAGGCGGCAAGCGGCCCAGGCAAGTCACCGTCAAAGTCAGGCGGCCCAACGCCGACGTTCGTGGCCGAAAGACCTTTATCTTCGCGCCGCCCGACACGAAATAACTGCGCCGCCTTTTCTTGGAGTGTAGCGTAGAGGATGGGCCAACTGTTGACAACTAACATTCACGGGGATATCGTGCGTTCTCTTTCTCGACATTCCTGCTAACGTTATTTGTTAGCCTCACACCAGCCTCAACAGGAAATGAAAGTGAAATTTACTAAAGCAGACCTGTTTAAAATCAGTCTCATTATCCTAACACCGTTCGTAATCGCAGGATTGAGTTGGTATGTCTGCGAATGGGTTAATTCTCCGGAACGGAGTTTTGCGGCGCGGAAAGGAATTTTTGCGGCCCGCAAACCTGTTACTGCATAAATAAATTCTATTGCTGCAAGGTGAAAACTTAGTGCTGCAAATGCAGAACCTATTACTACGACGTGAAAATTGACCGCTACATAAATTGAATCTATTGGTGCGACATTAATTATTAACGCTGCATGTGTGAAACCTATTAGTGCGACGTAAAAATCTATTGCTGCAACGTGGGAACGGACCAGTGCGGGGTGAAAATCTATTAGTACAGCGTGAAAATCTATTAGTGCAACATGAAAGTTTATTAGTGTGGGGTGAAAGTTTATTAGTGCGGGGTGGAAAGCTATTCGTGCGGTGGTAAAATCCCCGGCAGCGGCGCGTGAGAAGAGTGTTGCAGCGGTAAAAGCTCTTTCCGCCTCACATCACTGAGTCTCGGCAATAGTCTAAAGGCTTTCTACCAGGGACGAGCGAACTCGGGCGGCTTCACACGCCCCGTCTGCGGGCCTCCACGGGGCGCGCGTGCGCCCCTCAGGTTAAACTCACTAGCCAAAGGACACTCACCATGACCGATCTGGAAATCCGCACCATGGAAATGTTCAAGCGCCTTGGCGTTTTCAACGCCGCGCACATCAGCAGCTTCACACCCGTCAGCCTCGCGCGCCAGTTATTCAACGCCGTCAGCGCGGCGGCGAGCGAACTCGAAGCATACGCCGCCGCGAAGGAGGCCGCGGGCGGCTCGAAGCGGCAGAAGACGGCCGGCAAAGGCGTCGCCCGCGAGGCGCTGCGCAAGAAACTGGGGGCCATCCGCCGCACGGCCCGCTCGCTGGCCTTCACGACGCCGGGCCTTGAGCAGAAGTTTCGCGTCCCCCCCGGCGCCGGCTACCAGGTCCTTATTAACACCGGCCGCTCCTTCGCGCGGGAGGCGCTGCCGCTCAAGGACGAGTTCATCCGCCACGAGATGCCGGAGAGCTTCATCGAAGACCTCAACGCCGCAGTCGATGAGCTGGAGAAAGCGACCGGCGAGCAGAGCGCGTCGAAGGGCGCGCTCAAGGAGGCGGTCGCGTCCATCGACGCGGCCGTCGAGCGCGGGCTCGACGCCGCCCGCCGCCTCGACCCCATCATCCGCAACAAGTTCGCCGACGAGCCGGCCGTCCTCGCCGCGTGGGAGAGCGCCCGCCGCATCCGCCGCGGCCCGCGCGCCCAACGCGAAGACGGCGGCAACGGCAACGGTAACAACCACAACCCGCCGCCCACGCCGTAAACCGAATCGCGGGACGGCCGATTGCGGATTCAACCACTCTTGAGTGGTTGAATCCGCAATCAAAAATCCGCAATCGGTTGGCTGTGACCCCCCGTTCGGTTACACTTGGAAACAGCCCCTCCCGCTCGAAGGCGAGACCCGAGACGGATGGAGGGCGTGTATTTAAAATGAGCGACGAGAGCAGGACAGAAGCTTCCCCCCCTTTGCAGCGGCCGCGCAGCCCGCGCGTCCCCGTGAATTTTCGCGTCGAGATAGAGGGCGTGGACTCGGGCGGCAAGCCCTTCAACGTCGCGGCCGAGGCCGTGCGCGTCAGCCGCGCCGGCGCCACGCTCATCACGGACGTGGACGTGCGGCCGGGCACGGCCCTCCGGCTGACGCCGCCCTTCGGCCAGCCGCTCGACGCCGAGGTCAACGGCGTCTGGACCGAAGGCCCGGAAGGCCGCCGCCACATCGGGGTCAAGCTGCTCGACCCGAACGGCTGGTTCGCCGAGTGACCCGGATGACGGCGACGACGAGACAGTCCCCGGCGCGGCCCTGGCTGCTGCGCGACCTCCCGCGCGAAGGCGCCCGGGCACTCTCCGGCGCGCTCGGCCTCTCGACGGTCGTCGCCTCAGTCCTCGCCGCGCGCGGCGTCACCGAAGAGGCCCGCGCCCGCGCACTCCTTAAGCCTTCCGTCGAACACCTGCACGACCCCTACCTCATGCTCGGCATGCGCGAGGCGGCGGGGCGTGTGCTGCGCGCCATCGACTCGGGCGAGCGCGTGCTCATCTACGGCGACTACGACGTGGACGGCACGACCGGCACGGTCGTCCTGCGGCGCGCGCTCTCCGTGCTCGGCGCCGAGACGGGCTTCCACGTCCCGCACCGCTTCACCGAAGGCTACGGCATCCGGCAGGACGTTCTGGAGCGCGCCAAGGCCGACGGCTACTCGCTCGTCATCAGCGTTGACTGCGGCATCCGCGCGCACGAGCCCCTGGAGTGGGCGCGGGCCAACGGGCTCGACGTTATCGTCACCGACCACCACCTGCCCGACGACGGCGAGGGCACGCCGCCCGCCTTCGCCGTCCTCAACCCGAACCAGCGCGGCTGCGCGTACCCGGACAAGAACCTCGCCGGCGTCGGCGTCGCCTTCAAGCTCGCGCACGCGCTCTTCCGCGAGCGCGGACGCGAGTCGCAGGTGCAGGGCTTCCTCAAGGTCGTCGCCATCGGGACCGTCGCCGACGTGGCCCAACTCTCCGGCGAGAACCGCGCCATCGTCTCGCTGGGGCTGGCGGATTTGCACCGCGTGAAGAATCACGGCCTGCGCGCCCTGATGGACGTGGCCGGCTGCGGCGACGGGCGCGGGATGCGCGCCTTCGATTTGGGCTTCCGCCTCGGCCCGCGCATCAAC
>DATHBF010000393.1:0-4944 GCA_035296285.1 Pyrinomonadaceae bacterium | reverse complement strand
GCGACGCTCTCGAACCGCTACATCACCGACCGCTTCCTCCCCGACAAGGCCATCGACCTCATCGACGAGGCGGCCTCGCGCCTCCGCATCGAGATCGACAGCCTGCCGCAGGAGATCGACGTGCTGGAGCGCGAGATACTGCAACTGGAGATTGAGCGTCAGGCGTTGCAGCGCGAGGAGGACGAGCGCTCGCAGGCGCGCCTGAGGGACATCGAGCAGCGCATCGCCGACCTCAAAGAGAAGTCTTCCGGGATGAAGGCCAAGTGGCAGTCCGAGAAGGAAGAGATCGAGCGGATGCGCGAGGCCAAGAACGAGCTTGAGCAGTTGCGCCTTCAGTTGGAGCAGGCGCGCAACGCCGGCGACCTCACGCGCGCCGCCGAGCTTCAGTACGGGAAGATTCCCGAACTCGAACGCCGGTTCAACGAGGAGCGCGAGAAGTTGGCCGAGCTTCAGCGCGACGGCGTCTTCCTCAAAGAAGAGGTTGACGAGGAGGACGTGGCGCAGGTCGTCGCCAAGTGGACGGGCGTGCCCGTCTCGAAGATGCTCGAAGGCGAGATGCAGAAGCTCGTCACGATGGAGGAGCGCCTGCACCAGAGAGTCATCGGGCAGGACGAGGCGCTCGGGGCGGTCGCCAACGCCGTGCGCCGCGCGCGCGCCGGCCTCCAGGACCCGAACCGCCCCGTCGGCTCCTTCATCTTCCTCGGCCCCACCGGCGTCGGCAAGACCGAGACGGCGCGCGCCCTCGCCGAGTTCCTCTTCGACGACGAGCGGTCGATGATCCGCCTCGACATGAGTGAGTACATGGAGAAGCACGCCGTCGCGCGGATGATCGGCGCGCCGCCGGGCTACGTCGGCTACGAGGAGGGCGGGCAGTTGACCGAGGCCGTCAGGCGCAGGCCCTACTCGGTCGTCCTCTTCGACGAGATAGAGAAGGCGCACCCGGACGTTTTCAACGTGCTCCTTCAAATCCTCGACGACGGCCGGCTGACCGACTCGAAGGGGCGCACCGTGGACTTCAAGAACACGGTGCTCATCATGACCTCGAACCTCGGGAGCCGCGAGATACAGGCCGTGGCCGACGACGAGAGCCAGGTGCGCGAGGCCGTGCTCGAAGTGTTGCGCGAGCACTTCAAGCCGGAGTTCCTCAACCGCATCGACGACATCGTCATCTTCCACCAGCTCACGCGCGAGCAGATCGGCGGCATCATCGAGGTCCAGCTCGAACGCCTGCGCCGGATGCTGGCCGAGCGCGACATGCACCTCGTCCTGGAGGACTCGGCACGTGCGCTGCTGGCGCGCGAGGGCTACGACCCGCTCTACGGCGCGCGCCCCTTGAAGCGCGCCATCCAGACGCTCATCCAGAACCCGCTGGCGTCGCAGATTCTGCGCGGCGAGGTTCTGCCCGGCCGGACCATCCGCGTCTCGGCCGAAGGCGACCAGATGAAGTTCGAGACCGCCGAGGCGACGGCCGACGCGGCGACCGTTTAAAGGAGATTCGGAGGACCGAAGATGGCGAGACATCACAGATTCGACCCGGTGCGCGACCTCTTCACGTTGCAGGACCGGATGAACCGGCTCTTCGAGGAGGCGGCCGACCGCCGCGCGCGCGCCGACGAGCCGGAGGGCGAGATCGAGCGCGCCGACTGGATACCGGCCGCGGACGTGTACGAGGACGAGCGCGAGTACGCGCTGGCCCTGGACCTGCCCGGCATCGAGCGCGACAAGCTGGAAGTCAACCTCGACGACGGGCGGCTCGTCATCCGCGGCGACCGCGCGGCGGCCGAGGGCGTCCACGCGCGCCGCACCGAGCGCCCTCACGGCCGCTTCGTCCGCTCCTTCAGCCTGCCCGACGCGGTTGACCGCCAGCGCATCACGGCGGATTATAAGGACGGCGTCCTCCTGCTCCACCTGCCCAAGCGCCGGCAGCCGCAGGAGCGCCGGACGAAGATCGAAATCAAATAATGTTTTTCCGGAAGGGGAAGAAAAAGCAGGATATGACAGAGGGCAAAGCGGCCGAGAACGAGTGGCCGGAAGAGTTCGAGCAGCAGGGCGAGAGGATACGAGTCAACGACCGGCGGCGCGTGGGCCGCGAGGCCGGGACGGAGGGCTCGGAGGGCGAGGCGTCGGAGCCGAGTCTGAAGCCGAGCTACGTCGAGGAGCTTGAGGCCCGCACGCGGGCGGCCGAGCAGAAGGCGGCCGACGTGCAGGCGCGCTTCGAGCAGGTCCGGGCCGAGCTGAAGCGCGAGACGGACGAAGTTCGCCAGCGCCTCGCGCGCACGGCCGACGAGCGCGTCACCCGCGAGAAGGCAAACTTCATCGCGGCGCTGCTGCCCGTCGTAGACAACCTTCAACGCGCCCTCGAAGCGGCCGAGGCCGGCGGCGACATCGGGCCGCTCACCGGCGGCCTGCGCGGCACCCTCAGCGGCTTCGAGAACGCGCTCTCTCAGGCCGGCGTCGAAATGGTCGACGCCGCCGGGCAGCAGTTCGACCCCGAGCTGCACGAGGCCGTGGACACCGCCGAGGTCGAGCCCGACGAGGACGGCTTCGTGACGGAGCAATACAGCCGCGGCTACAGGCTCGGCAATCAACTGCTCCGCCCCGCGCGCGTCCGCGTCGGCCGCGCCCGCAGCGCCGCGCAGGGGGCGGGCGAGTAACGCGGTCATTCACAAACTTTCACAGGAGATTACCAAGTGGCAGCGAAGGATTTGAAGTTCAGGGAAGAGGCGCGGCGCGCGATGTTGCAGGGCGTCGATAAGCTGGCGAACGCCGTGCGCGTGACGCTCGGGCCAAAGGGCCGCAACGTCGTCCTCGCCAAGAAGTTCGGCTCGCCCGTCATCACCAAGGACGGCGTGACGGTCGCCAAAGAGATCGAGCTGAAGGACAGTTACGAGAACATGGGCGCCCAGATGGTCAAGGAGGTCGCCACCAAGACCAACGACATCGCGGGCGACGGCACCACCACCGCCACCGTGCTCGCGCAGGCCATCTACCGCGAGGGCGTCAAGAACGTCACGGCCGGGGCCAACCCGATGCGCCTGCTGGCCGGCATCCAGCAGGGCGTCGAGGGGGCCGTCAAAGAGCTTGAGCGGATGTCGAAGAAGGTCAAGGGCAAGGAGGAGCTGGCAAACGTCGCCTCCGTCTCCGCCAACAACGACCGCGAGATCGGCGAGCTGATCGCCGAGGCGATGGAGCGGGTGGGGCGCGACGGCGTCGTCACCGTCGAAGAGTCCAAGTCGTTGCAGACCGAGCTGGACCTCGTCGAAGGCATGCGCTTCGACCGCGGCTACCTCTCGCCCTACTTCGTCACCAACCCCGACCGCATGGAGGTCGTCCTCGACGACCCGCTGATTCTCCTCCACGAGAAGAAGATTTCGGCCATGCGCGACCTCCTGCCGCTCCTCGAACAGGTGGCGCAGCAGGGCCGACAGCTCCTCATCATCGCGGAGGACGTTGAAGGCGACGCGCTCGCCACGCTCGTCGTCAACCGCCTGCGCGGCACCGTCAAAGTCTGCGCCGTCAAGGCCCCGGCCTTCGGCGACCGCCGCAAGGCCATCCTCGAAGACCTGGCCGTGCTGACCGGCGCCCAGGTCATCACCGAAGACCTCGGCATCAAGCTGGAGGGCGTGACGCTCGAAGACCTCGGCCGCGCCAAGCGCGTCATCGTGGACAAGGAGAACACGACGGTCGTCGAGGGCGCCGGCCAGGGTAAGGCCATCGAGGGGCGCGTCTCGACTATCCGCCGCCAGATAGAGGAGTCAACCTCGGACTACGACCGCGAGAAGTTGCAGGAGCGGCTGGCGAAGCTCGCGGGCGGCGTCGCCGTCATCCGCGTCGGCGCGGCCACCGAGACCGAGATGAAAGAGAAGAAGATGCGCGTCGAGGACGCCGTCAACGCCACGCGCGCCGCGGCGCAGGAGGGCATCGTCCCCGGCGGCGGCGTCGCGCTCGTCCGCGCCGCGAAGGCGCTCGACAAGCTGGAGGTCGAAGACCTGGACGCGCGCACGGGCGTCAAGCTCCTTCGGCGCGCGATGGAGGAGCCGCTGCGCCGCATCGCCGAGAACGCGGGCACCGACGGCGCCGTCGTCATCGGCCGCGTCGGGGAGTCGAAGGGCTCGGTCGGCTACAACGCGGCGACGGGCAAGTTCGAGGACCTCGTCGCGGCCGGCATCATCGACCCGACGAAGGTGGTCCGCACGGCGTTGCAAAACGCTGCATCAATCGCCGGCCTACTGCTCACAACTGATGCAGCCGTCACCGACGCGCCCCAGCCGAAGAAGGCCGCCGGGCCGCCGATGCCGGGGGGCGAGGACTACGACTTCTAACAAATTCGTAAACAGTGAATCCCAAATCGTGAGCCCCCGCGCGGAGCCGGTCTTTTCCGCGTCGGGGGTTTCGCGATTTGAGATTTACGGCTTTTAAATTGCTGCGCGGTCGGCTGTCTTGCGGCTGTGTTATAGTCAGGTAGCACGGCCCCCCTCGACGAACACAACTGGCAAAGAGCGCGTGGCATCTAAACCGAGGCCGAACGCGGGGAAGTTTGGCGAAACTGTTACGAGTTTTAAGTCCAGTCCGCCGCCCGCAGTTCGTTACCGGCTGACGTTTTTTTATACCCGGCCCGCCGGGTGATGCTAAGGAAAAATTCCATGATTGATTTAGGAACCTACAAGGACCGCTTCGCCGAGAGCGGGCAGCGCGTGCTCGAACACGCGGTGCAGGAGTCGCGCCGCCGTGACCAGAACTACATCGCCGTCGAGCACGTCCTGAACGCGCTGGCGGCCGAGGAGGGCGACCTCTTCAACTCCACCATGAGGGACCTCGCGCTCGACCCTCGCTCGGTCAAAGTTCTGATCGAGAAGCGGCTGGAGAACGCCCGCTACCAGAACGTCAACAAGGGCATCCGCATCGCGCCCGAGACCATCGAGCTGTTCAAGAAGGCGATGGAGC
>DATHBF010000392.1:0-9847 GCA_035296285.1 Pyrinomonadaceae bacterium | reverse complement strand
ACGGAGAAGTCGTTGCCGCCGGGGTCGGTCGCGGCGAAGGCGAAGAGCCGGCCGTCGCGCGAGAAGCCGCCCCAGCGGCGGAAGGCTTCCGACGGCGGCAGCAACTCGCGCTCGCGCGTGCCGTCGGGCGAGATGAGGTAGAAGCCCTCGCGCTCGTTGCCCGAGCGGTCAACGCCGTAGGCGATCCAGTCGCCCTTCGGCGACCACTCGTGGAAGGTGACGGCCTCGCCGAAGGTGATCTGCCGGGGGGCCGAAGCCGAGCGCGTCTCCGCGACCCAGATTTGCGCCGTGCCCGTCGTGTTCGTGCGGTAGGCGACGAGCCGGCCGTCGGGCGAGAGCGAGGGCGCGGAGGCCGCGCGCGCGTTCAGGAAGCGCGACACGTCCGGGCACGCCTCGCCCGCGAGCCCGATGTCGGCCGAGAGCGGCGCCGGCACGTCCTCGGGCGCGGGCGTCTGCTTCTGCCCCGACGCGGCCAACGGCCCCAGCACCAGACAGCAGAGGAGCGCGAGAGCTTTTCGCATAGGAGACTCCAAACGCAGTAGACAGTAGCCGGTAGTCAGTAGACAGTAGAAAAACTAACCATGCCAAGAAGCGTGCTTGTCATCGTCATCTTTCGTCGTGCGGAGCCTACCGGTTACTGGCTGCTTCTTCTTATCCCCTCGTCCTTCCGGGCCAGAAGGCCCTGAGCCAGTGGGTGGCGGGCTTCTCCTGGCTGATGACATGTTCCAGCTCGCCGGCGTCGAGCCAGATGCCCTGGCAGGTGTCGCAGCGGTCAATGGTCACGTCCTCGAAAGTCTCTTGGTGGAGCTTGCCGTTGCAGCGCGGGCATTGCAGCGTCGCGGCCGCGGCGTCGGCCTCGCCCGCGCGCAAGTGCTCGCGCAGGCGCTGGAGCGACTCGCGGTCCTTGCGCCTGAAATAGTCCTCTTCAAGGCCGCGGCGGCGTTCGTCGAAAATGTCGGCCACTGTTCTGGTCCTCCTGGATGGTTTTTGATGGCTTGGGTCTTCTCGGCGGCCTATGTAATAGCAGAAAACGGCCGCGAGGCGCCACCTGCCGCCCGCGCCGCGCTTGCCACGCTCGCGGCGACTTCAATATTCTTGCGCGAGCCCGGCAACGAGAGCCCATCTGAGAGGAACGCTTATGCCATTCAGCCCGCGCGCGCGCGTGCTCCTGATCGCGGTCGTCGTCCTCGGGGCGGTCGGCGCGCTCGTCTGGTTCCTGAGCGTCAGGTACTGGACGCAGCCCGTCACGCCGCTCCCCGCGCCCCGCGGCGAGGCGGAGGCCACGACCCCGACGCCGCCGACGAGTTCGCCGACAATGACTCCCACTCCCGCCCCTTCGCCTTCCGCCGAAACGTCGCCCGCGGCCTCGCCGTCGCCTTCGCCGCCCGGGCAGGGTCAGGCCGCGCCCGCCGGACGGTTGCTCATCCCGGTCGCGGGCGTCAAGCCGGAGCAGCTTCAGGACACCTTCAACGACTCGCGCTCCGAGGGCCGAGTCCACGACGCGATTGACATCATAGCGCCGCGCGACACGCCCGTCTTAGCCGCCGCCTCGGGCCGCGTCATCAAGCTCTTCACGAGCAAGCGCGGCGGCGTCACGCTCTACCAGCTCGGCGACGACAACGCGACCGTCTACTACTACGCCCACCTCGAACGCTACGCCGACGGCTTGACCGAGGGCCGTTACGCGCGCCAGGGCGAAACGCTCGGCTACGTCGGCGACTCCGGCAACGCCACGCCCGGCAACACCCACCTCCACTTCCAAATCTACCGCGTCAAAGACCCCAAACACTTCTGGGCGGGCGAGAACCTCAACCCCTACGCGCTGCTCCGCGGCAATTAAACCTGCTGACCTCTTTCTCTCCTGCGGCCGTCCGCTTATGGTGCGGGCGCCGCGAGTTTTCGCCCGCGAATCGTGGGAAAACCGCGGCCGGAACGGTAGTTGCCACAGTCAGCCGGCAATGCTTTGCCTGTACTCTGTCCGTGTGACCAAATCGCGCGAAACCGTTTCCGAGGAGTTTTGAAGGGATGAAGAGGATTACGCAAACGACGCTGGTGCTATCCGCCTTGGCGCTTACGCTCGCCGCCGCGGGCTGCACGACCGCCGGGCCGCCCGCCGCCAACACCGCCGCGACGAACACGGCCGCCAACACGGCGACCGCCGCCGCCACGCCGTCCCCGACGGCCTCACCCGCGGGCGCAGGCCGCGCCGCCTCAGAGCTGCCCGTGACCCTCCCCGTCCTCGACGCCATGTTCGCCGACGAGGCTTTCGCGGGCGAGCTGAAGTCGCGGCTGCAACTGACGGACGAGCAGGTGACGAAGCTGCGCGAGGTCGCGCGCGAGGAGACCGGCAACTTGCAGGAGGGCGACGGCGAGCACTCCGGCACGACGACCGAGGCCACGCGCCGCGCCAACGCGAAGGTCGAAGAGGTGCTCGGACGCGACAAGGCGAACGCCTTCTCGGCCTTCGTCCGCGAGCGTTGGGCCGGCGGCGCCGCCGAGGCGGCCGCCAACTCGAAGCCCAACACGGTCCCGACCGACACGCGCATCGTCGTCAACGCGCCCGCCTACCGGATGGACGTGTTCGAGGGCGGCAAGCTCGTCAAGACCTACAAGGTCGGCATCGGATACCCCGAATTTCCCCTGCCGCAGGGGATGCGCAAGGCCGACCAGATCATCTTCAACCCGACCTGGACTCCGCCGGACGAGCCCTGGGTCAAGGGCAAGTTCGCGCCCGGCAAGAAGGTCGAGGCCGGGAGCAAGGACAACCCGCTCGGCCCGATTAAGATTCCCATCGGCCTGCCCTCGCTCATCCACGGCGGCAAGAGCGCGGCCCGCCTCGGCACCTTCGCCTCGCACGGCTGCGTCGGCCTGACCAACCCGCAGGTGCAGGACTTCGCCGTCGTCCTCGCCAAGATAGGCGGCGCCGAGGTCACACCCGAAGACGTGAAGACCTACGCGCAGAAGCGCGAAGAGACGAAGAACGTGAAGCTGTCGAGTGCAGTCCCCGTCGAGCTGCGCTACGAGACCATCGTCGTCGAGGACGGCCGCCTGCACGTCTACCGCGACGTTTACGACAAGGACACGAACACGGAGGAGAACCTGCGCCGCGTGCTCGAAACCTACGGCGTGAGGCTCGAAGACCTGACCGAGCAGGAGCGCGCGCAGGTGACGCAGGCCCTCCGCGCGATGGCGCGCGACGCGCAGGGCAACCCGACCGACGGCCAGCCGACGCCCACGCCGACGCCCTCCAAGGACAAGAACGCCAACGTCCGCGAGACGAAGACCATCAAGGGCCAGAAGGAGATGGTCATCGACATCGCGGCGCTCCGCGGCAAGGGCTACCCCGCGCCCGTCAACCTCGACACCGGCGGCGCCCCTCAGCCGAAGGCCGCGGCGAAGAAGAAGGCGTGAAGGCAGTAGACAGTAGACAGTAGAAGAGATCGGGGGCGACGTTACTAACGTCAGCCCCCGATTCAACGACTCCCTTGTAAAAAACTGTAAAGGCTTAAACGTCGAACTCGCCGCGGCGGAGGGCGGCGGCGACGCGCTCGATGTCGGGCGCGAGCGGGCGGTCCCCGTTGAGGCGCGGGGCGTGTGCGCGGACGGCCTCGTAGGCGCGGCGGGCGCCGCGGCCCGGGAGCAGGGGCGCGCGATATTCGAGACCTTCGGCGGCGGCGAGCAGCTCGATGGCGACGACCGCCTCGACGTTCTCGACGACGCGGCGCAGCTTGGTCGCCGCCGTCATGCCCATCGAGACGTGGTCCTCCTTGCCGCCGTCGGTCGGCAGGTTGTCGGTCGTCGCCGGGTGCGCGAGCACCTTGCACTCGTTGAGCAGGGCGACGGCCACGATCTGCGCGACCATGTAGCCACTCTCGACGCCGGGCCGCGCGGTGAGGAAGGCCGGCAGCCCTTCGTTCTTGTCGGGGTTGACGAGGCGGTCCACGCGCCGCTCGACGATGTTGCCGAGGTGGACGAGGGCGATAGCCGCGTAGTCGAGGGCGATGGCGACGGGCGCGCCGTGGAAGTTGCCGCCCGAGATGACCTCGTCGCGGTCGGCGAAGACGAGCGGGTTGTCGGTGGCGCCGCCCGTCTCGGTCTCGATCTGGGCGCGCGCGTGTGCGAGCGCGTCCCGGGCGGCGCCGTGGACCTGCGGCATGCAGCGCAGGCTATAGGCGTCCTGCACGCGCGGGTCGCCTTCGAGGTGCGAGGCGCGAATCTCGCTGTCCAGAAGCAGCTCCCTCAAGTGCGCGGCCGCCGCCTGCTGCCCCCTGTGCGGGCGGGCGCGGTGTATGCGCTCGTCGAAGGCGGCGGGCGTGCCCTTGAGGGCTTCGAGCGACATGGCGCCGGAGGCGTCGGCCGTGCGCGCGACGCGCTCGGCGCGCTCGACGGCCAGCGCCCCGACGGCCGTCAGGGCTTGCGTCCCGTTCAGAAGCGCGAGCCCTTCTTTCGCTTCGAGCTTGAGAGGCTCCAGCCCCGCGCGCCTCAAAGCCTCGCCGCCGGGCAGGCGTTCGCCGTCGAAGACGGCCTCGCCCTCGCCGATGCAGCAGAGCGCGAGGTGTGAGAGCGGGGCGAGGTCGCCGCTCGCGCCGACCGAGCCCTTCTCGGGGATGACGGGCACGACGCCGCGCGCGAGCATCCGGAGGAGCGTTTCGGCGACGACGGGGCGCGCGCCGCTCAAGCCTTTGGCGAGGACGTTTGCGCGCAGCAGCATCAGCGCGCGCGTCTCCTCTTCCGGGAGCGGGGGGCCGACGCCGCAGGCGTGGCTGCGCACGAGGTTGATCTGGAGCGCGCGCAGCTCGTCGGCCGGCACGGTCACGTCAGAGAGCTTGCCGAAGCCGGTGTTGACGCCGTAGACGACGCGCGACTCGGCGATGATGCGCTCGACCGAAGCCCTCGACGCCTCCATCCTCGCGCGCGCCTCGGCGCCTAAGCGCACTTCCGACTCGCCGCGCGCCGCGCGCGCGACCTCTTCGAGCGTCAGACTCTGTCCGTCGAGTTCGATGACTGACAACTACTTAATCACCTTGTCCCTGTGCGGGTACTGCGTGCGGTGGATGTCTTCGGGCGGCTGGGAGCGGTGGATGTCGGCGCGCTTCCACTCGCCGGTGTTGCTGCCCGTGCTGGAGCCGGCGGTGCGGCGGGCGCGGGAGCGCGCGGCGCGCGCGCGGCGGACGGTGGCGGTGCGGCGGCGCTCGGCCGCGTTGCGCGTCCAGTCGGAGACGCGCTGGAAGGGGTGGAAATCCTTCTCGGTCAGCACCTCGCCGACGGCCTCCTGCAAGCGCATGGTGGCGAGGGCGAAGATGAAGAGGCCGGCGTTGAAGAAGATGCCCGTCATGAAGACTATCTCGCCGGGGACGACGCCGATGGTGGCGCGGTCGATGAAGGCGTTGAAGTCGTAGGCCGGGACGGGGTGGATGTAGACCTTCAGGTTCCAGCAGGCCGCGAGCAGCACGAAAATCCAGAGGTAGTTGCGGCGCAGGCGGCGCCCCAGAGCCTCCCACTCGCTGATGGTGAAGTGCGGCGTCTTGAGGTCGTCCACGAGCATCTGCATCCAGCTCTCGTCGGTCGGCGCGTCGGGCAGGAGCATGTGCGTGAAGTAGCCCGTCTCAAGCATCCTCACGCGGCTCGACCAGATTTCGTAGTAGCGGTAGCGGCGCGCCTCCATGAAGAGGAAGAAGCCGACGAGGACGGTGTTGATGAGGATGACGAAGTGCGGGTTGGTCGGGCTTGAGAAGGCGAACGAGAGCGTCGCGCCCGTCGTCAGCACGGCCCAGTTGGTCGTCGTGTCGAGGCGGTTGCGCCAGGTGTTGGCGCGCGTCACCTCGCCGCGGTAGAAGTGGACCATCGCCGTGTTGAACTCGGCGGGCGTGGGGCGGCGCACCTGTCGGCCCTGCGGCGCCCCGGACTGCGCCAGCTCCGGCGTGATGGTCTGGTGGATGGGTGCCGTCTCGGGGGAGTCGGGGGGGCGGGGCGCGGCGGCTGCGGCTGCTTGGTGGCGGTGACGGACGGCTCGTTCGTCCTGGGGCGTAACTCTGTCTTCATCTCGCTCGCTTACGGTCCTGGCCTCAAAGCTGCTCGCGGGCCGGGAGGAGGAGGCGCGCGCGAACGGCAGGACGAATGATAGCACGCGCCCGCGGCGGGCGTGACAGAAAATCGGGCCGCGCGGGAACTGCGGCGGCGGCGCGCGCATCTAAATCCGGCCTGCTTGACACGCGCGGCGGGGCGACCCTATAGTCGGTTTTTGTTCGCCGCTACTTGAAAACGTCCGCGGGTCGCCATGCAGCTTGAAGAAGATTCGGGGGTCGGGACGGCCGCCCTGGAAGGCACGGACGAGCGCCTGATGCGCGTGGCTTTGGGGGCCGCGCGCGAGGCCGCCGAGAGGGGCGAGGTGCCCGTCGGGGCCTGCCTCGTCTCGGAGGACGGGCGCCTCCTCGCCGTCGCCGGCAACCGCACGAGGGTTGACTGCGACCCGACGGCGCACGCGGAAATCCTGGCCCTGCGCGAGGCCGCGCGGGAGGTCGGCAACTACCGGCTGACGGGCGCGACCATGTACGCCACGGTCGAGCCGTGCGCGATGTGCGCCGGGGCGCTGGTTCAGGCGCGCGTCCGCAGGCTGGTTTACGGCGCGACGGACCCGAAGGCCGGGGCGGTCGAGTCGGTCTTCCGCGTCTGCGACTCGGGCTCTTTGAATCACAGGATGGAACTCGCCTCGGGCGTGCTTGAACCGGAGTGCCGCCTCGTGATGCAGGAGTTCTTCCGGTCCAAGCGGGTCAAGTAGCTTTGCGGAGAGGTCGCATAGTGGTTTAGTGCACCGGTCTCGAAAACCGGAGTGGTCGAAAGGCCACCGTGGGTTCGAATCCCACCCTCTCCGCCATTCCTCTTTCAGGGCCGGCCATTCAGATGGCCGGCCCTTTTTCTTCACTTCTTTAGTTCTTCCTCGATGAGGGCTCTTAGCGGCGCCTCGCCGAAGCGCATCAGCATCCTGCCGTTGACGAAGAAGGTCGGCGTCTTCGACACCCCGAGGCTCTGGCCGTCCCTCATGTCCCGCTCGACCTTCGAGGCGTAACGGTTCTCGGCGACCGCGGCGCGCGCCCTGTCCACGTCGAGGCCCAGCTCCGCGGCGTACCTCTCGAAGAGGACGGGGGCCGGCTCGCGCCGGGCCGCCGCCGCGGCGACCTGCGGGCCGTGCCCGTGTATCTCGCCCCACTCGGGCTGGCGGCGGAACAGAAGCTCCTGCATCTCCCAGTATTTCCCCTGCTCGCCCGCCGCCTCCGTGTAGCTGGCCGCGAGCCTTGAGTTCGGGTGGAAAGGCATGTACCTGATGACGAGCCTCACCTTGCCGTCGTAGTCCTTCAGAATCTTCTTGACGACGGGGGCGAACGCGCCGCAGGACTCGCACTCCGGGTCCACGAACTCGACCAACGTGACAGGGGCGTCGGCCGGGCCGAGCGCGGGACTGTCGGGGCGGACCAGACGGCTGTCGGCGGTCGCCGTCTCCTTGCGTTCGCCCTGCTTCGACTCCCTGTAGTAGCCCGCGCCGAGGACGGCGGCGACCACCACGACGACCGCTATTAAGGCCAGAATCTTTATCTCTTTGCGCATCTCACACACTCTCTTTTTCGGGTTTATACAAAAGCAGGCACAGGGCCAGGCCGAGGAACGAGGTGAGCCCCATGAGGGGGATGGTGATGAAACCCAGCCACTCGATCTGCTTCTCGGTGCACGGCACGCCCTGCGCGCAGGGGGAGACGGCCTCGGGGATGACGCCGTAGTAGAGCAGGTTGTGGTAGACCGAGACGACGAGGCCCGCCAGGCAGAGCGGGAGGGCGTAATACTTCAGCCGCCCGTCACGCATGACGATGCCCGCGCCGATTACCAAGACCAGCGGGTAGACGGCGACGCGCTGATACCAGCAGAGGACGCACGGCGGCAGCCCCATCACCTCGCTGAAGAAGAGGCTGCCGACGGTGGAGACCAGCGCGATCACCCACGCGACGTACGGCAGACTGCTGTTTAGCCCGGTCCGTTGTGCATTCATGGTTCAGTTCAGCTTTTCCGTCCTGAGAATAGAACAAACCCCCCGGCCGCGGCGACAAGCACTGCCGCCGCCTTCGAGCTCGCGGGCAGAGCCGCCGGGGTCGCGCCCGCGCGCGCGCAAAAGAATCTTGTATTCTCTCATCCCCCGATTATGCAACTGGGACGCGTGTGGACACAGGCCCGGATAGCCTGTAGTCTTTCATAAACCCCCTTTTAATGCCCCCGGACTATTTCTTGAAGGAGTGGAACGTGCCCGACAGGACTGTACTGGTCGTCGAGGACTTCGACGACACCCGCACGATGATTCGCATGCTGCTGGAGATGAAGGGCTGCCGCGTGCTTGAGGCCATCAACGGCAGGGAGGCGGTCGAGGCCGCCGCGGCCCACTGCTCGGAGATAGACCTTATCCTGATGGACCTGCGGATGCCCGTGATGACGGGGGTCGAGGCGACGCGCCGCATCCGCGAGCAGTCCGAAACCTGCGCCGTGCCCATCGTCGCCATGTCGGCGCACTGCGAGGGCCACTGGAAGGAGGAGGCGCTCGCCGCCGGGGCCGCCGACTGCTTCAGCAAGCCGATAGAGTTCGGCATGCTCGAAGAGATACTCGGCCGCTACGCCGCCTGAGGCCGCGGCCGGCCCCGGCAGAAGCGTAAAAGCATGTCAACACCGATCCCTTCAGACGGCGCGGACCTCTTCCGGCTCATCGCGGAGAACGTCCGCGACTTCGCCATCTTCGCCGTCGGCCTCGACGGCAGGGCCGCCAGCTGGAACCCGGGGGTGGAGAACCTGCTCGGCTACGCGGAAGACGAGTGGGTGGGCCGCGACGCGTGCGACATCTTCACCCCCGAGGACAACGCGCGCGGCGAGTGCGCGCGCGAGATGAGCACGGCGCTTGAGAACGGGCGGGCCGAAGACCGCCGCTGGCACCTGCGAAAGGATGGCACGCGCTTCTGGGCCGACGGGCAGATGGTGTTGCTCCGCGACGCGTCGGGCGAGGCCCGCGGCTTCGCCAAGATCATGCGCGATGAGACGGGGAGCAAGACGGCCGAGGAGAGGCTGCGCGAGGGCGAGGAGCGATACCGAACCCTGTTCGAGTCCATCGACGAAGGCTTCTGCGTGCTAGAGATGCTGTTCGACGAGGGCGGCAGGCCGGTGGACTACCGCTTCCTGGAACTCAACCCGGCTTTCGAGAGGCTGACAGGCATCCCCGCCGAGCACGCCCTGAGCGGGAAGACGGTGCGGGAACTCATCCCCGACCTCGAACTACACTGGGTCGAGACGTACGGGCGCGTGGCGCGGACGGGCGAGCCCGTCCGCTTCGAGAGCCACTCCGAGGTGATGGGGCGCTGGTTCGACGTGTACGCCACGCGCGCCGGCCGCCCCGACGAGCAGAAGGTCGCGCTCATCTTCAAGAACATCACCGCGCGCAGACGCGCCGAGGAGGAGCGCGAGCGCCTGCACCGCTCGCTGGAGTTCGAGCGGTCGCGGCTGGCCGACATCTTCACGCGCGCGCCGGCCTTGGTCGCCACCACGCGCGGCCCCGGGCACGTCTTCGAGCTGGTCAACCCGGCCTACCTCAAACTCGTCGGGCACCGCGACCTCATCGGCAGGACGGTGCGCGAGGCATTCCCGGAGGTCGAGGGGCAGGGCTTCTTCGAGCTGCTCGACGGCGTCTACCAGACGGGCGAGCCCTACGAGGGGCGCGAGATGCCCATCGCCCTCCAGCGCGAGCCGGGGGGGCCGCTGGAGGAGAGGTTCGTAAACTTCCTCTACCAGCCGCTCTTCGACGCCGACGGGGGCGTCTCCGGCA
>DATHBF010000391.1:0-9434 GCA_035296285.1 Pyrinomonadaceae bacterium | reverse complement strand
CGGCGCGGTCGGGTAGACCATCGTCAGCGGGTCGGGGAGCGGGATGGCGCGAATCTGGCCGGTGCCCGCGATCTTGGTCAGGGTGTATTCGGGGTGGTCGGGGTTGCCCTTGGTGATGTCGTCGATGTTGCCGACGACGAGGATGACGAGCTTCGACGGGTCGAGGTACTTCTGGGCGACGCGCTGCACGTCGTCGGCCGTGACGGCCGCGACGCGCTGGCGGTAGGTGTCCCAGTAGTCCGCAGGGCGCTTCGTGTACTCGTCCTGCGCGAAGGTGCCGGCGATCTGCGCGGCGGTCGAGAAGATGCGCGGGAAGGTCTCGATGGCCGAGTTCTTGGAGGTCTGCAACTCCTCGGCCGAGACCTTCGCCGTGCGGATGCGGTTGATCTCGTCGAGGACGATTTGAATCGCCTGCGAGGTGGTCGCGCTCTTGGACTGGAACGAGGCGCGGAAGGTGCCGGGGTAGTAGACGCCCATGCCGTAGGACGAGCCGGCCGAGTAGGCGAGCCCCTCGTCGGAGCGGACGCGCGACATGATGCGCGAGGAGAAGCCGCCGCCGCCGAGGATTTCGTTCATGATCTCAAGGGCGTAGGCGTCGGGGTTGTCGCGCGTCGTGCCGGTGTGGCCGATGCTGACGCGGCCCTGGTTCACGTCGGGCTTGTGAATGGTGTAGACGCCGGCCACGGGCGTCTGCGTCGGCTTCGGCACGTCGGGGACGGCCGTCTTGCTCGCGGGCCAGTCTTTAAAAGCAGCTTCCAGCTTCTGAAGCATCTCCTTCGTGTTGAAGTCGCCGGAGACGGCGAGGATGAGCCCGCCCGGGTGGAAGTACTTCTGGTGGAAGTCCACGAGGTCTTGCCGCGTGATGGCCTCGACGGAAGACTTCGTCGTCTCCTTGGCGGAGAAGTGGCTCGCGCCGTAGAGCAGGCGGCTCCACTCGCGCGCCTCTATCCCGGTCGTGCTGTCGTTGCGCCGCTCCATGCCCTGGAGGATCTGACTCTTGGCGAGCTTGAGGCGGTCCTCCTGGAAGGCCGGCGTGCGCAGCATGTCGAGGTAGAGGGCGAGCCCCTTGTCAACGTCCTTGGCGAGGACGTTGAGGCCGGCGCTGCCCTGGGTCGAGCCGACGGAGCTTGAAATCAGCGCGGCGAGGAAGTCGGCCGCCTCGTCGAACTGCTCGGCCGACATCTTGGCCGTGCCGCCCGCGCGCATCTGCGAGCCGACGAGCGCGGCGAGGCCCTCCTTGCCCGCCGGGTCGAGGTACGAGCCGGTGCGGACGAGGGTGGAGACGTTGACGAGCGGCAGGTCGTGGTCCTCGACGGCGTAGACGACGACGCCGTTCGAGAGGACGTGGCGGTACTGCGAACGCTTGGGCGGCGTGTAGGTGAGCGTCGTGTACTTCAGCTCCGACGGGTGAGTGGGGATGCCCGGCTGCTGCTGCGCGAGCAGCGACGAGGGCGCGGCGACGAGCATGACGAGCGCGAGCAGCGCGGGAAGTGTCCTGTTAATTCTCATGACTACTTGTTACCTCCTTCGAGCTGCTTGAGGCGGTCCTCCAGCATCTTCTTCACCAACTGCATGCCCTTCTGCCTCTCGGGCGGGACGGAGCCCGCGCGCGCCTCAAGCTGCTGAAGGATGCCGCGCACCTGCTCGGCCTTCATCTGCGGGAGCATGGCGCGAAGCTGTTGGACCTGCGCCTTCTCCTGGTCGCTGAGGCCGGAGAGCGCGGGGTCTTCCGCGGCGGCGCCCTGCTTCGTGCGGTAGACGCCGACGGTGCGGTTCTCGGTCGTGAAGTACTTCTGGGCGACGCGCTGGAGGTCGGCGGGCGTGATGGCCTGGATGCGCGCCGGGTCGGTGTTGATGGTGGCCCAGCCGCGGTTGGAGTCGCGCAAAAGGAGCTGGACCATGAGCCCGAAGTTGGACTGGAGGCCGCGGAACTGGTTGGCCGCCGACTGGTTCTTGATCTTCTGAAGCTCGTCGGCCGGCACGGGCTCCTTCTGTAGCCTCTCTATCTCTTTGTAGAGCGCCTGCTCCACGTCCTCGGGCGACTTGCCGGGCTTGGCGACGCCGTTCAGCTCGAAGTAGCCCTCGTACTTGTTGCCGTTCTGGTTGGCCCCGGCGGAGTTCGCGACCTCCTGCTGGAGGACGAGCGACTTGTAGAGCCGGCCCGTCCGGCCGCTGAGGATGCTGTCGAGGACCGAGAGGGCGAAGTCGTCCGGGTGGCCGTCGGCGACCGTGTGGTAGCGGACGCGGACCTGCGGGACCGTCTCGGCGTAGGCGACCATGCGCTTCTCGGCGAGCTGCGGCATCTCGCGCGTGCGCACCGGCTCGGGCTCGCGGGGGCCGCGCGGCAGGCGGCCGAAGTACTTCCGGGCCAGCTCGGTGGCGCGCGCCGGCTCGAAGTCGCCGACGAGGCAGGCCGTCAGGTTGTTGGGCGCGTAGTTGACGGCGAAGTATTCGAGCGCCTCTTCGCGCGTGATGCCTTCGAGGTCCGAGGGCCAGCCGACGACGGGCCAGCCGTAAGGCGAGGACTGCCAGAACATGGACTCGTACAGCTCGTCGAACTTGCCCGTCGGCGTCGAGTCGGTGCGCAGCCGCCGCTCCTCGAAGACCACGTCGCGCTCGGAGTAGAACTCGCGGAAGACGGGGTTGAGCAGGCGGTCCGACTCCATCCAGAACCACAGCTCGATCTTGTTGGCCGGGACGTTGAGGAAGTAGACGGTGAAGTCGTTGGAGGTGCCGGCGTTCATCCCGGACCCGCCGGCCGTCGTGTAGATGCGGTCGAACTCGTCCTTGATCATCAGCTCCTTCTCGCGCTTGGTCAGCTCGTCGAAGCGGGCGAGGAGCTGCTGGTGGCGCGCGGAGCGGACCTTCGGGTCTTTGGTGTCGGCGAGCTCGCCGAGGCGCTGGCGGCGGATGAGTTCGCGCTCTTCGGCGCGAATCTGGGCGCGCACGTCGTCCATCTCTTTGAGGACTTTCAGGTTCTCTTCGATGTTCTTGGTGCCGATGGTCTTCGTGCCCTTGAACATCATGTGCTCGAAGAGGTGGGAGAGGCCGGTGATGCCGGGGCGCTCGTTGACCGAGCCGACGCGGGCGATCCAGCCGGCGGCGATGTTAGGGTCGCCCTTGCGCGGCACCATCAGCACGCGCAGGCCGTTGTCCAGGACGACCTCCTGCACGGGCACGTTCTGCGCCGCCGCTGAGGCCGCGCACAGGCACAGCGCGGCGAGGGCGTAGGCAAATCTTTTCATGCTGCTTACCTCGAATCCTTCTAAGGGGATTGAAATCTGTGGGTGTTCCGTTCGGGGTCTTTTATAGGGAGACTGGCCGAAGCTCCGTTACTACGTTCGGACGCGTGACAAAGTTTTACACCGGGCGCGGGCGCGCGCGCAACCGCCCCCCCGGCCGCACGGCTTGGTTCGGCCGGGGGGGCGGAAGAGTTCCGGTAATTTTCAGCCTTCAGTAGTTCGTGAGGATGCGGGCGGGCTCGAAGCCCATCTCGTGGAGGCGGTCGCGGGTCTGCTCGATCATCTCGCGGGAGCCGCACACCAGGGCGACGGGGTCGGAGAGGTTCGGCAGCACGTTGTCTAAGAGCGACTGGACGTAGCCGGTCTGGCCGGCCCACTCGTAGCCGTCGGGGCGCGAGACGACCTGTCGCAGCTCGACGCCGGCCGCCCTCCACGACTCGACCTCGTCGCCGTAGCAGAAGTGGTCGGGCGTGCGCGCGCCGTAGAGGACGACTATCTGGCCGTAGCGGTCGGGCCGCCGCAGGACCGACCGCAGCGCCGAGCGCAGGGGCGCCACGCCCGTCCCCATCGCCACGAAGACGAGGTCGCGCCCCTCCTGCGCCGCGAGGTCGAAGCCGTGCCCCGCCACCTCCAGCAGCTCGACGCGGTCGCCCGGCCCCATCTCGTAGAGCGCCTGACCCGCCGGGTCGTTCGAGAGCTTGACGAGGAACTCAAGCTCGTCGTCCTCGGGCGCGCTGGCGATGGCGAAGTAGGCGCGGCCCTCCGCGCCCTCGCGCCTGAGCACGGCCACCTGCCCCGGCGTGTAGTGGAGGTCGTGGCAGTCGGCCGCGCCTTCGGGCAGCACGTCGAAGGCGCGGATGTCTCTGGCTTCCTCGTGCACGCGCCTGACGACGAGCGTGCGCGTCCCCTTCTCTTCCATACGGCCCCGGTCCGAACGATGAAGATGTTTGTTTTAAACGCGGCGAGTGTAACCCAGCCGCGGGCGGGCGGCAAAGCGCGGGCGGTTACGGCCCCGCCGCCTTTTATGCTAAAACAAAAGGCGTGACGGGCGACGGGTGACGAGATAAAACTTCTTACTCGCCACCTGTCACTCGTCACTTCTTTTATGAAGCGTTCGCCCCTGCTCGTCATCTTCGTCACGGTCTTCATAGACCTCGTCGGCTTCGGCATCGTGATCCCGGTCCTGCCGTTCTACGTCGAGGGCACGCGCTTCGACGCGAGCCCGCGCGTGGTCGGGCTGCTGTTCGCCTCCTACTCGGCGATGCAGCTCATCTTCTCGCCCATCCTCGGCCGCCTCTCTGACCGCTACGGCCGCCGCCCCGTCCTCTTCCTCTCGCTTTTGGGCACGAGCCTCGGCTTCTTCGTCCTCGGCTTCGCCAACACGCTCTGGATGCTCTTCGCCGGCCGCATCATCGACGGCATCACGGGCGGCAACATCTCGACGGCGCAAGCCTACATCGCCGACGTGACGACCGAGCGCGACCGCGCGAAGGGGATGGGGATGATAGGCGCCGCCTTCGGCCTCGGCTTTATCTTCGGGCCGGCCATCGGCGGCATCCTGAGCAAGTGGGATTTAAACGTCGGGCCGCTGCACGTCCCCGGCATCAGCGTGCCCTTCGTCTTCGCCGGCCTGCTCGCGCTCGCAAACGCGACGCTGCTCTACTTCGTGCTGCCGGAGACGGTGACGCCCGGCCACCCGGCGCGGCACGGGGCCGCCGCGGGCCGCTGGTCGCAGCTCTGGGGCGCGCTGAAGCGGCGGAGGCTGCGCGGGGTGCTCGGCATCCACTTCCTGTTCGTGACGGCCTTCTCGATCATGACGGCGTCGTTCGGCCTCTTCACGCTCTACCGCTTCGGCTACGACGCGCACGACACGGGCTGGATATTCGCCTTCGTCGGCGTGGTGGGCGCGCTCGTGCAGGGCGGCCTGATAGGCAGGCTCGTTAAGAAGTTCGGCGAGATGCCGCTCGTCATCGTCGGGGCGCTGCTGTTCGCGGGGAGCCTGCTGGCGATACCTTTGACGGGGCCGCAGACGGGCGTCGGCGTCCTTCTGGCGATGGGCGCGGCCTTCGCCGTCGGCAACGGGCTGGCGACGCCGAGCTTGACGAGCCTCGCGTCGAAGAGCGCGGGGGCGGACGAGCAGGGCGGCGTGCTCGGCATCACGCAGTCGGTGGCGAGCCTCGCGCGCGTCGTCGGACCCTCCGTCTCGGCCGCGCTCATCTACAGCGCCACGGCGACGCTCGGCCAGGACCAGAAGCCCCACCACATGAGCGACGAGTCGGTCCGCCTCACCTTCTGGGCCGCCGCCTTCGTCATGCTCCTCGCCCTCCTCCTCGCCCTCTACTTCTCGCGCGCCCTCGCCGCCGAGTACGAAAAGGCCGAGCCCGCCGCCGGTTATTAAAAAGTTGACGACTACCAGATGGACGGCAGCGAAGCCTCTTCGACTTCGAGGGCGTTGCCGTCCGGGAGGATGTGGACGAGGCGGGCGCCGCGGGCTCGCAAGGGTGGGGAGAGCAGCCCGACGCGGTGGCAGTTGGCGCGGGGCTGGCGGTGCGAGGTGAGCGGCTGCGACTCGGAGCACATCAGGGCCACGCGCGCGTCCGAGGCCAGCTCCATGATGCGCTCCAGGCCGCCGTTCAGGACTTCGGTCGGCGCGACCACTTTGCCGCCGCACTCGGGCAGCCACTCGTAGCCGAGGCCGGCCTCCTTCAAGTTCGCCGCCAACACCTGCCCGTTGAACTGCGGCCAGCGCGAGCGCGCCGCGCTGCGCACGTCGCACACGACCTCTATCTCGTACCGCCTGAGCAGCCCGAGGAAGTCGGCCCACGCGTGGCGGCCGTGGCCGACGGTGTAGATGGTGACGGGCGCGGGGGTCGTCATCCTTCCCCGTTCCGCCTCCCTAGCTCCCTGCGGATGTCTTCGGCCGTCAGCTCGACGAGGCTCGCGCCCGTGAACAGCTCGTCGCGCGACACGTCCATGTGGGCGAAGGGCGGGAGGGGGAAGGCGTCCATCTCTTCGTCCGAGTCGAAGTCGGTCTCGGCCGTGACGAGGCCGCGCAGGGGCCCGAGGAAAACGTCAACCGAATAGCTGCGGCCTTCGTGCTCGTAGGGGTAGCGGTTCTTGCGCAGCTCGTTGGCCTCGAAGACGGAGAAGACTTCGTACTCGTACTCGCTGAGGTAGATGGTCGTCATCTGCGTGCGGGTGAAGTCGGGCGGGGCGGGCGTCTCCTTCTTCGTGAGCTTGAGCGACCACTCGTTGGTCGGCACCCAACGGTACTTGCGCAGGCGCAGGCGCGTGCCCGTGATGTAGTTGTCGGTGATCTGCGCGTGCTCGTCCTTCAGCTCAAGGCCCGGCGGCAGCCCGCGCAAAAGGTAGCGGCGCTCGCGCTCGACGCGCCCGTACTTGGTCGCGTTGACCGGGGCCAGGCGGCCCGTGCCGATGCCCTTCATGCGCCGACCAGCTCCTCCTCGCGCTCGCGCAGGAACTCTTCCGGCCCGACGATGCGGCCCGCGACGGCCGAGGCGGCGACGACGTAAGGGCTCGCCAGATAGACCTTGCCGGGGCCGCTGCGGCCGGGGAAGTTTCGGTTCTGCGCGCTGACCGTGACCTGCTCGGCGGACTTCGACGCGCCCGGGCCGGCGTTGATGCACGCGCCGCAGGAGGGGTCAATCATCTCGGCCCCCGCGCGCTCGAAAAGCTCTATGTACCCGCGCGACCGCGCGTAGTCCTTAATCTTCTGCGAGCCGAACTGGAGGTAGAGGTGGACGCCCGGCGCGACGCGCCGCCCTTGCTCGACGGCGCGCTTGAGGACGGCCGCGTACATGTCCATGTCGGCCATCTTGCCGCCGGTGCAGGAGCCGCCGTAGGCGATGTCAATCTTGACGGGCTCCTTCAAGTCCTCGACGGGGATGCCGTTGCGCGGGTCGCCGGGCAGCGCCACCATCGGCCGAATCTCCGAGAGGTCGATCTCGAAGCTCGCGGCGTAGGTCGCGTCCTCGTCGCTGCGGAGGAAGCCCTTGCGAATCTCCTCCTCGGAGAGTCCGCGCGTGCCCGTGAGGTAGCGGAGCGTCACCTCGTCGGGCTCGATGATGCCGGTGAAGCCGCCCGCCTCGACGGCCATGTTGGTCAGCGTCGCGCGCTCGTCAATCGACCAGTCGGCGAGGCCGTCGCCCGCGAACTCAAGCACCTGGCCTATCCCGCGGCCTTCCTTCATGTAGTCGGTGGCGAGGATGACGAGCATCACGTCCTTCGCCGACACGTCCGCGCGCTTCCGGCCCTTAAGGACGAAGCGGACGACCTCGGGCACCTTCAGGCGGATGTCCTTCGTGTACCAGGCGTTCGCCATGTCGGTCGAGCCCACCCCGAAGGCGAAGCAGCCGAGCACGCCCGCCATGCAGGTGTGCGAGTCGGTCCCGATGACGAGCTGACCGGGGAGCGCGATGTCTTCGACGACGGCGTTGTGGCAGATGGCCTCCGAGCCGCGCTCCTCCGTGCCGCCGTAGAGGCGGATGCCCTGCTCCTGCGTAAAGCTCTCCTGCGTGGTGGCGAGGCCGTTGGCTCGCTCCAGCAGGCCCATCTTCTTCTTGTCCTCCGGCATCACGCGGCCGAGGAAGGTGAGGTGGTCGCGGAAGGCGTAGACGCTTTCGGGCTGGCTCACCCGCGCGTCCTTGCCCAGAGCCTGCTTGAAGAGCGACTCGGCCATCGGCGTCACGTACTCGTGCGAGAAGCGCACGTCCGCGACCGCGAACAGCGCGTCGCCCGGCTTGACGGCCTCGACGCCGACGCTCCCTGCGCGCACGAAGGCGTGGCGCGCGATGATCTTCTCCACGATGTTCATCGGCCGCCGCGCCGCCTCGACGGCCGGCGGCTCGACCTCACCGGCGAGCCGCGCTTTGTTGTAATTGAACAACCCGCCGTACTCGACTATCTGCCGCGAGATGGGGTCCAAACCCCGCGTGAACTCTTCGAGCGGAATCTCCTCGCCCCGCCCGATGCGCCCTATCAGCCCGAAGTCGGTCGAAGTCAAAAGCCCGATGTTCTGGCAGTTCTGCCCGTAAATCTTCTCAATCGTCTTGGCTATCACCAACTCCAGCCCCGCGGCCTTCTCCGCGAACGGCGCCGTCTCCCGCGACGACCCGCAACCCTTCGACAGCCCCGAGACGACGACCGAGAACCCGCCCCGCTTCACCTCGTCCTTCTTGACCGCGCCCTCGCGCATCCCGACGTAGACGTACTCGCCCAACGTTTCGTCGTAATAGAAGCAGACCCAGCCGGGCGTGATCTCGTCCGTCGAGATGTTGTTCATCAACGCCCGCGCCGGGTCGTACCCCAGGTCCTCCCCGCCTTCGAGCTGCCGCCTGATGAGCGACACGTCCTCCGTCAAATACAGCGCGCGCCCGTCGAACTTCAAACGCTCGGGTCGCTTCCCTTTATTCTCAGCGGTCATCTTCACTCCTCTGTAACCGATTGCCGTGCGTCCCATGAATTACCGAAGGGGACGATTATAAACGACGGGCCGGAGTTTGACAGCCGCGCGCCGCCTTCACCACCGCCATGAAATTTCCTCTTGTGGAAATCGTCTGTGGATGAAGTTTTAAGATGCGGCCCGAAGTGGTAAAAGTCCGCTAAAAACGGGGCGAAAATTTTTTCTTAAAAAGTGCTTGACAGCCCCCGGGCCCGTGCGTATAGTCCGCCTCCCGTCGCGATTCTCAAGGGAGTCGTGACCGGCGTAAGGGATCGGCGGGCGACGTGGCAACACGACGCTTCGAGGGCAGAAGGCGAGCGGTAAGCCGACTGCCAATGACGCCCACGCCGAAGCCGAAAGGCTTGGCGCAGAGAATGATTCGGCAGAACATTCTCGGGCCGCGCGGATAAAAACGCGACGGCGCCTCGGAGGAAATGATCAGCCTCGGGGTAGCGACGCCGCTCAACTTCGGTTGAGCCTCGTTGTCCAGAACGTAGACTGGAGGTGGAGGTAAAGCCACCAGAACAAAAACCAAACGGCGCCGCGTCCTCCGGGACGCGAGAGGCGGGCTGAAAAGTTTCGCACGTGCCGACCGGGGGGAGCCGCCGCTGGCTCTAGTATCCTCGGGATATAAACAGGCAGCCGTCGCGTGTACATGCGCGGCTGCCGATTCCCTGAATCGCTTCGGCGGTTCTCCGGAATTAGAGATTGCGCTGCTGCCCCTCGCGGGC
>DATHBF010000390.1:0-6999 GCA_035296285.1 Pyrinomonadaceae bacterium | reverse complement strand
TCTCTATCTCGCGGACGCGCTCGGGCGTGAAGGCGGCCTTCCGCTTTATCTCCTCGACGGCCTCGCGCGGGATGGCGCCCATCTCGGCGTGGACCTCGCAGACGGCGATCTCCACGTCGAGCCACTTCTGAAACTTGTTCTGCTCCGACCAGAGCGCGCCCATCTCGGGCAGGGTGTAGCGTGGAATCATTTCAGTAAGTCCGAGCTGACCGAGTAGCCGGCGAGGAGCCACTCGCCGCCGCGCTCAAGCAGTGTGAAACGCTCGACGCCGGGGCCGCGCTCGAAGCGCGTGCTGTAGACGAGTTCGAGCGTGTGGCCCGAGAGCGGCGGGCTGGCGCTCTGCTGCTCGCGCCCGGAGTGCAGGGTGCGCGTCTCGACGCGCCCCAGCCGCTCGCGCACGCGCCTGAGCAGCCGCGCGTTCTCCTCCGCCCCGACGGCCGCGCGCCACTCCTCGGCCGCCTCGCCGTAGACCTTGGCGTCGCGCCCGGCCGCGATGTCTTCCGTCACGCGCTCGACCGTCGCCCGCGCCGCTTCCGGCACGTCGCGCCGCTCGTCCACGTTACAGCCGACCACGAAGGCGAACAGGCAAAGAGCCGGGGGCAAAAGAGCGCGTCTGAGGGTTTCGCCTTTCGCCTTCACAGCTCGATCCACGGGGTCGGCTCCTTGTGGTGCGAGAGCATGATTCGGGTGGCGGGCTGGAAGAGGCCGCCGCGCTCGCGCAGGGCGGACTCGGCCGTGAGCTTGGCGACGTAGGGGTTGTTGGCGCGCTGCGAGAGGTGGGCGAGGACGACGTACGAGGCCGCGCCGTCGAACTCGTCGCGCAGCCAGACGGCCACGTCCTCGTTCGAGAGGTGGCCGGTGCGCGACAGTATCCGCTGCTTCAGCTCCCAGGGGTAGACCTCGCACGCCTTGAGCATGTCGCGGCTGTGGTTCGACTCGATGACGACGGCCGCGCAGCCGCGCAGCCGCTCCGAGACGAGCGTCGTCACGCAGCCGAAGTCCATCAAAGTGGCGACGCGGACGCCCCGGTGCGTGGCGACGAAGCCGAAGTTGTCGGCCGCGTCGTGGGGGACGGTGAAGGGGTGGAAGTCTATCTCGCCGATGCGGAAGTCCTGGCTCGAAGAGATCTCCTCGGTGCGGTCGCGCAGCGCCTCGGCCCGCCGCTTCGGCTCGTCGGAGGTGCGCGCCTTCTCGCAGATGAAGGCCTCGCGCGTCGCCCCCGAGATGTAGACCGGGCAGTCGAGAGACTTTAAGAGGACGCGCAGGCCCCCGGCGTGGTCCGAGTGCTCGTGCGTGATGACGACGCCGTCGATGCGCGACACGTCCTCGCCCACGAGCGCGAGGCGCCGCGCCGTCTCCTTCGCGCTCAGGCCGGCGTCCACGAGGACGCGCGTCTCCCCCGCGCAGACGAGCACGGAGTTTCCGGTCGAGCCGCTGCCGAGGACCGTTATTCTCATCGAGGGCGGTTCAGACTTCCAATCTCGCGCGGTCAACCTTGAAGCCGTTGAGGTCGCCCAGGGCGCCGAGGGCGAGCCATTCGGTGCGGAAGAACTCGCGGGCGAGGCGCTGCAGGTCGTCGGGCGTGACGGCCTCGATGCGCGCGATGACCTCGTCGGCGGGGATGCGGCGGCCGTGGTAAATCTCCTGCCGCGCGAGCACCCCGGCGCGCGCGCTCGTGGACTCCAGCCCGAGCAGGATGGAGGCGACCGACTGGTCCTTGGCGAGCCGCAGCTCGTCGTGGCCGACGGGCTCGCGCGTGGCCCGGCGCAGCTCTTCGAGCGCGAGGTCCAAGACTTCGTCTAGGTGCTCGGGGCTCGTGCCGGCGTAAATCTGGAAGATGCCGGCGTCGGTGAAGTGGCTCCCCACGGCGCCGACCGAGTAGGCCAGGCCCCGCTCCTCGCGCACGCTCTGCCAGAGGCGCGAGCTGGTGCCGCCGCCGATGACCGAGGCCAACAGGTTCGCCGCGTAACGGTCGGCGCTGCGGCCCGAAGGCCACGGGGAGGCGAGTATCAGGTGCGCCTGCTCAAGCTCCTTCTTGCGGCGGATGAGGATGGGCGCGGCGGGCGCGGGCGCCTCGGAAGGCACCGCGTCATCCTCGGTCATCCCTTCCCCGAAGGCGCGCGCGGCCAACTCGACCAGCCGCGCGTGCTCGACGTTGCCGGCGGCGGCGACGACGAGGTTGCGCGGCGCAAACGCCCGGGCGTGGAAGCCGCGCGTGCGGCCCGAGTCGAAGGTCGAGACCGTCCGGGCCGTGCCCTCGATGGGGCGGCCGAGCGGGTGGCCGGGGAAGAACTCGGCGGTGAAGATTTCAGAGAGGAACTCGTCCGGCGTGTCCTCGACCATCTTCATCTCTTCGATGATGACGCGCTGCTCGCGCCTGAGTTCTTCCTCGTCGAAGCGCGGGCGCGAGAGCATGTCGGAGAGCAGGTCGAAGGCGGTGGGCAGGGCCGTGTCAACGACCTTCATGGCGAAGCCGGTGATCTCGTGGGTGGTGTAGGCGTCGAAGTTGCCGCCGAGGCGGTCCGATTCGACGGCGATGTCGAGGGCCGTGCGCCGCTCGGTGCCCTTGAAGACGGCGTGCTCGATGAAGTGGCAGATGCCGTTCCACTCGGGCGTCTCGTGGCGCGAGCCGCGGCGGACCCAGATGCCGACCGTGGCCGAGCGCAGGCCCGGCATGTGCTCGGTGAGGACGGTCAGCCCGCCCGGAAAACGTGTGACCTCGACCTGTTCCGTGGTTACTTCGGAAAGCTTCAAATGAAAAACCTCTGCCGATTGTGACGCGCGCCGGAAATCGGCGCCTTCTGTTTGACCGGGCATCCTAACACGCGGCCCGGGGCCGGGCAAACCAACTGGTCGCGGGCGCGCATCAGAGCACAAGAGACGCCCCGTTTGACCGCTTTACATGCTTGACACCGTTCGCGCCCGTGGCGGAAAATGCACGCTCTGCCGAAAGCGGGCTCTGACACAAGGGGTTAGCCTGTAGGTGTGTCACTCGTTTTGTAGACTCCGGGTCTCCCTGAGAAGAGAGGCCCTCGCCCGGTAGCCGCCCTGGACACAAGAACGCAACAGAGGTTTCGCTCACAGAGGCCGCGAGCGGCCCGTCCCCCCGGCGCAACCGGAGGTTTTGCTGCGATGAGAAAACTCTACTGGCTCGCGTCGGTGCTGCTGGTGGCCTCGGCCGCGGGCGGCGCGTGGGCGCCCTCGGCGTTGGCCGGCGGCGGCGGCGAGCGGCGCACCAGCCTCGGCACCATCAGCGGCACCGTCCTCGACAGCCGCGGCAACCCCGTCTCGGGCGCGCTCGTCAAGATTCTGCGCGACGGGCTGAACGAGGTCGTCAAGGAGACGCGCAGCAACCCCGACGGCACCTTCACGACGCGCGTCACGCCGGGCCGCTACCTCGTGCGCGCGCTGGCCGAGGGGTTCACGCCCGCCACCTTCTCGTCCGCCCAGGTCGCGCCCGCGACCGAGCTGGTCTACCGCTTCAGCCTCCTGCCCGCGGGCGAAGGGTACACCACGCCCGAGCGGCGGCCCGACCGCAACGACCCGAAATTCCGCATCCGCGCCTCGCATTCGCGCCGCTCCGTCTTCAACGCCGGCGAGGGCGACAGCGACCCCATCCGCGAAGCCCTCGAACGCCTTGAGGCGGAAGAGGCGGCCGCGGCCGACGGCGGCTTCGAGACGCCCGCCGCGGAGGAGGAGAGGCGCACGGGCAAGCCGCGCACGCAAGGCTACTTGGAGACTTTCGTCGCAAGCTCGCTAGCGCCGGGCGCGGGCACCTACGCGGGCCTGAATTTCGCGATCAAGACCCCGGTCACGCGCGACTTCGAGATGATCTTCGCGGGCCAGGCCGGCGAGTTCGAGCGCATGGAGGCGACGGCGCGGCTGCGCGCGGGCGACCGCCACCGCCTGAGCGCCACGCTCGGCGGCGCGCGCCTGCCCACGGCCGCCGCCCGCGGCGGCTCGCTCAAGAAGGCTCTGGGCCTCGCGCCGGCCGAAAGGCTCGGGCAGATGTCGGTGCGCGCCGTTGACGAGTGGGTCGTGCGCGACGGCATCGTGCTCGTCGTCGGCCTCGACTACTCGCGCTTCGTCGGCGCGGGCGACGCCGACTCCTTCAGCCCGCGCCTCGGCTTCGCCTTCGAGGCCAACCCGCGCACGCGCCTGCACGCCTCCTACGCGGCGGGCGACGCGCCGCAGACGCGCGCCGACGGCGTCAACTTCGAGGACACGCCCGTCGTCTTCAAGGAGGCCGAGGGGCAGGCCGTCGCCCTCATAGACGGCCGCGCCGTCATGGAGCGCAGCCGCCGCCTTGAGTTCGGCGTCGAGCGCATCCTGGACGAAAGCTCCTCGGTCGAGGCGACCGCCTTCTTCGACACCGTCTCGGGCCGCGGCGTGGGGCTCCTGAGCACGCCGCTCGAAGCCTTCGACGTGTCGGGCGGCGCCGCGCTGCTCGACATCGCCAACCAGCAGGGCGGGGCGCGGGGCCTGCGCGTCGTCTACACGCGCCGCGTCAGCCAGCACCTCCGGGCCTCGGCCGGCTACGCCTTCGGGCGCGGCCAGCGCCTGTCGCCCGAGGCTTTCGCCGCCGGCCCCGACCGCCTCTTCGACAACGCCTTCTTCCAGACGGTCGCCGCGCAGCTCGACGCCAGCGTCCTCGAAGGCACCAACGTCCGCACGGTCCTGCGCTTCTCGCCCGGCGCGGCCGTCTTCGCCATCGACCCGTTCGCCGGCCGCCTCGCCGTCTACGACCCGAGTCTGAGCATCCTCGTCACGCAGGACTTGCCGAGCTTCGGCCTCCCCGTCCGCGCGCAGGCCACCGTGGACGCGCGCAACCTCCTCGACACGCTCACGGGCGTGGATGGCGAAGACGGCTCGGTCACGCTCGGCACCCTGCGCCGGACGGTGCGCGGCGGCATCTCGCTCAGGTTCTAGGTCGCCGGCCGCCCCGGCACTTATCCGAAAGCCCCGCGCACTGTCGCCGAACGGAAAAGCGCGGGGCTTTCGTGCGTCGCGGCCCCATCCGAATTTTCGGACGGAATTACGAAAAGCTGAATAGAATCTGCGGCTTCGGCGCGCTCACCCGCCCCGCTAAGCCCTTTAACCGCACGGGCGCGGGCGGATGCGCCGGGGACGCCGAAAGCTGGAATAGTGCTTGCTTCAAAACTTTCGATTTAGGCGAGGTTTGCTGTTTCGCCGCGCGGCTCCGGGCGGCACTTCACGAAGGCCGGCTGTATTCTGTAATTAACCGGGTATGTAGATGAAGGGTTCTGTGCTGACAACGCGGGGGTGGACGCTGCTCATCGCGGCGGCGGTGCTCGTCGCGGCCGGCACGCTCAACTTCGCCCAGCGCCTCACGCACACGGCCCCCCCGACCGACGGCGTCTACTGGACGCAGACCCCGCAGGGCGTCTTCGCCGACTCCATCACCCCGAACTCGCCGGCCGGCCGCAAGGGCGTCTTCGGCATCATGCCGGGCGACCGCCTCGTCGCCATCAGCCTCGACGAGTTGAAGGACCAGGAGCTGGTCTCGGCCTCGGACGTGCAGGTCTATCTGGAGGAGGCCGGCGTCGGCGGGCGCGTGCGCTACCTCATCGAGCGGCCCTCTTACCCGGCCGAGACGCGCTACTACTACGCCTACCTCGAAGACCTTTCGCCGGCCCGGACGCTGACCGCCCGCGACCTCTACGTCAACTTCATCGGCGTCGTCTACCTCCTCGTCGGCCTCTTCGTCTTCTTCAGGCAGGGCGAGCGCGCCCACTTCGCGCTCCACTTCGCGACGCTCTGCCTCATCGCCTTCGTCTTCCACTTCTACAAGCCCTACGGCGCCTACGAGGACCTGGACCTCGCCGTCGAGTTCCTCGACAACACGGCCTTCATCCTCTTCGCGCCGGTCTTCCTGCACTTCTGCGCGCTCTACCCCGTCCGCTACAAACTGTCCGAGCGCCGGCCGTGGCTCGTCCACCTGCTCTACGCCCCGGCCGCCGTGCTCGTCGCGCTGGCGGCGCTCTTCGACTTCGCCGCGCCGCTTCACAACCGCTGGCCCGCGTTCCCCGTCTACGACCTCCTCCACCGGCTCTACCTGCAACTGCCCGAGGACTTCGCCGGGCGGCTCGCGTGGGCCGAGACGGCGTGCCTGACGGCGGCGCTCGTCGCCGGCTCCCTGCTGCTCGTGCGCCGCTTCGTGCGGAGCGAGTCGGCGATTGTGCGGCAGCAGCTCAAGTGGGTGGTGTGGGGCTCGGGGCTGGCGATTGCGCCGTTCACGCTGCTCCACGCGGCCGGCTACCTGTCCGGCGTGCGCTTCGCCGACCCGCTTCTGACCGAGGCGACGCGGCGCTGGATGTCGGACGCGGCCCTGCTGCCGCTCGTCCTCATCCCGCTCACGTTCGGCAACTCGGTCGTGCGCTACCGGCTGATGGACGTTGACATGGTCGTGCGCCGCACGGCCGTCTACTTCCTGACGACCCTGACCATCTCGGTGATGATCGGGACGGTGGTCTACGTCGCCGGCCTCTACGCCTTCGGCGGCGAGGTCATCTCGCCGGGCGTCGTCTCCATCCGCGTGCTCGTCGCCGTCGCCGCGATGGCCGTCATCGTCATGACGGCCGCGCCTTTGAAGAACTTCCTACAGGAGAAGACCGACCGCTTCTTCTACGGCGAGCGGTACGACCTGCGCGCCGGCCTGCTCGACTTCGGCCGCACGCTCTCGGGCACCACCTCGCTCGACCCCCTGCTCGACGCGCTCGTCGGCCGGCTCCAGCAGGTCCTCGGCGTCGAGCGCGTCGCCATCTTCATCGAGGACGCGCGCGCGGCGGGCAGCTACCGCGCCGCGCGCACGGCCGGGCTCTCGCCCGACGCCATCGTCATCCCGCCCGACTTCCGCGAGATGGTCCGCGCGCGCGCGGCCGAGGACGGCATCGTGCGCGCCGACGGGCTCGACATGCCGCACGAGACGACGGGGTTCGTCCGCCGCTCGCTCCACTACTACGTGCCGTGCGTCGTGCG
>DATHBF010000389.1:0-2173 GCA_035296285.1 Pyrinomonadaceae bacterium | reverse complement strand
GAACCACCCGAACGAGGGGACGCCGGTCGGGAACTTCAGCTCGCCTTTGTTCGGCCTGCCGACCACCTCGGCCGGCCGCTTCGGCTTCGGCGGCGGGGGCGGTGGGGGCGGCGGCGCCGCCGGCAACCGCCGCGTTGAGCTGCAACTGCGCTTCAGCTTCTAAGCGTCACCTTATCTTGAGTGTGAAGACCGGCCCGGTGCGCCTCTGGGGGCGTGCGCCGGGCCGGTCTGTGTGCGGCGGCGTGCTTGCCAATTCAGCTACGTCCTCCGCTTCCACGACTAGCCCCGACGACCGGAGTCACTTTCGGTAGACGCCGCCCGCGCGCCTCTGTTAAGTTCGGACGCGAATCCTAACCGTCAGGGACGAACACAGGGAATGCGCCCGTCAAGCCTCTTCAAGCTTTCACTCGCCCTCTCTTCATTCACGTTCCTCGCCTCCTCCTGCTCGGGAAGCGGCAAGGCTCCCGCCACGAGCGACGCCTCGCCGCGCGTGCTCTACCAGCACAACTGCGCCGTCTGCCACGGCCCCCGCGGCGAGGGCAAACAACTCGGCGCCCTCAACGTCCCCTCACTACGCGAAGGCCGCGCCCTCACAGACCCCGACGAGCGCATCCTCTCCCAGATACGCGACGGCGGCAACGGCATGCCCCCCTTCAAACACTCCCTCGACGAACGCCAAATCGCCGACCTCGCCCGCTACCTCCGCCGCGACATACAGGGCCGCCCCGACGCGAAGCCTTGAAGCCCGCCGCCGGATGTGCGGGAGGAAGAGTCTTGACGCGGCCCGCCCAGTCCGGCCGCACAAAAAGAAAAGTTCGCGGCGCATCCCACACGCGCCGCGAACTGACGAACTTTTATTACGCACCCCGCCAGGGCGCGAGAAAATTCTCTCGGCTCTATCGCTTCACATAAATCACCCGCGGGGCTTCTTGATGATGCTCCGCCTGCGCGGCGTGGGCGGCGTCCTCTTGCGGAGAAGCTCCTGGTGACGGCTCTGGAGCATGTGCGAGAGCGACTGGTGCTTGACGCCGAGCCTGTTGGCCGCGCGCGACACGCTGCCGCTCTCGATCTCCAGGGCGTACTCTATCAGCCTCGACTCCAACTCGTGCACAGCCCCTTGCAGGCTGAAGTCCTTCTCGTGTATCTGCGCGCCCGACAGGCCCGTGATGACGAGGCGCGCGCACGCACGCAGACGAGCCACGTCCTCGGCGTCCTGCGTCTCCTTCAACAACTCGTCCGCCCGCCGGTACAGCTCCGCCAGCTCGGACTTTGAGAGGCGGCGCGCCGCCCCGTGCTCCTCGATCAGCGTCACGGCCGCGAGCCCCGCGCTGTTGAGCGCGCCCGCGTCCTCGGCCACCGCCAGCGCCCGCCGCAACACGTTGACCGAGCCCGTGAAGAGGCCGAGCCTCGCCCACACCACGCCCTGCACCGCGAGCGCGTCCGCGAGCAGGGCCGACGCGCCGCCCTGCTCCAGCGTCCGTACGACGCCCGCCATCAGGCGGCTCGCCTCGCCGTACCTCCCCTCCGCGATAAGGACGCGCGCCCGCGTCTCGTCCACCTGCGCGAGACTCCCCGGGTCGTTCAGCCTGTAGAATATCGAACGCGCCCGGTCGAGATTCTCGTGCGCGTCCCTGTGGCGCCCGAGCTTGTAGAGCAGGAAGGCGAGGTTGTTCAGGTTCCGCGCGCAGTACCTCTCGTGCCCGGCCTGCTCGTAATGATAAATCGCCGCGGTGAAAGCCATGATGGCCTCGTCCGCGTAGTCCCGCCCGCCCTCCGTCAGCGCGAGCCTCATGAGGACGATGCCCCGCTGTCCGTGCCACCTCCCTTTCAGGGCGTCGTCGGCGGACCGGAAGACCGGCTCCGCCTCTTTCAGGATGTTCAGGGCTTCGTGATACCTGCCCTCGCTGACCTCGGCGAGCGTGCGCCTGACGAGTATCTTCGCCTTCAGCTCGACGTGTGCGTCCGTGAGGGTCTCAAACGCCTCGCGCATGAGGACGCGCGCCTCGTCGTGCGCGCCGAGTCGCCAGTAGCAGGCCCCCAGCTCACACTGCGCTTCGGCCGCCTTTTCAACTCGCCCCCGCGCCCGGAACTTGCGGACGGCCTCGCTCAGCAAGTCCTTGGCACGCTCCTGCACCCCCGAGACGTTGCGCGCCGTCCCGAGCAGGGCCGTCAG
>DATHBF010000388.1:0-3289 GCA_035296285.1 Pyrinomonadaceae bacterium | reverse complement strand
GAGAATTTGTCCTCGAACTTTCGCGCGAACCTCTTCACGTCGGCGCCGAGGTACTCGGCGACCGCGACGAGCGGCTCGTAGGCGGGCTGTTCGATCAGGACTTCGTCGCCCGGCTCAAGCAGCGCGGCCATGACGAGGTGGTTCGCCATCGAAGTCCCTGTGGCTGCGACGACGCATTCGGGCGGCGCTCCCGTGTGCTTCGCCAAAACATCCTGCAACGGCGCGTATCCGTACGCGCTCGGCCCGCTCAGGTCCAAGTCTTCGAGGCGGGCCTGCAAGTCGCCGAGCGCGTAGTTTGCGACGCCGCTCGAAGCGAGGTTGAAGGGCGACTGCGAGCGCGTCTTCGCCCACAGCATGTACTCGGAACTCTTCGTGCGGCCGCGCCGCGCCGGCTCAGTCACCATCACGCCTCCGCGAGCGCCAGAAGAAGTAGACGGGCACGCCCGCCGCCAGAATCAAGAACCCGACGGCGCTGTTGGCCGGGAACTTGTAGACCGTGGCCGCCACGACGAGCGCGCAGGCCGCCACGAAGAAGGCGGTCGTGAAGGGGTGCCCCGGCACGCGGAAGCCCCCTTCGCCCCGCCCGCCGCGGCGGAAGACGAAGACGGCGGCGGCCGTCAGCCCGAACCAGATGAAGTCGACCGAGACGACGTAGTTGAGTATCTGCTCGTACGTGCCCGAGAGCGCGATGACAATCGCCATCAACCCCTGCAAGGCTATCGCCACGACGGGCACGCGCGTCCGCTCGCTGACTCGCCCGACCGACTTGAAGAAGAGGCCGTCGGCCGCCATCGCGAAGTAGACGCGCGGCGCCGTCAGCATCCCCTGGCTCAGAAAGCCGAGCGTCGAGACGGCGACGCCGGCCGCCATCAAGGAGGCGCCGCGCGCGCCCAGCGCCTCGCGCATCACGGCCGACGCGGGCGCCTGCGTCGCGGCCAGGCCCGCGGCCCCGAGCGCGTAGACGTAGACGAAGTTGACCGACGTGTAGAGCACGACGACGCCGACGACGCCGAGCAGCAGCCCACGCGCGAGGTCGCGCCGCGGGTCGCGCAGCTCGCCCGCCACGAAGCTCGCCGTCTGCCAGCCGCCGTAGGCGAACATCACGGGCGTCAGCGCCGCCCCGAAAGAAGTCAGGAGCCCGGCCTCCGCCGGCAAGCCGGGCGCAGCCTCCCGCGACCCCGGCACGAGCAGCAGGCCGCACGCGACGAGCGCGGCCACGGCCAGAATCTTCAGGACCATCAGAGCGTTCTGCACGCCGCTCCCGGCGCGCACGCCCAGGCAGTTGACGACCGTGAGCGCGGCGAGCGCGACGGCCGCGACGGCCGGCTCGTTGAACCGGGCACCCGTCATCTCCCCGAAGTAGCGCGCGAAGGTGACGGCGACGGCCGCCATCCCGCCCGTCTGCGTCACCAGCAAGAGCGCCCACCCGTAGAGGAACGCGACCGAAGGGTGATAGGCGTCGCGCAGGTACGCGTACTGGCCGCCCACCTCGGGCCGCCGCGCCGCCAGCTCCGCGTAGACGAACGCGCCCGCCAGAGCGATGAGCCCGCCTGCCACCCACGCGCCCAAGATAAGGGCGGGCGTGTGGACCTGCCGCGCGACCGCGCCGGGGTTGATGAAGATGCCCGCGCCGACGATGCCGCCCATCACGATCATCGTCGCGTCGAACAAGCCCAGCCGCCGCGCGAGCCCCCGGCCCGCCGCTTCCGCCCCCGCCTCTTCCCGTTCGCTCATGCGCCGAAGATAGTAAATCCCAACTCCCAAATTTGAAATCTCAAATCTTTGTGCTTTCATGGCTGCATGAGCGAAACGGCAAAGCAGGCGGCCGACCGCGTCCTCCCGGTCGAGGTCATCAGGTCGCACTTCCCCGCCCTCGAACGCAAGCACGGCGGCCACGGGGTCGCCTACTTCGACGGCCCCGGCGGCACGCAGGTGCCGCGCCGCGTCGTCGAGGCGATGAGCGATTACCTCTACCGCCACAACGCCAACACCCACTGGGCCTACCCTTCCAGCGCCGAGACCGACAAGATAATCGAAGACTCGCGCGCCGCGCTCGCCGACTTCCTCGGCGCCAACGCATCGGAGATAGTCTTCGGCGCCAACGCCACGACGCTCGCCTTCCACCTCTCGCGCACGCTCGGCCGGACGTGGGAGAAAGGCGACGAGGTCGTCGTCACCGAGCTCGACCACCACGCCAACGTCGCGCCGTGGCAGGCGCTTGAGCGCGAGCGCGGCGTCGTCGTCAGGCCCGTCCGGATGGACCTTGAGACGGGCGAGGTTGACTGGGAGGACTTCGAGTCGAAGGTGGGCGGGCGCACGAAGCTCGTCGCCGTCGGCGCGGCCTCGAACGCGCTCGGCACCGTCAACGACCTCGCGCGGGCTCGCCGTCTCGCGGAGGGCGTCGGCGCTTACCTGTTCGTGGACGCCGTCCACTACGCGCCGCACCAGCTCGCCGACGTGCGCGCGATGCGCTGCGACTTCCTCGTCTGCTCGGCCTACAAGTTCTACGGCCCGCACGTCGGCGCGATGTTCTGCCGGCGCGAGCTGCTCGAATCCCTCCCCTTCCCCAAGCTCCTGCCCGCGCCCGACTACGCGCCCGAGGTAGCCGAGACGGGCACGCAGAACCACGAGGGGATGGCCGGCGCTGCGGCGGCCGTGGACTTCCTCGCCTCGCTCGCGGTCGGGACTCCCACCGCCCCGCTCGGCGTCTCGGCGCGGCGCGAGCGCCTGCGCGCCTCCTTCGCGGCCCTGCACGCGCGCGGCTCGGCCTTAACGAAAAAGCTTTGGGACGGCCTCTCGCAAATCGAGGGCGTGAAGCTCTACGGCCCGCCGCCCGGCAGGCCGCGCACGCCGACCGTCGCCTTCACCGTCCGCGGTGTCACTTCTACGGAAGTCGCCCGCCGGCTCGCCGCGCGCGGCCTCTTCCTCTCGCACGGCGACTTCTACGCCGCCACGGTCGTCGAACGCTTCGAGCTCGCCCCCGAGGGACTCGTCCGCGCCGGCTCCGCCTGCTACACGACCGAAGAGGAGGTCGGGCGGCTAATCGAAGGCGTCAGGGAGATTGCTGTTCCTTAGTCGCGTTGATGAAGTCGGCGAGCAGGCCGTAGGCCGTGCTCCGCAAGGAAGGCTCGTGCGCGACGAGGGTGAGGCCGGGCAGCACGTCCAGCTCGAAATGGACGACGAGCGAGGTGCCGCCGGCCTGTGCGAAGGGGCTTGAAGGAGCGACGCGTTCTGGACGGACGACGGCCTCGACCTCACCGCCTTCAGTGCGCCGCGCCCTGGCGACGAG
>DATHBF010000387.1:0-9339 GCA_035296285.1 Pyrinomonadaceae bacterium | reverse complement strand
GCGCGAGCGACGGCTTGACGGTCGGCGGAACTTTCAGGCCCCGCTCGACGGCCTTCTTGGCGAGCAGCCCGGCCGCGAGCATCACCGACGGGTTCGACGTGTTCGTGCAGGAGGTGATGGCGGCGATGAGCACGTCGCCGTGGCCGAGGTCCACGCGCGCCTCGGGGAACGCCTCGGCCGGAATCTCGGTGACGCGGTCGGGCGTCGGGCGGTTGTTCATCATCTCCAGCTCGGTGATGGCGCTCGTGTTCTTGTCGCTCATGGAGCCGAGGCTGCCGACCGTCTCGGTGGCGACCACCTGCGGGGCGGACTCCTCGTCCTGGTGGCCGCCGCCGACGATGGGCTGCGTCACCGTCGTGTCGCTGACGCCGATTCGCGCGCTGAAGCGGCGCGCGACATCCTCGGCCGACTTGTTGTAGCCGTTCTCGCCGACCGGCTTCGACAGGAGGTCGTTGAACTTCTCCTTCAGCTCGGCCAGCTCGATGCGGTCCTGCGGGCGCTTCGGGCCGGCGACGCTCGGCTGAATCTCGCCGAGGTCAAGCTCAAGAAGCGTGCTGTAATCAATCTCGCCCGCGCGCGGGATGCCGAAGAGCCCCTGCGCCTGGTAGTAGGCGCGCAGGGTTTCGACCTGCTCTTCGGGTCGTCCGGTGTTCGTGAAGTATTCGCACGTCTTCTCGTCCACGGGGAAGAAGCCCATCGTCGCGCCGTACTCGGGCGCCATGTTGGCAATCGTCGCCCGGTCGGTGACGTGGATGCTCGCGGCGCCCTCGCCGTGGAACTCGACGAACTTGCCGACGACCTTCGCCTGCCTCAGCATCTCGGTCACGCGCAGCACGAGGTCCGTAGCCGTGACGCCTTCCCGCAGGCTCCCCGTCAAATTCACGCCGACCACGTCGGGCGTCAGGATGTAGACGGGCTGGCCGAGCATGGCGGCCTCGGCCTCAATGCCGCCGACGCCCCAGCCGACGATGCCGAGCCCGTTGACCATCGTCGTGTGCGAGTCGGTGCCGACGAGCGTGTCGGGGTAGTAGACGCCGTCGCGCTCCATCACCCCGCGCGCGAGGTATTCCAGATTCACCTGATGGACGATGCCGATGCCGGGCGGCACGACGTTGAAGCTCTGGAACGCCTGCATGCCCCACTTCAGGAACTGGTAGCGCGAGCGGTTGCGCCGGAACTCGGTCTCCATGTTCAGGCGCAGCGCGTCCGCCGACGACCAGAAGTCCACCTGCACGGAGTGGTCGATGACGAGGTCCACGGGCACGAGCGGCTCGATGATCTGCGGGTCGCGCCCCATGCGCTGGACGGCCGAGCGCATCGCGGCGAGGTCAACCAGCAGCGGCACGCCCGTGAAGTCCTGCAAGAGCACGCGGGCGACGTTGAAGGGGACCTCCTCGGTCCGCTCCGCGCTCGCCTGCCAGTTGGCGAGCGCGCGCACGTCGTCCTCGTCAACGACCCGCCCGTCGAAGTTGCGCAGCACGGATTCGAGCACGATGCGGATCGAGACGGGCAGCCGCGAGACCGGGCCGACGCCCTCCTGCTCAAGCTGCGGCAGCGAGTAGAACTGCCCCGACTTTCCCTTCTCCGTCGTGAAAGTTTGCAGAGTGTTGAAGAGGTTGTGTGCCATACGGATTCCTGTGGACGGAAGTCAACTTGGCGGAGCCCAGCGCGCCCGCGCCTGCATTTTGAACAGCTAAGGGGTTCGGTTTCAGTTTAAGTACGCGCGCAGCAATCGTCAAGCAGGCCGTCCGCGCGGGGGTTCGTTTGCCGGGCTCCACCTCATTTGTTATATTTGGCCCACTTTAACCCGCGAGAGCTGTGGAGGTCTGAGAGATGCCGAAGAAGAGGCCGGAGGAGTTCGAGTACCTGAGCAACAACCCTGACGTGGTCCCCGACCCCGAGATAGAGCAGTTCATGGAGGAGGAGATCGCGCGGGCGCCGAGGGACCCCGGCCAGTTGGCGTCGCGCCTGCGCAACAACACGGCCGCCTCGCCCAGCGACTCGGGCGGCGACCCGGACGCCTCCTGGGAGGACGTGAACGACAGCGGCACGGAGTCGGTCGCGGGCGATAACCCGACGCCCGACCAGTCGGACGTGGAGGAGAACGCGCACGCCGTCGGCCTCAATTACGAGGACAACGAGGAGCTGGACGTGCTCGACAAGATGGAGCGCCGCGACCGCCACCGCTTCGAGCTCGACCCGCTGTCGAAGACCGAAGACGACACGATCTAAGTCAAAAGGCCGAAGGCCAGAGGAAGAGGATGAGAGGCGGCGTTGCCCTCATCCTCTTTCACTTTTGCCTTCGGCCTTTTTACTCAGCGGGCGAAGTTAGCGCGGGGCTGGAGCGTGACGCTCTTGATGACGACCTTGCCTTCCGGGCGTTCGGTGCGGGGGGCGGTCGGGGTGGCGGCGATAACGTCGGCGTTGTTCATGCCTTCGACGACGCGGCCGAAGACGGTGTAGTTGCCGTCCCAATCGGGCGACGGGCGGAGGGTGACGTAGAACTGGCAGTTGGCGGTGTCGCGCGCCTGCTCCTCGGTTAACTCGGGCATCCCCGCGAAGGCCGGGCGCGCGCCCTGCCGCGCCGCGCCCACCACGCCGCGCTCGAAGGGCACGTCGCTGAACTCGCCCGGCAGGTCCGGGTAGGGCGAGTCGCCGAGCCCGTCGTTCGTCGGGTCTTCGTCCTTCGAGTTCGGGTCGCCGCCCTGTATGACCTGCGGGTTGACGCGGTGAAAGGTCGTCCCGTTGTAGAAGCCCTCGCGCGCGAGCGTCTTGAACCGCTCGACCATCTTCGGCGCGAGGTTCGGGTAGAGCTCGATGACGAGGCGGCCGTAGTTGGTCTCGACGACCGCGGCCTCCGCGTCCGGCTCCGGCTTGACGCCCGTCTTCACGCCCGGCCTCGGGGAGTCGGACAGCATCTCCTTCGTCTCGCCCCCGCCGCACGCCGCCAGCAGCACGAGGGCGAGCGTGAAGGGCCCCCACCCGTTTCCGCGAAATAACTTTTGCGTCACCGACTTCCTCCTCGGGCTCGTTCAGAAGAGCCTCTTGCTGTCGAGCAGTATCGTCACCGGCCCCTGGTTCACCAGCTCGACCTCCATCATCTGCCGGAAGCCGCCCGTCTCGACGCGCGGCAGACTCTTGCGCGCCTCCGCGACGAAGAGGTCGTAGAGCGGCTCGGCCAGCTCGGGCGAGGCGGCGTCGAACCAGGAGGGGCGACGGCCGCGCCGCGCGTCGCCGTGCAGCGTGAACTGCGAGACGACGAGGAGCGAGCCGCCCCGTTCGACCAGCGAGAGGTTCATGCGCCCCTCCGCGTCGTCGAAGACGCGCAGGTTCAGAATCTTCTCAAGCAGGTAGAGCGCGTCCTGCCCCGTGTCGTCTCGGCCCACGCCGAGCAGCACGAGGAGCCCCGCGCCGATCTCGCCGACCGTCTCGCCGCCCACCCTCACGCCCGCGCGCGAAACCCTTTGCAGCACAGCCCTCATAAGTTCAGTCGAAGAGTCCCGGCAGGAAGAGGAAGTAGCCGTTGAGCATGAGCGAGGTGGCCGCGACCCCGACCGCGACGGCGACGAAGAGGAGCTTGCGCGAGTTGGCGAGGATGGAGACGGAGGCGAGGACGATGGCGATCTGGAAGAGGGCCTCGGCGAAGTCGAAGTTCGGGTCTTTAAGCTGCGCCGCCTCGCGCCTGGCCTCGTAGTCGCGGGCGCGGGCCGTGAGTTGTTTGCGCCCCTCGCCCTTGAGGGGGTTGTCGGGGTCGTCCTTGTCGGGCTCGCTGTCGTAGCGTTCGGCCGTCTTGCGGTACTCGTCAATCTTCGACCGGATGTAGTCGCGCGCCTCCGCCGTCATGGCCGGGTTCGCCTTGAGCTGCGCCTCAAGCTCGTCGGCCGTGACGCGCATGGTGGTCTGGCGGATGGTCTTGGCCTGGTAGAAGGCCCAGGTGTCGCTGGCGTGGATGTTGTGGTTGGCGATGTCCTCGGCCGCGTTGCCGCCGCCGAGGCTCGTGATGGCGAGCAGCATCGCCATCACCGCGATGATGATGGCGACGAAGTCGTCGAACCTCTCCTCCGACCTTCTCTCCCCGCCGCTCTTCGCGCGCGCTTCCGCTATCTGCTCGGCAGGCTCCATCCCGACTCTCTCTTCCCGAATGCTTCCGGCTGTTACTTTTTGGGCGGGCGGCTCGGCCTGATCTCGACGCGGCTCGGCAGGCTCCGCTCGTCGTGGCGCAGGAGGTCCACGACTACGCGCGCGATGTCTTCGGGCTGGAGCTGCCAGGCGCGCTCCGAGCTTACGGTGTCGCCGCCGAACTCCGTGTTGACCGAGCCGGGCATGACGTAGCTGACCTTGATGCGGTCGTGGCGCACCTCCTGCATGAAGGCTTCGGAGAATCCGTTGAGGCCGAACTTCGAGGCGTTGTAGGCGGCCATGCGCGGGTGCGGGTTGGCGCCCGCGAGCGAAGAGACGTTGACGACGTAGCCGCCGCCGCGCTCCCTCATGCGCGGGACGGCCTCGCGGCAGCAGTAGAAGACGCCGAACAGGTTGGTCTCAAGGACGCCGCGGAACTCCTCCGGCTCGGTCTCCTCGACCATCTTGAAGAGGCCGACGCCCGCGTTGTTGACGAGCACGTCCACGCCGCCCAGCTCTTCGTCGGCGTGCTCGAACATCGCCCTCACTTCCTCGTAGACGCGCACGTCGCAGACGACGCCCGTCACGTTCGCGTCGCCGATGTCGCCGAGTTCGCTGACGGCCCTCTCAACCTCCTCGGCCGTGCGCGCGCTGATGCAGACGTTCAGCCCCTCGCCGAGCAGCGCCTCGGCTATCGCCCGCCCGATGCCCTTCGTCCCGCCCGTGACGACGGCGTTCTTCCCCCTGTAGTCCGTCGAAGTCATTCGCCCTTCAGCCTCTCTTTGAGCAGTTCGTTGACGACCTTCGGGTTGGCCTTGCCCTTGGAGACCTTCATGACCTGCCCGACGAAGAAGCCGAACAGCGTCTCCTTGCCGGCGCGGTACTGCGCCAGCTGGTTCGGGTTCGAGGCCAGCACGTCCGTCACCATCTTCTCGATCTCCGAGGCGTCGCTGACCTGCGCGAGCCCCTGCTCCTCGATGACGGCGTCGGCGCCCTTCCCCGTCTTGAACATCTCGGCCAGCACGTCCTTGCCCTGCTTGCCGCTGATGCGCCCCTCCTCGACGGCGCGCACGAGCGAGCCCAACTCCTCCGGCCCGACCGGCGACGCGTCGGCGGCCAGCCCCGCGGCGTCCAGCTCTCTCAGCAGCTCGCCCTTCAGCCAGTTGGCCGCGCCGCGCGGGTTCGAGGCCGCTGCCGCGCGCTCGTAAAAGTCGGCCAGCGCCTTGTCGCGCACGAGCAGCAGGGCGTCCTCGTAGGAGAGGCCGTACTGTTCGGAGAAGCGGCGGCGGCGCGCGTCCGGAAGCTCCGGCATGAGGTTGCGGACCTGCGCGACGAACTCCTCCGTGACGACGAGCGGCTGGAGGTCGGGCTCGGGGAAGTAGCGGTAGTCGTGCGCCTCCTCCTTCGAGCGCATGGCGCGCGTGCGCCCCTCGCGCTCGTCCCACAGCCGCGTCTCCTGCACGACGCGGCCGCCCGACTCTATCAACTCAATGTGGCGGTCAACCTCGAACTCGATGGCGCGCTGCATGAAGCGGACCGAGTTCAGGTTCTTCAGCTCGACCTTCGTCCCGAATTTCTCTTCGCCCCTGCGGCGGACGCTGACGTTGGCCTCGCAGCGCAGGTTGCCCTTCTCCATGTCGGCCTCCGAGGCGCCGACCCACTGCAAGGCGCGGCGGACGTGGTTGACGTAGTCGTAAGCCTCCCACGAGGTGCGGAAGTCGGGCTCGGTGACGATCTCGGCGAGCGGCGTGCCGGCGCGGTTCAAGTCAATGTAAGAGAAGCGCCCCGTCTCGGGCAGCCCCTCGTGGACGTTCTTGCCGGCGTCCTCTTCGAGATGGAGCCGCGTGATGCGGACCGTCATCGGTCGCCAGCCGCGCGCGTGCCCGCCCTCGTCTCGCTCGGAGGTCATTATCTCCAGCAGGCCGTCGGCCGAGAAAGGGCGGTCGTACTGCGAAATCTGGTAGCCCTTCGGCAGGTCCGGGTAGAAGTAGTTCTTGCGCGCGAAGATGGAGACCTCGTTGATGCGGAGGCCCAGCGCGAGCGCCGCGCGCGCGCCCAACTCCACCACCCGGCGGTTGAGCACGGGGAGCGAGCCGGGCAGGCCCAGGCAGACCGGGCAGGTGTTCGAGTTCGGCTCGTCGCCGAAGCGCGTCGAGCAGCCGCAGAAGATCTTCGACTCGGTGCTCAGTTGGGCGTGAATTTCGAGGCCGATGACGACCTCCCAGTTTTCTCTCATAGTTGTCATCCGCCGCGGGACGGCCGGAGTATAGCACCCGCCAAAAGGGCCTTCAAAATCGTGCCTCGCCGCGACATTTTCGGGAGAAAAAAGGGGTCATGCAGGCACTTTTTCTGTTGTACAATGCGTCTACGTTGAACTTAAGCAGTCGGGAGCCGAAGCTTCACCCCGCGGGGCGGGCCGCCCCGCACGCCTTCCCAAACGAAATCTGCCACTAAGGAGAATTACAGTTATGGCGAAGAGAATTGCGACCATCATGGGTGTGGTGTTCATCTTAGCCGGGATCGTGGGTTTTATCAGTAACGACCTCCTCGGCTTCCACTTAACGGCTTTCCACAATGCCGGAGTGCACATCGTCTCAGGTGCCATCTCGCTATACTTTGGGCTGAAGGGGACGCTTGCCGGGGCGCGACTCTTCTGCCTGATTTTCGGGGTCGTCTATGCGTTGATAGGTGTCGTCGGATTTGTCGCTGGACATCAGGATACGCCCTCTCCCGGCGTCCCGGGGCCGGCTGACCCTCGCTTGTTTAAAGCCATCCCGGGCATGCTCGAATTGGGAACAAGTGACCACATCCTGCATATCCTCCTCGGCCTTGTCTTTGTGGCTGGCGGGCTGCTGACGCGGGCCGACCTGAACCGCGCCGTGGATTAAAAGGCAGTTCAACCCTCGCGGGCTCGGAGGGCGCGGAGAGGCGCAGAGAGTTAAGTTACTCTGTGCCCTTCCGCGCCCCTCTCCGTAAGGGGCGCGTTTGCCCGCGCGTGATGCCGTCCCGTAAGATAGCCCTTTCTAAAACACCGGCCGGAAATTCTTAGGAGATACTTTGCCATGATTAAGACCGTCGCCTGGACGGACGAGGGCGTCGAGATGATCGACCAGCGCCTCCTGCCCACCGAAGAGAAGTACCTGATGCTCCGCTCCTGCGAGGAGGTGGCCGAGGCCATCAAGGTGATGGTCGTCCGCGGCGCGCCCGCCATCGGCGTCTCGGCAGCGATGGGCCTCGCGCTCGGCACCAAGCAGGCCGTCGGCACCTCGGTCGAAGACTTGCAGCAGGACTTCGACTACTTCTGCGACATCATGAGCCGCACGCGCCCGACGGCCGTCAACCTCTTCTGGGCCATCGAGCGCATGCGCGAGACCTTCCGCCGCGCCCGCGCCGAGGGCGCCGACTCGGACCAGATCAAGCAGCGCCTCGTCGAAGAGGCGCAGGCCATCTTCCGCGAGGACATCGAGTCGAACCGCCGCCTCGGCCGCTTCGGCGGCGAGCTGATAGCCGACGGCTCGACGGTGCTGACGCACTGCAACGCCGGGGCGCTCGCCACCGCGGGCGACTACGGCACGGCGCTCGGCGTCGTGCGCGGCGCCCGCGACATGGGCAAGCGCGTCGCCGTCCTCGCCGACGAGACGCGCCCCTTCCTACAGGGCGCGCGCCTCACCGCGTGGGAGTTGCAGAAGGACGAGATTCCCGTCACCGTCATCACGGACAACATGGCCGGCCACGTGATGAAGAAGGGCGAGGTGGACTGCGTCGTCGTCGGCGCCGACCGCATCGCGGCCAACGGCGACACGGCCAACAAGATCGGCACCTACATGGTGGCGGTCCTCGCCCGCCAGCACGACATCCCCTTCTACGTCGCCGCGCCCGTCTCGACCGTTGACCTCTCGCTCCCGACCGGCGAACGGATTCCCATCGAGGAGCGCGACCAGCGCGAGGTCACGCACCTGCGCGACCAGCGCCTCACGCCCGAAGGCGTCGCCGCCCACAACCCGGCCTTCGACGTGACGCCCGCCAACCTCGTCACCGCCATCATCACCGACCGCGGCGTCGCCCGCCCCCCCTACACCGAAAGCCTGAGAAAGCTCGTCGAGGGTTAAGCGAAAAGAAGAAGGCGAAGGTGAAAGAGGATGAGGGCAACGCTGCCTCTCATCCTCTTTCACTTTCGCCTTCTTACTTTTGACTCGACCTATGCGTTGGCGAAGCGGCTCTGCTTCCACCAGTCAATCGTCTTGCGCAGGCCGTCTTCGAGGCCGACGCGGGGCTCGAAGCCGAGCCACTGGCGGGCGCGACCGATGTCGGCCAGGCTGTGGCGCACGTCGCCGACGCGCGTCTCGCGATACTCGGCCTCCACGTCTGCCTTGCCCGTCAGCTTCTTCAAGACCTCCAGCAGCTCGTTGAGCGTCGTCTGCTCGCCCATCGCCACGTTCATCACCTCGCCGATGCCATCGGTAGTCTCGGCGGCCCGGAGGTTCGCGTCAACGACGTTCGACACGTACGTGAAGTCGCGTGACTGCCCGCCGTCGCCGTAGATGACGGGGCGCTCGCCGGAGAGCAGCGCGGCGATGAAGCGGGAGATGACGCCGGAGTATTGAGAGCTGGGGTCCTGTCGCGGGCCGAAGACGTTGAAGTAGCGCAGCGAGAGCGTCTCGAAGTTGTAGGTGCGCGCCCAGACCTGGCAGTAGTACTCGCCGACGAGCTTGGCCGCGGCGTAGGGGCTGAGCGGCTGCGGCGCCATGTCCTCGACCTTCGGCAGCGTCGGCTGGTCGCCGTAAGCCGAAGACGAGGCGGCGTAGACGAGCCTGCGCACCCCGGCCTCGCGCGCCGCCGTCAGCAGCGCGAACGTGCCCTCGACGCACGCGCGGTGCGTCTCGGCGGGGTTATCGACCGAGCGCGGCACCGAAGGGATGGCCGCCTGGTGGAAGACCATCTCCACGCCTTCGACCGCGCGGCCGAGCACCTCGGGGTCGTTCAGACTCCCACGGACGAACTCGACGCGCCCGCCGATCTCTTCGAGATTCTCCTCGTGCCCCGTCGAGAGGTCGTCGAGGACTCGGACGCGCGCGCCGCCCGCCGAGAGCGCGGCCGCGATGTGGGAGCCGATGAAGCCCGCGCCCCCCGTGACTAGGTAGGTTCCTGAAAGGGCCATAAGAAGGGTGTCGGGTCTCGGGTGTCGGGTGCCGGGTAAACTCCTACTGACACCCGGCACCC
>DATHBF010000386.1:0-5940 GCA_035296285.1 Pyrinomonadaceae bacterium | reverse complement strand
CCTGTAGCCGCGGACGCGAGGTCGCGCGGTCGAGCGCGGCGTTGAAGATGTCCACCGTGTAGTCGAGCGAGCCGCCGGGCGTGAAGCGGCGCAGCGCGGCGTCGCGCAGCGCCGGGTTGCCGATGCCGCCTTCGGGCGCGGGCGCGCGGGCGTCGGGGCTGCTCGTCAGGATGATGCCGGAGAGCGCGAGCCGCTTCTTCCCGAGGTTGGGCACCTCGATGTACTGGCTGGCCGAGCCCACCTTCTCGGTCGCGGCGTCGCGCACGGCGACGCGAAGCTGGTAGGCTCCCGGCTTCCTGACGGGGACGCGCATCACGTAGACGAGCCCGTCCGCGAGTATGGAGCGCAGGGCGGCGTCCTTCGCGCGCACGCTCTCGGTGCGGTTGATCTGGTCCACGACCAGCCCGTTCTCGCCGAAGGTGATGGCGATGACATCCACGGTCGCCTTCTTCCAGCCGTCCGCCTCGTCCTCGAACTTGAACTGCCCCATGTTCATGTGCAGCAGCGAGTCCATGTAGGTCGCCTGCTCGCCGGGGCTGGAGAAGAGCGTGGTGAGCTTGAGGTCGAGGCCGCCCGAGGTGAAGGGCGAGGTGAGGGCCGCGAACATCTGCTCGGAGCGCGTGCGCCGCACGGGCCGCGCGTTCTCCTCCGTGAAGCCGTAGAAGCCGCCGCGCGTGTGCGCCTTGAGGCCGGCGCGGCGCAGCCTGACCTCGAAGCGGTTGAAACGCGGGCGGCCCTGCTCGGTGCCGAAGAGTTCGGAGGCCGGGCGGAAGCCGATGAGGTAGTAGCCCTTCTGCTCTTCGAGCGCGCGTTTTATGCCGCGGCCGAGGTCGTTCGTGTTGCGCACGAAGGTGCCGCCCGTCAGCCGCGCCAGATACTCCATGCCGCCCTGCGTGTCGACGAGCCTGTGGCCGCGGTCCGTCATCGCCTGCTCCATCTGCTGCGTGCTCATGCCGGAGGTGTTGTCGGCCGCCGTCAGGCCGATGCCGACGAGGCCGCGCGCGTCCACCGTGTAGACGGTGACGGCGGCGCGGTTGGCGAGGTCGGAGAGGCGGCGCAGGGATTCGAGGACGCGGGTCGTGAACTCGTTGTCGTCGCGGTTGTAAATCTCGAAGCCGTCGGAGAACATGACGACGGCCTTGCGGCCGGGCAGCTCCCTCATGCCGCGGATGACGAAGTTGAGCGCGCCGAGCGTGCCCACGGAGAACAGCTCCTCGCGGAACTGGTCCAGCTCGCGCGACGGGTCGCGGTCGCGCTCGCTGGCCGCGCTCGGGATGCGGTCGGCCCCGGCCTCCCTGCGCGCCGCGGCCAGGGGGTCAGCCTCCAGCGGCGCGAAGGCGCTGACGCCCGAGCGCCCGTTCGGATACCAGCGCACGCGCTCGATGGCTTTATAAAGGAGCTGCTTGTCGGCGGTGAACTGCTGGAGCGCGCCGACGCCCGCGCTCGTCCGCATGATGGCGACGAGGTCGCCTTCGCGCATGTCCTCGTCCACGAACTTCTTGAGCGCGCGGCGGACGAAGGCCGTGCTCTCGAAAGAGGTGCCGAGGTCGTCCACGACGAGCGCGATGGTGCGCCTCACCTGCCCGGGGCGCAGGCGGGCGGGCGGCGGGGGCGGCGCGCCCCCGGCGGCGACGGGCCTGGGCGAGACGGTCCCGGCCTCTGTCGAGACGTAGGCGAAGTTGGCGATCTCCTGCGGCTTGCCGTCCACGAGGACTTCGAAGTCTTCGGGCCGCAGGTCCGTCACCTGCCGCCCTTCGCCGTCGGTGACGACGGTGTCGAACTGCACGAGGTTCGTCGTGATGCGGACGACATCGTCCTCGGAGCCGTCCTGCGGAGCGGGCGAAGGCTGCGGGGTCGGCGTCGGGCTCGGCTGAGTTTGGGGGGGCTGCTGTCGGGGCGTCGCCTGTCGGGCGTGGGCCGCGGGCGCGAGCGTCGGGAGGGCGAGCAGCAGGGCCAGTAAGGGGGCGAAGGCGCGTCTTCTGTTCATCTCGTGGTCCCGGTTACGGCGGCTTGGCTTTTGCAGGGGGGATGTGCGAAGCTGCCTGCAAATTCCGGATTACGCAGGGGGAGATTATGCCAGAGCCGGCGAAAAACGGCGACAGGGTCCGTGTCCACTACACGGGGCGCCTCGAAGACGGGCAGGAGTTCGACAGCTCGCGCGGCGGCGACCCGCTCGAATTCACCATCGGGGCGGGCGAGGTCATCCCCGGCTTCGACGAGGGCGTGAGCGGGATGACGCCGGGCGAGACGAAGACCGTCGAGATCGAGCCCGAGGACGCCTACGGCCAGCCGCGCGAGCAGCTCGTCGGCACCATCTCGCGCGAGGCTGCGCAGTTCCCCGTCGAGCCGCAGGTCGGCATGAACTTCCTGCTCCCCCTGCCCGACGGCAACCAGCTCGAAGTCACCGTCACCGAAGTCACCGACTTCCACGTCACCGTTGACGGCAACCACCCGCTCGCCGGCAAAAAGCTCATCTTCGACATCGAGCTGTTGGGGATAAATCAGTAGCCAGTTCGGCCTCCCCCCCTCCGGGGATTTGAAACGGGCTTTGGCTGCGTCGCCTGCTACTCGTCGTCCTCCGGCGCGACCCCGAAGTAGTACATCCAGTCGCACAGTTCCGACTCCTTCACGCGCGGCTCGGGCGTCGCGGCTTCCGGCGCGGCGTCGAGGCGGCGGCGGAAGTCGCCGGAGCGGACGACCTGCGCGCCGCAGCGGCGGACGTAGTCGGCCAGCGCCCGGTCCGAGGTGACGACCTTCAGCGTGCGCCGCTCGCGCGAAGCTTCGACCATCTGCTTGATGCGCGCGTCGGCGTCCGAGCCGCGCGCCGCGTAGTAGACCCTGACGCCCATGAAGTCCGAGCCGTCGGGGAAGTGCTCGTCCGGCGCGCCGTCGAAGACGACCTCGACGCGCACGCCCGCCTCGCGCTGAAGCCTCGCCAGGTCTTCGAGCAGGCGCCGCCGCGCCCCCGCCCTGTCGCGGTGCCAGCCCACCCTCTGCCCCATCACGTTGTTGCCGTCTACAAGGTACGACATCGCACAGCGCCCCGGACAGTTTCGGCCTTTTCCCGCCGAAGTCAAAGTCGATACAACTTTTTACAAGCCCGGCCCCCGAGAAAGTTTGACACGGCCCGCAGGCAGGTGTTCTACTCTGCGACCGCATAGAGCAGGAGTCCACGGCAATCCCGCCACGCCATCCAGATGGACGCTTTCTTCCGGTAGAGCCCGCCATCGAAAAGCCAGTCGCCGTCCGTAGATCATCTAAAAGGAGAGTTGAGTTTATGTTCTTACTCACATTCCCCCGCACGCGCCGCGCGCTGACGTTGGCCCTCTCGTTCCAACTGGTGCTGCTGGGCGCGGCGCCGGCGGCGTCCGCCTACGCCGCGGCTCGCCGCACGCGCGACGCCGCCGCCGCGCGACCGCAGAACCCCACGCCGCCCGCGCCACAGCCTTCGCCGGCCGACGCCAGGCCGCAGACTCCCGCGCCCGCTCAGCCCGCGCACGACGCCAAGCCCTCCCCCTCGCCGCAGGGGACGCCGCAGCCCGAGAAGCCCTTCGCCGACGTGGTCAAGGACGCCGAGGTGGTCAAGGGGCTCTTCACGCTCTACCGCAAGGACGACAAGGTGCTGGTCGAGATTCAGCCCGACCAGTTCGACAAAATCTACCTGCTCTCCCCGACGATGGAATCCGGCATCGGCGAGCGCGGCTTCCTGAGCGCGCAGGTCTTGCAGGAGTTCGCCTACTCCTTCAAGCGCCAGGGCAAGAGCGTCCAACTGCTCGCCAAGAACGTCAACTACCGCGCCTCCGACAACAAGGCCGCCGTCCGCCGCGCCGTCGAGCGCTCGTTCGCCGACTCCGTCGTCGGCACGGCCAAGTTCGAGAGCCAGCCGCACCCCGAGCGCAAGAGCGTCCTCATAGACCTCAGCAACTTCCTCCTCACAGACCTCCCGCTCCTGGGCTACGCGCTTGAGAGCGTCTACCGCATCCCCTACCGCCTCGACAAGAACAGCAGCTCGTTCGTCGGCGTCAAGGCGTTCCCCGACAACGTCGAGATCGAGACCCTACTGAACTACGCCACCGAGCGCCCGGCGCTGCCGCCGCTCGGCCCCTCGCCCGTCCCGATGCCGCGGCCGCCGCTCGCGCCGCCCGACCTGCGCAGCCTCCAGTTCCGCGTCCGCTACAGCCTCTCGAAGATTCCCGAGACCAGCTACCGGCCGCGCCTCGCCGACGACCGCATCGGCCACTTCGCCACTCTCTACCAGGACTTCAGCGACGACCGCGCCGACACGCCTTACGTCCGCTTCGTCAACCGCTGGCACCTTGAGAAGTCGGACCCCTCGGCGCCGCTCTCCGCGCCGAAGAAGCCCATCGTCTTCTGGCTTGAGAACGCCATCCCCGACAAGTACCGCAAGGCCATCGCCGACGGCGTGCTGATGTGGAACAAGGCTTTCGAGCGCGTCGGCTTCAAGGACGCCGTTCAGGTCAGGCAGCAGCCCGACGACTCCGACTGGGACCCGGCCGACGTGCGCTACTCGACCATCCGCTGGTTCATCGCCACGGACGCCGGCTTCGCCATCGGCCCCTCGCGCGCCAACCCCTTCACCGGCGAGATCTACGACGCCGACATCAGCTTCAGCGAGTCCATGACGCGCAGCGTCCGCAGTGAGTACCAGGAGTTCGCCGGCCCGCTCGGCGAGTCGGCCCCCAACGGGCTCGAAGTCCTGCAAGCCATGCGCGGCCGCTTCGGCATGTGCAACTACGCCAACGAGGCCGCCCGCGAGGCCAACTTCGGCTTCCAGATGCTCTCGATGAGGGGCACGCTGGCCGGCGCCGAGGGCGAGGAGCAGTACGTCCGCGACTTCCTGACGCACGTCACGGCGCACGAGGTCGGCCACACGCTCGGCCTGCGCCACAACTTCCGCGCCAGCAACCTCCACGCCTTCGACAAGCTCCAGGACCCGGCCCTGACCGACGAGCTGGGCCTGACCGGCTCGGTCATGGACTACACGCCCGTCAACATCGCGCCGCGCGGCGCCAGGCAGGGCCGCCACTGGCAGACCACGCTCGGCACCTACGACATGTGGGCCATCGAGTACGCCTACAAGCCCGTCGCGGCGTCTACACCAGAGGGCGAGCGCGCCGAGCTTAACAAGATCGCCTCGCGCGTCGCCGACTCCAAGCTCGCCTACGGCACCGACGAGGACGTGTTCGGCAACGACCCCATCGGCATCGACCCGCGCGCCAACCGCTGGGACTTCGCCGCCGACCCACTCCCCTGGTACGAGGGTCGCGCCAGGCTCGTCCACGAGCTTTGGGACAACCTCGAAACCAAGGTCGCGCAGCCCGGCAAGGGTTACCAGCGGCTCCGCTTCGCCTTCAACGGCGGCTTCGGCGAGCTGGCCGGCGCGATGCTCTCGGCCAGCAAGTACGTCGGCGGCATCTACCACAACCGCGACCACGTCGGCGACCCCGGCGGCCGCGCGCCCTACGAGCCGGTGGCCGCCAGGGACCAGCGCCGCGCGCTCGCGCTCCTGAACACCTACGCCTTCGGCGCCGACGCCTTCCGAATCTCGCCGAGCCTCCTTAACAAGCTCGCCGTCGACCGCGACTGGACGTTCGAGGGCGACGTGTTCCGCCTCCAGCGGCTCGACTACCCCATCCACGCCCGCGTGCTCGCCCTGCACCGCGCGCTCCTCGACCGGCTCTACCACCCCATCCTGCTCTCGCGCATGCAGGACCTCGAAGTCAAGTACGAGAAGCCGGGCGACGCCTTCAAGATGGCCGAGTTGTTCCAGAGCCTTAACGGCGCCGTCTGGTCAGAGCTGAAGTCGCCGGCCGGCGTGGTCGAAGTCAACAGCTTCCGCCGCAACCTCCAGCGCGAGCACGTGCGCCGCCTCCAGCGGCTCGTGCTCCGCCAGGACGCCCTGACGCCCGAGGACGCCTC
>DATHBF010000385.1:0-8041 GCA_035296285.1 Pyrinomonadaceae bacterium | reverse complement strand
GTCATCAGCACGCTGCGCGACGGGGCGCAGACCGTGCCGCCGGAGTAGAAGCGTGTGAAGCGCATGCCCTGGGCGGCGAGGCGGTCGATGTTCGGCGTCTTAATCTGCGAATGGCCGTACGCGCCCAACTCCGGCCGCAGGTCGTCGGAGATGATGAAGAGCACGTTGTAACGCTTCGTCGGCTGCCTCCTCTGCGCCTTGGCCGGCGGTATGTAAACGTGAAGCAGGAGGGCGGCGAGCAAGCAGGACGCGGCAGCTAGTCTCACGAGTGTAGCCTCACAGACTCTCCCGTCGGCGGGAGCTGGGAAGTGATTGCGCGAAAAATTTTCCACATTAAACTACACGCACCCTTAATCCTTCACGACCTCGGGCGTCTCGACGCGCTCGGCGTCGGTGAGCTTGACGGGCTCGCCTTTGGGAGTCTTGAGGCGGACGTTGCGCATCTGCCAGTCGCGGGCGTGCTCGATGAAGCCGGCCTCGCCGCCCTCGGCCGTGACGTTGACGAAACGCACCCCGACGATGGGCTTCTCCGGCAGGCCCGAGGCCGAGAAGATTCTCTTCGCCCCGACGACGCGGACGTTCTCAATCGTGATGTTGCGGAACTCGCAGTAGCCGCGCTCGACGGGCAGCACGGGCGTGTTCATCACTATCCAGTGCGGCGGCGGGTCTTTGATCTCCTTCGGGATGGTGGCGTAAGAGTAGCTCGGGTTCCAGTTCAGGGTGAAGGTGAAGGGGAGCGGCACGTTCTCCATCGTCACGTCGCGGATGAGCACGTCCGAGACGTAGCCGCCGCGCGTCCTGGCCGACTTGAAGCGCAGGCCCTCGCTGGTGCCGACGCCGCGGTTGCGGTAGGCGACGACGTGGCGGATGCCGCCCGACGTTTCGCTGCCGAAGGAGATGACGCCGCCGCCGCGCCGCGTCAGGTTGTCGCGGATGACGACGTACTCGGTCGGGCGCCCGACGCGCAGGCCGTCGAAGTCGCGGCCGGCCTTCAGACAGATGTCGTCGTCGTTGTTGTCGATGTCGGTGTTCTGGACGAGGACGTGGGAGGAGGAGTCGATGTCCACGCCGTCGGTGCTCGGGCCGCCGTTGTCGCTGATCTTGATGCCGTCAACGGTGACGTGGTCGGAGTAGACGACCTGCACGGTCCAGAAGCCGGAGCGCTTGAGGCTCAGGCCCTCGACCGTCACGTCCGAAGACTTCCAGACGACCATCAGGCGGACGCGCTGCGCGTCGTAGTCCGAGGCCCAGCGCAGGCCGCGCGGCTCGTAGTCGTTGCGCCTGAGGTTCCAGTAGCGGTCCCACCACTTCTTGCCGCGCCCGTCGATGGTGCCGCCGCCCGAGAGCTTGACGTTGCGCTGGTCGTTGACGTTGATGAGGGCGGCGGGCCACCTCATCTCGATGCCGGCGACGCGCGTCCAGATGACGGGGTAGTCGGAGTCCTCCTGGCTGCCGAGCAGCGTAACCCCGGTGTCAACTCTCAGCTCGACGTTCTGCTTGACGAAGAGCGCGCCGGTCACGTACTGGCCGGGCGCGAACGAGACGACGCCGCCGCCCGCCTTCGAGGCGGCATCAATGGCCTTCTGGATGGGGACGGTCGAGTTGGTCTCGCCGTCGCCGCGCGCGCCGTGCTCGTTGGCCATGAAGGTCCGCTTACGCTGTGGCTGCCGCCGCGCGCCCACCTCCTTCACCCACGCCGGCAGGCCGTCCTTGCCGACCTTCATCTTCGCCTGCTGCCGCGCGCGCGCCTCGCAGGCGAAGCACGACAGTAAAATTAAGAGCAGCGCCGCGGACAGTTCACGCTTCGTCAACATCTCGTTCGTTCCCCCTTAAAACCTCTTCTGCTCGGTCCGCTCCACCCGCGTGTCGGAGACGGGGCGCGACTGGCGGACGGTGAAGTCCTCGACGTTCTTGAGGACGAAGGTGGGCACGCCCTCCATCTTCTGGGCCGTGACGGCGTGGAAGACGGCGCCGCGCACGTCTTCGAGGTGGAAGGCGGGGCGGAGGTCTTCGCGCATGAAACCGACGGTGACGTTCGAGAGTTCGACGCCGCGCGCGTGGCGGATGAAGAAGCCGTAGGCGGGCAGGTCGCCGAACATGGAGGGCTCGGGGTAGTTCGTCTCCTTTTCGGGAGGCTCCAGCGCCGCCTGCTCGCGCGTGCCGCCGCCTCTGTAGAGGATGCGAATGTTGCTGAGGCGCACGTCCTCGACGGGGTGGCCGGGCAGTCCGGCGATGATGGAGGCGAAGCGCGGCTCGGCGTCGTAGACGACGACGTTCGAAATCTCGACTCGGCGCAGAACGCTGACGGGCGAGCCGGCGGGGCCGCGCTGGCGGCGGCCGAGGCGGAGGAAGATGGGCGAGGTCGTCACGTCGCGCATGGTGATGTTCGTGACGACGATGTCCTCGACGGGGCCGCCGTCAACGGTCTCGATGGCGAGGCCGCGGCTGCGGTCGAAGACGCAGTTCGAGATGGTGATGTTCTTGAAGCCGCCGTTGGACTCGGTGCCGAACTTGATGCGGCCCGTCACGCCGTCCTTGTCGGGCGCGAGTTCCTGCGTGCGCTTGAAGGTGCCGTCGAGGAAGGTGCCGAGGTCGTAGCCGGTGACCTGGCAGTTCGTGATGGTGACGTTCTCGGTGGCGCGGGCGAAGCCGAGGCCGTAGGAGCTTTTGAGGACGATGGCGTCGTCGTTGGGCGTGTTGACCGAGCAGTTGGAGATGCGGACGTTGCGGCAGGCGTCGATGTCGAAGCCGTCGCGGTTGGTGTCCACCTTCAGGTTGTCAATCGTCAGGTTGTCAACGCCGGTGGCGAGGATGGCGAAGTGGCCGCCGCGGTAGATGGTGAAGTCTTTGAGGATGACGTTGCGCGAGAGCTTGAGCGAGATGGCCTTGTTGCCGAGGCCGTTCATGACCTCGTGCGGGTCGTCCTCGCCGAGCGGCGACTCGGGGCGCGCGCCGCCTCCGCCCATGCTGACGGGCGTGTCGCCGGCCGACTGGGGGCGCCGTGGGCGGGGGCTGCGGCGGGTGAGTCCCTCGCCGTCGATGCGGCCCGGTCCGGCGATGGAGACGTTCTCAAGTCCGATGCCCCAGATGAGGCTGTTCTGCCAGTGGCTGTGGCCGAAGTCCTGGTACATGTCCCACTGGTTCGGCTCGGGCATGTCGTAGGCCCCCTTCACCTTCGCGGGGTCGGCGGCGAGGATGGTGGCGCCGTGGTCTATGTAGAGCCCGACGTTGCTCTTGAGGCGGATGGAGAAGCAGAGGTAGGTGCCGGCGGGGAAGTAGACGGTGCCGCCCCCGGCCGCCGCCGCGGCCTCTATCGCGCGGTTGACGGCCGGCGTGTCCACGTTGCGCCCGTCGCCGCGCGCGCCGAACGAGCGCACGTTGTAGGGGCCGGGCGCGGCCGACGCCGACGCCGCGCGGCGCTGCGCGGAAGACTCGGCGAACAGGGCGGACGCCGCCAGACAGGCGAAGACGGCGGCGGCGGCGACAATCTTGAGACGGGTGCTTGTTCTCATCATCAACCTCTGCGGTTCGGGTTAGCGGAGCAGGGCCGTGGCGGTCCAGAGGACGGGGGCCTGGCCGTGGAGGTCGCCGGTCTTGCGCGGGCGCTCAAGGTAGAACTTGAGCTGCTTGTCGAGGTCGGGGCCGACCTCCTGAAACGCCTTGTTGGTGCCGACGCAGACCTCGCGGACGTTGGCCTCGGCGTCGAGGTGCTTGACGAGGCCGAGCCACGCCTTGCGCGCCGCCGGCCCGTAGGTCTTCGCGTCGAGCCAGCCCTCTCTGACTCCCGTCACGAGCGCGAAGGCGAACATCCCCGTGCCCGAAGTCTCGGCCCACACGTCGGGCCGGTCAACGAGCTGGCGCCAGAGGCCGTCCTCCGCCTGATACTTCAGGAGCGCCGCCATCATCTTCCGGTAGCCGTCGAGGATGCGCGCGCGGCGGGGGTGGTTCTTCGGGAGCGAGCGGAGGAGTTCGGCCATCCCGGCCGCGTACCAGCCGACGCCGCGGCCCCAGTAGAAGGGCGAGTCGGCCGCGTGGTGGAAGAGGCCGTCGGGCTGTTGCAGCTTGTCGAGGTAGGCGGCCGTAGCGAGGGCGGCGCGGTCGAGGTACTTCCGGTCGCGGGTCGCGCGGTGGGCCTGCGTCTGCAAGACGTTGATCATGTACATGTCGTCAACCCAGTAGCGGGCCTCGGCCGTGATGCCGTCGGGCGTGGTCTTGTCCCACTGGCGGTCGGCGAAGCCGCGCCCGAAGTCGAGGTAGCGGCGCTCCTTCGTCTGGAGGTACAGCTCCAAAGGGACGGCGCCGAAGACGCTGTAGTCAACGTGCGCCTGCCGGGAGACGTGCTTGTCGCCCTCGGGCGTCATGAAGCGGTCGAACTCGCCCGTCAGGCGTCGCGTCAGGTCTCTGTCCTTGATGAGGCGCGCGACCGTCAGCGAGCCGTACCAGGTGCATATCTCCGGGTAGATGACGAACTGCCTTCTGGGCCTCTGCCCGCCGCCCGAGGCCGGGACCATCTGCTCGAACTCGAAGTTGCGCGCGACCCAGTTCTCGGCCACGCGCTTGCCGACCTCCGCGGGCGAGGAGCCGGCGGGCCAGTTCTTGAAGTGGTCGGCGGCGCGGGCCGAGGGGGCGGCCGTCAGGAGCGCGAGTGCGGCGAGCGCGAGCGCGAGTGCTTTCCGTTGTCTACGCATCTTCTGTCTCCTCACCTGTTAGAAAGGCTGTCGGGAATCTTTAAGGACGAGGCGGGGGCGGCCTCGATTGTGACCGAAGCCGGGGCGAGCCCGGCGGCCGAGGCCGTGAGCGTCGCCCGGCCGCGCGGGGCCGTCGCCTTGAGCATGGCGAAGCAGCGGCCCTGGTAAGCGCGCCGTTGGGTGGCCTGGAAGGGCTCGTGGCTGGCGTTGTCGCCGTTGTCCACGGCGGCGACGCGCGCGGGGCCTGTGACCTTGAAGGTGACGAGGTCGGAGGCGGAAGGCACTATCACGCCGTTCGAGTCAACGACCGTCGCCTCGACCTGGGCCACGTCGTCCCAGGCGTGCGCGAGCCTCGCGCGGTCGGCCGAGAGCACGACGCGGGCGGGCCTGCCCGCCGTCTTCAGCTCGTGCGTGGCGACGACCCGGCCGCCGTTCGAGCCGACGGCGCGCAGCGTGCCCGGCTCGAAGGGGACCGTCCAGTTGCGCGGCGCGTCGTCCGAGGGGCGCGCTTTGGAGCCGAGCGAGCGGCCGTTCAAAAACAGCTCGACCTGCTCGGCGTTGCTGTAGACCTCGACGTTCTCCTCGTGCGGCCCGAGGTCGCGCGGCGTCCAGTCGGCGAAGAGGACTTGCGGGTGGCGGTCTAACCCGTAGCCGGGGTCGGTGGGCGAGGCCGGCGCGTGCGCGACGCGGCGGGCGGCGTAGACGACGGGCGTGGTGCCCCACCAGCTGAGGCGCTGGAAGGCCCGAGGCCGCGGCGTGGCGGTGCGGTCGAGCAGGCCGAAGTTCTCGGCGACCATCGGCCAGCCGGGCGACTCGCCGAGGTAGTCGATGCCGGTCCAGAGGAACTGGCCCGCGTAGGGCGGGTTGTCGCGGAGTGCGAGCCACTGCTCGCGCGTGTGCGTGTTCTCGGTGCCCAGGATTTTGCGCGTCGGCTTCTGGTGGTAGGCGGCGAGTATCTCCTTCTCGCGGTAGTTCTGGCCCACCACGTCGAGCATGTCGGCCAGTCCGTTGTCGTAGTCCTTGCTGACGTTGGGGCGGAAGAGCCCCTGCGTCACGGGCCGCGTCGGGTCTTCGGCGTGGAAGACTTCGATGAGGCCGCCGAGGACGCGCTTGGCGAGGTCGGGCTTCGGCGTGTCGTGAATCTCGTTGCCCGTGCTCCAGATGACGACGGAGGGGTGGTTGCGGTCGCGGCGCACGGTGTCGCGCGTGTCTATCTTCGACCACTCGTTGAAGTAACGGTGGTAGTCGTGCTCCCTCTTCTTCACCGTCCACACGTCGAAGGTCTCGTCCATGACGATGAAGCCCATGCGGTCGGTCAGGTCCAGGAACTCGGGCGAGGGCGGGTTGTGCGCGGTGCGGATGGCGTTGGCGCCGAACTGGCGCAGTATCTCCAGCCGGCGCTGCCAGACGCGGAGGGGGACGGCCGCGCCGAAGGCCCCGCCGTCGTGGTGCAGGCAGACGCCGAAGAGCTTGAAGTTGCGGCCGTTGAGCCAGAAGCCTGTGGCGGGCTCGAACTTGAACTCGCGGATGCCGAAGGTGACTCGGTCTTCGTCGAGGGCGCGCGTGCCTTCGCGCACGCGCGCCACCGCCTCGTACAGTTGCGGGTCGGTGATGTCCCAGCGGCGCGGATTGGCGACGTTAATTTCTTGACGGAAGACAACAGACTCGCCGGGCGCGATTCGTTGCGGCGGCGTCTCGCCCGAGCCGGCGTTGCGGACCTCGGGGCCGACGAGCAGGACTTGCAGCGAGACGGTGCGCGCCCTGTCCGACCGGTTGACGACCGTGCTCTCGACGCGGACGGTGGCCGAGTTCTTCTCGACGCGAGGCGTGGTGACGAACGTGCCCCATTGCTCGATGTGGACCGGGTCGGTCGAGACGAGGCGGACGTGGCGGTAGATGCCGGCTCCGGTGTACCAGCGCGAGGCCGGCTGGCCGGAGTTGTCGGCGCGCACCGCCAGGACGTTGGGCGCGTCCTTGCCGACGTTCAGGCGGCCCGTCAGCTCGTAGCGGAAAGATATGTAGCCGTATGGGCGGCGGCCGAGGTGGTGGCCGTTGACCCACACGTCGCTGTTAGCCATCACGCCGTCGAACTCGACGAAGATGCGGCGCGACGCGTCAACGGGCGGGAGCGTGAAGTGCTTCCTGTACCAGCCGACGCCGGCCGGCAGGTAGCCGCCGTCCCTGCCCGTCGGGTTTCGCTCGTCGAAAGGCCCCTCGATGCTCCAGTCGTGCGGCGCGTCCACGCGCTGCCACGCCGAGTCGTCGAACTCGGGCCGCTCGGCGCCCGCGGCGTCGCCTTTGAAGAAACGCCAGTTGTCGTCGAAGGGGCGGGTGAAGCGCGGCGGCTGGGGCGGCTTGCGCTGGGCCGCCGCCGGGAAGTGGCACGCGGCGACCGCGAGCAGGAGCAGGGCGAGGGCGAGCGGCGTTCGTCTGTTGATGGGCTTCATAAACGTTTAGAACCTCAGAGGCTCGACCGGCGTCAGCGTGACGGGGCCGAACAGGCCGGAGTCGCGCGGCGCGAGCTTGGTGGCGTCGAAGAGTCCGTCGTCGCCGCGGTTCTCGGGCCGGCGCGCGGGGAAGTTCGTGTTGTAGAAACGCTTGTACTTGACGCCGCGCCGCTCCATGTCGATGACGCGGTTGAGCGCGAGGTTCGAGACCGAGACTTCGAGCGTGTTGCGCGCGCGCAGGAGCGAAGCCGGCACGCGGACGCGGAAGGGCGACGCGATGAGCGTGCCCAACTCCCTCCCGTTCAAACGCACGCGCGCGCTCTCGGCGACCCTCCCGAGGTCGAGCACCCAGTCGCCCGCGCCGCCGCGCGGCCTCTCGAAGTCGAGCGTGTAACGGGCCGTGCCGGAGAACTTTTTGTAAGCGTCGCCTTCGAGATCGAGCCACGAGTCGAGGCGGTCCAGCTCGCGCGCGGGCGGCAGTTCCGGCCCACCTTCCGTGAAGCTTACCGACCAACTGCCGCCGAGCGTCGAGGGCTCGCCCGCCGCCTTCCAGTTGCTGTAAGCGGGGCCGCGCGCGGGCCGGTCGAAGGTCTTGAGAATAACGGACTGGCCGGGCGCGAGCTGAAGGTAGACTTCCTTAGCGCCGCCCGCGCCCGCGCGCACGGGGGCCATCCCCGACTCGCCCGTCAGGGCGTCGAAGACGGCGACCGACTGGGAGCGGGTTTGAAGTGGCACCCAGCCGTCGAGCGCGCGGCCGCCGCGGTTGAGGACGAAGTAGATGTCGCCGCCCGCGTCGCGCCGCCGCGTGAACTGTAGGCCCTGGTCAACCATCGCCTCGCGCTCGATGCCCGCGTGCGCGAGAAGTCGCTTCAGGTCTTCGCCCATCAAAAATCTTCCCGCGCCGAC
>DATHBF010000384.1:0-17261 GCA_035296285.1 Pyrinomonadaceae bacterium | reverse complement strand
GCGCGAGCGTGAGCACGGCGACGGCCGTGAAGCCCTTGTGCATGGCGAGCACGCGCGCGCCGAAGCGCACGTCCTGAAGCAGCGTCTCCATCATCACCCACCCCCACGCCTCGCGGCTCATCTCCCGCAGCCGGGTCTCGTTGCCGAAGCGCCGCCGCGCGGCCCTGCGCGCCTCACCCGCCGTCATCCCTTCGGCCTCGTACTCCTCGGCCTTCATCTCCAGATGAAGGCGCATCTCCTCCTCCAGCTCGCGGTCGAACCGTTCGCGCCGCGCGCGGTGCAGGCACCGCCGCCAGAGTTGTCCCAGAAAGCTCAACGTCAAGAAGCACCTTCGGCGGGGCGCACCACGCGCATCATCGCTTCGAGCAGCCGCTCGAAGTCCGCCACCTGCTCGGCGATGCGCCTGCGGCCGGCCGGCGTCAGGCGGTAGAGGCGTGCCCGCCGGTTGTTGTCCGAGATTCCCCACTCGGCCTTCACCCAGCCCTTGACCGAGAGGCGCTGGAGCGCGGGGTAGAGCGAGCCCTCCTCGACCTGGAGCACGTCGTCGGAGACGCGCTGGATGTGGCGCGCGATGCCGTAGCCGTGCAGCGGCTCGCCATGCCTTTCGAGCGTCTTCAGGATGAGCAGCTCCAGCGTGCCGGGCATCATCTCCGACTTCTTAGGCTGACCGGCTTTTGCCATAGATATCCTTTGCATAGATTAACTATGCCTCAGAGGATGCCCCCGCTCGTCGTCCCTGTCAAGAAAAATTTTCGGGGAATGCTGGCTCAAGCCTGCGGCGGGCTCGGCGTCAATCTCTTAACCACTTGAAATTCAAATAACGCCGGGCGCTCCGAACTGTATAATGCCTCCGCTCGGCGGCGTGGTGAGTTATGGAATCAAAGGACGGTCACAGGCGAATCTTCGGGAGGGAGTTGGTGAGGCGCGAGGTCGGCAACTTCGCGCTCGTCGAGAGCCTGTACCCGGCGAACTCCAGGATGCAGCGCCACTCGCACGAGCTGGCCCACATCAGCGTCGTCCTGCGGGGCAGTTACACCGAATACCTCGGGCCGCGCAGCAGGGCGTGCGCCCCTTCGGCCTTGCTGCTCCACCCGCCGGGCGAAGACCACTCGGTGGCGTTTCACGACGCGGGCGCGCGAATCTTCAGCGTCCACCTCGGCCCCGGGTGGCTGGAGCGCGTCCGCGAGCACTCGAAGGTGCTCGACAGCCCGGCCGCCTTCCGCGACGGCCCGCCGTCATGGCTCGCCGTCAGGCTCTACCGCGAGTCGAGGGCGATGGACGACGTGGCGCCCTTGATGGTCGAGAGTCTGGCCCTCGAAATCATCGCCGAGACTTCGCGGCAGGCGCGGGCGTCTGGTGGCAGCGCACCGCGCTGGCTGGAGGAGGTGAGGGAGCTGCTTCACGCGAGCGTTTCAGAGGGCGTGACCTTCGCCGGTCTGGCCGAGGCGGCGGGCGTGCACCCGGTCCGGCTCGCGCGCGAGTTCAGGAGGCACTACCGCTGCACGATGGGGGACTACCTGCGCCGGCTCCGCGTGCGGGCCGCCTGCCGCGCCCTTTCAGAGACGGACGCGCCGTTCAGCGAGGTGGCGGCCGCGGCCGGCTTCTACGACCAGAGCCACCTGACGAACACCCTGAAACGTTTCACCGGCATGACCCCGGCGCAGTACCGCGCGGCCTTCCGGGCGCGCTAAGCCGTTCCAACCCGTACGGGCCGTCCAAGACCGCGCGCCCCGCGGCTGATAGCCTTGTCTCCGTACTGCCATTCGTTGCCGGCGGGAGGTCAGAATCTTATGAGCAGCTCCGGTCTGAACGGCGGGCGCGTCTGTAGCGCCGTGCTGGCCCTCATGATGTTTGTTGCGGGAGTCGGGCTAGTGGACCATCCGAACGCTTCCGTCCGGCAGCAGAAAGGCGAGCTTGAAGGGCTCGGCCCGTACGTCGCGGGCCTGCTCGAAAGGCTCCCGGTCACGCCGGGCCTGGCAGTCGCCGTCGTGCGTGGGGACCGCATCGTCTACGCCGAGGGCTTCGGCCGTCGCGACCTCAAGGCGAACCTTCCCGTCACGCCGCAGACGCAGTTCTACATCGCCTCGACCACCAAATCCTTCACGGGCACGGCCGCGAAGCTGCTCGCGGACGAAGGCAAGCTGGACCTCGACGCCCCCGTCAAAAAATACTTCCCCAATCTCGCCCTGAAAGCACCGCTGTCCGCCGACCAGGTCAGCCTGCGAGACCTGCTGACGCACAGGTCGGGCATCAGCAACGAGGCCATCAACTTCCGCACCGCCTACACAGGCCAGCACGACGCCGACGTTATTCTCAAACTGCTCGGCGACTACAGTAAGCCCGTGTCGCCCGAGTTCCGGTACTCGAACCTCGGCTACGTCGTCGCCGGCTACGCCATCGAGAAGGCGACGGGCGAGACGTGGCAGCGGGCCGTCGAGCGTAAAATCCTCGGCCCGCTCGGCATGACCTCAACCTCCTGTTTCGCGTCCAAAGCCAAGGCGGGCGGAAACTTCGCGCTCCCCTATCAGGCGGAGAACGGCGGCTTCACGGAGCTTCCCTACAAGGAAGACAACACGATGCACGCCGCGGGCGGGATGGTTTCGAGCGCGGAGGACCTTGCGAAGTGGCTCGTCGTGAACATGAACGGCGGCCGGCTCGGCGGCAAACAGGTCATCCCGGCCGCCGCGCTGGAGGAAATCCTCTCCCCGCAGATTAACCAGAGCCGGTCGTTCTACAAGTTCAAGAGGTACGCTTACGGGCTCGGGTGGAACCTCGGCAGTTACGACGGCGAGAAGTTGATTCACTGCTTCGGCGAGTTCGCGGGCTTCCGGCCGCACGTCTCGTTCATGCCCGAGCACAAGCTCGGCGTCGTCGTCCTCGCCAACGAAAGCAGCGAAGCCTTCCTCCTGCCCGACCTCATCGCCTCCGACATCTACAACCACCTCCTCGGCAAGAGGCCGCTGCGGGCGGAGCCGAACCCTTCGGTTGACGAGTACCTCGCCAGCCTGAAAAAGCAGAGGGAGGAACGGGCGAAGAGGTCGGCCCCGACGAAAGAGGCCGCCGGCCCGGCGCCCGGCCCGACGCTTGAGCTGAAGGATTACGCGGGCGTCTACGACAGCCCCGAATGGGGAAGAATGGTGGTGGCCTCCGACGCCGGGTCGCTCTCCGTCAAGTTCGGCAACCTGTCTTCGACCCTGAAGCATTTGTCGGGCGACACGTTCGAGGCCCGCTTCATACTGATAAACCCCGCCCGCCTGACCTTCAAGGCCGACCCCGGCGCGGGCGCGGGCGGCTTATCCATGATGGGACAGACCTTCACAAGACTCCGGCCCGGCCCTTAGAGTAATTCGCGCTTGAGTGTACCGAGCGGTCTTTTCAACACATAGGACACAGAGAAAAGCATTGCGGCTTTCTCTGTGTCCTCCGTGAGCCCTCCGTGCCCTCCCTGTTGAATCCCGCCTCCCGATACACTCGACCGCAAACCGCTTCATCGCTCGTTCCATCCGAACCCGCTTGGCGAAGGGCGGCCGGTTCGACATAATGGCCGGAAGTTTTCAGACTTTACTCCGGCCTGTCGGGGGTTTAAATGAACAACTGTCGCCTCGCAGCCTGCCGCGCGTTGGGGCTCGTCCTCTGCCTGCTGCTCCTTTCGCCGCCGTGCGCCTCGGCGCAGACGGCCGCGCCGCCTTACAGGGACACGTCGCTCCCCGTAGACAGGCGCGTGGACGATCTGGTCGCGCGGATGACGCTGGAGGAGAAGATCGGGCAGATGATGAACGGGGCCGCAGGCATAGAGCGGCTCGGCATCCCCGAGCACGACTGGTGGAACGAGGCGCTGCACGGGGTCGCCCGCGCCGGCATCGCCACCGTCTTCCCGCAGGCCATCGGGCTGGCGGCGACGTGGGACCCGGACTTAGTCCGCAGGGTCGCCGACGCCATCTCGACCGAGGCCCGCGCCAAGCACCACGAGTTCGCGCGCCGCGGCGAGCGAGGGCGCTACAAGGGGCTCACCTTCTGGTCGCCGAACATCAACATCTTCCGCGACCCGCGCTGGGGCCGCGGGCAGGAGACCTACGGCGAAGACCCCTACCTGACTTCGAGGATCGGCGTCGCCTTCGTCAAAGGCTTGCAGGGCGACGACCCGAAGTATTTGAAGGTCGCGGCGACGGCCAAGCACTACGCCGTCCACAGCGGCCCCGAGCCCGAGCGCCACGTCTTCGACGCGAGGGCCGACGAGCGCGACATGCGCGAGACGTACCTGCCCGCCTTCCGCGCGGCCATCGTCGAGGGGCGGGCCGAGGGCGTGATGTGCGCTTACAACCGGACCAACGGCGAGCCGGCCTGCGCCAGCAGGAAGCTGTTCGACATCCTCCGGCGCGAGTGGGAGTTCGGCGGCCACGTCGTCTCGGACTGCGCGGCCATCGAGGACATCTGGAAGCATCACAAGTTCACGAAGACCGAGGCCGAGGCGTCGGCCCTCGCGGTCAAGTCGGGCACCGACCTGACTTGCGGCAGGGAGTACCGCTCGCTCACGCAGGCCGTCCGTGAAGGGCTCATCAGCGAGGCCGAGATTGACGTGGCGGTCAAGCGGCTGATGAGGACGCGCTTCCGGCTCGGCATGTTCGACCCGCCGGAGATGGTCGCCTACGCGCGCATACCCTTCTCGGAGAACGACTCGCCCGCGCACCGCGCGCTCGCCCTCGAAGCGGCGCGCGAATCCGTCGTCCTCCTGAAGAACGAGGCGAACACGCTCCCGCTGCGCAAGGATATCAGAACGCTCGCCGTCATCGGCCCGAACGCCGACGCGCCCGACGTGCTGCTCGGCAACTACAACGGCCAGCCCTCGAAGTCCGTCACGCCGCTCCAGGGCATCGCCGACAAAGTCTCGCCCGCGACGAAGGTGCTCTACTCGGAGGGCGTCTACGCGCCGGGCGCGCGCGCCGTGGTGGCGCCGAGCGTCCAAAGGCTGCTGCGCGAGGACGCGCTCGCCAAGGCGCGGCAGGCCGACGCGGTCGTCATGGTCATGGGCATCACGCCCTCGGTCGAGGGCGAAGAGATGAAGGTGAACGCGGAGGGCTTCCGCGGCGGCGACCGCACGAGCCTCGACTTGCCGAAGGCGCAGGAGGACTTAATCAGGGACGTTCACGCGCTCGGCAAGCCCGTCGTGCTGGTGCTGCTCGGCGGGAGCGCCATCGCCGTGAACTGGGCCGACGAGAATGTCGGTGCCGTCGTCGAGGCTTGGTACCCCGGCGAGGAGGGCGGCGCCGCGCTCGCCGACGTGCTCTTCGGCGACTACAATCCTTCGGGCCGGCTGCCCGTCACCTTCTACAAGTCCGCGTCGCAGTTGCCGCCCTTCGAGGAGTACGGGATGCGGGGGCGCACCTACCGCTACTTCCGCGGCGACCCGCTCTACCCCTTCGGCCACGGGCTGAGCTACACGAAGTTCGCGTACGGCAAACTGAAGCTGAGCGCGTCCGGCGTGCTGGCCGGCGAGGGGCTGACCGTCAGCGCGGAGGTGCGGAACGTCGGCGACCGCGCGGGAGACGAGGTCGTCCAGCTCTACGTGACGGACGAGGCGTCGGCGTACCCCGTGCCGGTCAGGTCGCTCGCCGGGCTCGCCCGCGTCCGGCTCCGCCCCGGCGAGGCGCGCGCGGTGACCTTCACGCTCGACGCGCGACAGCTCTCGGTCATAGACGACCGCGGCCGGCGCGTCGTCGAGCCGGGCCGCTTCAACTTGAGCGTCGGCGGCAAGCAGCCCGGCTTCAAAGGCCGCGCCGACGCGGCGACGACCGGCGTCGTCTCCGGCGTCTTCAACGTCACGGGGAAGGTGACTGAAATCCCCGAACCGTAAGGCCCCATCCCCGAGGCTTGTCCCATGAATCGTCGCCGCTTCCTGACCCGCGCGCTGCAAAGCACTGCCGGCGTTCTGTGCCTGGCGCAAGCCGACCCGGCGGCTTCGGGACTCCGGCCCGGAAGGCTTGCGAGAATCGGGATGCAGCTTTACACGGTGCGCCGTGAGCTGGAGAAAGATTTCGACGGGACGCTGGCCCGCGTCGCCGCCCTCGGCTACAAAGAGGTCGAGTTCGCGGGCTACTTCAACCGCCCGCCGAAGGAGGTGAGGACGCTGCTCGACCGTCACCGCCTCACCTCCCCGGCCGCCCACGTCCCGCTCGCCGCCCTGCGCGGCAGCCTACAGGAGATGATCGACGCGGCCCGCCTCATCGGCCACAAGTACCTGCTCGTCGCCTACCTGCCCGCCGAAGAGCGCCAATCGCCGGACGACTACAGGCGACTCGCGGACCTCTTCAACGAAGCCGGCGAGCGACTCAAGAGGGCCGGGCTCCGGTTCGCCTATCACAACCACGACTTCGAGTTCGCGCCGGCGGGCGGCCGGGTCCCTTACGACCTGCTGCTCGAACGGACGGACCCGCGGCTGGTGAAGATGGAGATGGACCTGTACTGGACCGTCAAAGGAGGGGCGAGCCCGCTCAAGTATTTCGAGAGGCATCCGGGCCGCTTCCACCTCCTCCACGTCAAGGACATGGACTCGACGCCCGGGCGCTACTTCACGGAGGTCGGGCGGGGCGTGATTGACTTCAAGACCATCTTCGCCGCCGCCGGCCGCGCGGGCGTCCGCCATTACTTCGTCGAGCAGGACGCCACGCCCGGCTCGCCCTTCGACAGCCTGAAGCTCAGCATGGATTATCTCAAGCAGCTTGAGTTCTGAGCCGTCTATTCCGCGTAGGGCTTCAACCTTTTCTGTTCCTCGGCCGTGGCGGGCCTGAGGCTGACGGCGCAGCCGCCGCCGGGGGCGAGGCCGAGTTTGAGCCTGGTCCGGTCGTTCACGAGCGAGGTGCTGATTCGGTATTTCATCGGGTTGGTCTGCCAGTGGGCGTCCGCCGCGTCGGCGTAGACGGCGGCCACGGACCAGCGTTTCGGGGTGAGGAAGTCGAGCGGGACGACGGAGGCGCGCGCCGCCTCGTCCGTAATCGCGCCGACGTACCACTCGTCTTTGTCCTTCGCCTTGCGGGCGATGGTGAGGTAGTCGCCCGGCTCTGCCTCGATGACGCGCGTGTCGTCCCAGTCAACGGCCACGTCCTTGATGAACTGGAAGGCGTCCGGGTGGCGCTCGTAGTTCTCGGGCAGGTCGGCCGCCATCTGCAAGGGGCTGTAGAGCGTGACGTAGAGGGCGAGCTGCTTGGCGAGCGTCGTGTGGACGTGCTCCTTCTTGCCGGGCGCGTAGGCGTCGAGCTTGAGCTGAAAAATCCCCGGCGTGTAATCCATCGGCCCGCCCATCAGGCGCGTGAAGGGCAGGATGGTCTCGTGCTCGGGCGGGTTGCCCTCGCTCCACGCGTTGTACTCGTTGCCGCGCGCGGCCTCGGAGGCGAGCCAGTTCGGGTAGGTGTGGTGCAGCCCCGTCGGCCTGACGGGCTCGTGCGCGTCGAGCGTGATCTGATGGCGCGCGGTCGCCTCGGCCACGCGGTTGTAGTGGTTGACCATCCACTGGCCGTCGTGGTGCTCGCCGCGCGGGATGATGCGGCCGACGTAGCCGGTCTTGACGGAGTCGTAGCCGTGCCGCTTCATGAAGCGGTAGGCGTCCTCCATCCGCCGCTCGTAGTTGGTGGCCGACGCGGAGGTCTCGTGGTGCATGATGAGTTTGACGCCCTTGGCGGCGGCGTACCTCTGGATTTCGGCCACGTCGAAGTCCGGGTAGGGCGTGACGAAGTCGAAGACCTCCTCCTTCCAGTTCCCGAACCAGTCCTCCCAGCCGACGTTCCAGCCCTCGACCAGCACCGCGCCGAAGCCGTGCTTCGCGGCGAAGTCGATGTAACGCTTCGTGTTCGCGGTCGTGGCGCCGTGCCTGCCGTTGGGCTTCAGCTTCGACCAGTCCATCCCGGCCAGTTTGACGTTGCCCGCGTCGGCGTAATTCCATGTCGCCTTGCCGACGTGCATCTCCCACCAGATGCCGACGTACTTGACGGGCCGAATCCAACTCGCGTCGCCGACCTTTGAAGGCTCGTTCAGATTCAGGATGAGTTTGGAAGTCAGGATGTCGGCCGCGCGGTCGCTGACGACGACGGTGCGCCAGGGCGTCTCGGCCGGCGTCTGCACGTAAGCCTTGTTGCCGAGGGCGTCGGGGACGAGGTGGGAGGAGAGCGAGAAGGCGCGGCGGTCCACGTCGAGGTTCATGGCCGGGTAGTTGACGAGCGCCGCCTCGTGGATGTTGACGTAGAGGCCGTCGGCCGTCTTCATCATGAGGGGCGTCTGGACGACGTTGTCGGCGGGGATGGACTTGACGGCGATCTCCTTCTCGCTCATCCCCTTCTTGGCGTTGACCTCGCTCAGCCGCGTGGTCGAGTAGGCGTACTCGTTCGTGTCGTAGTCGCCCGGAATCCAGAAGGTCTTGTGGTCGCCCGCGAGGTTGAACTCGGTCTTCTCGCCCGAGACGACGAAATACTTCAGCCCCGCCTGCTCTGGGAACTCGTAGCGGAAGCCGAGCCCGTCGTCGAACAGGCGGAAACGGACGACCACCCGGCGGTTGTCGGCCGAAGCCTGTTGCAGCGTCACCGCCAGCTCCCTGTAGCGGTTGCGGACCCGCCTCACCTCGCCCCAGACGGGCTCCCACGTCTCATCCTTCTCGGCCTTCTCAACCTTGACGACCGAGAAGCCGCCGGTCAGGGCGGGCAGGTCTCTCAGCTCGACGCCGAGCCTGCTCTGAAGGACTACGGGGCGGCCGCCGAACGACAGCCGGTAGGTCGGCTCGCCCTTGTCGTTCAGGCGGAAGGAGAGCGAGAGCTTCCCCGAGGGAGACTCCATCTCCTGCGCGGAGGCTTCGAGGCCGAAGACGAAGAGCAGGACGAGGACGAAGTAGGCTTTGATTCTCATTGGCGTTGGCGGCCCCCTTTAATCCTTCTCAGCGCGCTTCGGCTGTAGGCGCTGGACGGAGCTGTCGTTGATCTCGAACTGGTTGTTCTTCAACAGCCGGATGACCTCCGCGCCGGCCAGAAGCACCGGCCCGTAGCCGTGCGCCGCGTAGGGGCTCACGGGCCGGAAGTAGTAGAAGGCCGGGTCGAAGGCCATGCCGGTCCCGACGCAGGTGCCTTCGACCTGCCCGCGCGCGTTGACCTTCGTCGAGACGGCGTTCCACGCGAGCAGGGTCGCGGGCGCGTAGGCGGTCGCGTCAATCCAGCCGCGGTTGACGGCGCGGGCGAAGGAGTAGGCGTAGATGGCCGTGGCGGAGGTTTCGAGGTAAGAGTCCTGGCGGTCGAGGAGCTGGTGCCAGAAGCCCGAGCCCGACTGCAAGGCCGCGAGCCCTTTGGCGTGCGCCCTCAACAGCTCAAGAATCTGCGGGCGCTGCGGGTGGTTCTCCGGCAGCACTTCCAACAGCTCGACCTCCGTCATGAAGGCCCAGCCGTTGGCGCGCGCCCAGCGGAACTCCGGGTGCTCCGTCATCCCCTCGACCCAGCCGTGCATGTAGACGCCGCGCTCGCGGTTGAACATCCGCCGCGCGTAGGCGAGCACCTGCCGGCACGCCTCGTCGTAATACTTCCTCTCTCCCGTCAACCTGCCCATCTGCGCCAGCGCCGGCACGCTCATGAAGAGGTCGTCGAGCCAGATGGTGTTCGGCTGCGGGCGGTTGCGCGCCAGAGTGCCGTCGCGGAGGCGGTGCTCTTTGGTCATGATGTAGTTGATGGCCGTGTCTATCAGCGGCCGGAGGTTGGCACGGCTGCCGCCGCGCGTGGCCTTGATCATGGCGGCGCACATCGCCCCGCAGTCGTCGAGGGCGCGCGGCGCGACGAGGTTGCGCATCGGCAGCCCCGTGCCCCAGTCGGCGGCGTGCTCGGCGGCGGTGCGGCTGACGAAGGGGGCGGCCTCGGCGATGAACTGCAAGCGCCGCTCGGCGTAGTCGCGGAAGCGCGGGTCGCCTGTCGCCTCGCTCGCCAGAAGCATCCCGGCGTAGGTCACGCCCCACTCGTAGCTGACGAGGCGGAAGTCGCCGCGCCGCAAGGTGGTGTTCCGGTCTATCCGGGTCAGGTCCGTCAGCGCGGCGTTCGTCTGCCTGTTGACGAAGCCGGTCGGGGTCGTCTCGTCGAGGTAGGCGTGAATCAGGTTCAGGAGACGCGCGACCTCTGCGGGCTGCGGGACGCCGTAAGGGACCGGGTAGTCGGGGCGCAACTGGTGCAGCGGCGTGGTCGCGTCGGTCTGCGGGCCTTGCTGCGCGTGGACGGGCTGCGCGAGGAGTAGGACTGCCAGGCAGAAGGTTTTCATGCTCATGTTTTACTATCAGCGCGGCCCCTTTCGCCAACCGCGCCGAGTCGTCTCCGCCGCCGAAAAAAGGTAAGATACCTGCGAACGAGCCCTTCGGCGCCGCGTTGTTTTCGGCGCGTTCCGTCTGAACTGAACTCGGCCGTCTCGTCCCGTCCTCCCGTGCGGGACTCGCGCCACTTCCCAACGACCGTGAAAGCTTTCCCCGAAACCAACGTCGCGCACTACCGCGTCATGGAGCCGCTCGGCGCGGGCGGCATGGGCGCGGTCTACAAGGCCTACGACGAAAAGCTCCACCGCGTCGTCGCGCTCAAACTCCTGCCGCCCGAGTACACCACGCACGAGGACCGCCGCCGCCGCTTCCTTCAAGAAGCCCGCGCCGCCTCGGCCCTGAACCACCCGCACATCCTCACCGTCTACGAGTTCGGCGAAGACGGCGGGCGGCCCTACATGGCGACCGAGTACGTCGAGGGCGAGACGCTGCGCCGCAAGATAGCCGCGCGCTCCCTACGGGTCGGCGAGGCTCTGGACATCGCCGTGCAGATAGCCGAAGGGCTCGCCAAGGCGCACGAGGCCGGCATCGTCCACCGCGACCTGAAGCCGGAGAACCTCATCGTCAGCCGCGACGGCTACGCGAAGATTCTCGACTTCGGCATCGCCAAGCTCGTCCCGCGCCGCGGCCACGCCGCCGCACGGGCCGACAGCGCGCAGGAGACGCTCATCCGCGTCGAGACGCAGTCGGGCGCCATCATGGGCACCGTCAACTACATGGCGCCCGAGCAACTGCTCGGCCGGCGCGTGGACGTGCGCTGCGACGTGTTCGCCTTCGGCGTCGTCCTCTGCGAGATGCTGACGGGCTCGTGCCCCTTCGCCTGCGACAACCAGATAGACACGATGCACGCCATCCTCCACGAGGAGCCGCGGCTGCGCGACGCGCTCAGGTCGCTCCTGCCGCCCGGCGTCGAGCGCATCCTGGCGAAAGCCCTCGACCGGGAGCCGAAGCGCCGCCACCAGACGGTGAGGGAGCTTGCGGCCGAGCTTAAAGCCTTCAAGCGCGACCTCGAACTCGGGCAGGCGGTGCCGACGCAGACGAGGACGAGGCTGGTCCTGAAGCGCGTCACGTCGCTGCCGCGCGCGCGCGGGATAGACTACGAGAAGGAGCTGAACGAGGCGCAGTTCGAGGCGGTGACGACGACGGAAGGCCCGCTCCTCGTCGTCGCGGGCGCGGGGACGGGGAAGACGCGGACGCTCGTCTACCGCGTCGCGCGACTGGTCGAGTCGGGCGTGCGGCCCGAGTCCGTCCTGCTCTTGACCTTCACGCGGCGCGCGGCCGCCGGGATGCTCGCGCGCGCGGCCGGCCTCGCCGACTCGCGCTGCCAGCGCGTCTCGGGCGGCACCTTCCACAGCCTCGGCCACAGCGTCCTCCGGAAGCACCCCGAGGCGGCCGGTGTCTCCCGCAACTTCACCGTCCTCGACGCCTCCGACACCGAAGACCTCATCGAGCTGCTGCGCCGCCAGATGCACCTCACGCGCGACCGCCACTTCCCGCGCAAGCGCACCATCTGCTCCATCTTCAGCATGATGGTCAACAAGGTCAGCACGCTCGAAGAAGTGCTCCGCAGTTGCTACCCGCACTTCCTCGACGAGCAAAGCGCCCTCGAAGAGCTGTACGGCTCCTTCGAGGAGTTCAAGCGCGCGCGCCACCTGCTCACCTACGACGACCTGCTCGTCCGCCTGCGCGAAGCCCTCGAAGGCTCCGGGGAATTGTGCCGGATGCTCTCCGAGCAGTACCGCTATGTGATGGTGGACGAGTACCAGGACACCAACAAGCTCCAGGCGCGCATCGTGCGGCTGATGGCCGCCGCGCACGACAACGTCGCCGTCGTCGGCGACGAGTGCCAGTCGATCTACTCGTTCCGCGGGGCGAGCCACAGGAACATGCTTGAGTTCCCCGAGCTGTTCCCGGCGGCGCGCGTCATCAAGCTCGAAGAGAACTACCGCAGCACCCAGCCCATCCTCGACCTCGCCAACGCCATCATCGCCGACGCGCAGGAGGGCTACGGCAAGCAGCTCTTCTCGCGCGTTGACGACGACGGCGAGCCGCCCCTGTCCGTCACCGCCCGCGATGAGAACGAGCAGTCGCGCTTCGTGGCCGAGCGCATCGCGGAGCTGCGCGCGGGCGGCGTGCCGCTCTCCGAGGTCGCCGTCCTCTTCCGCGCCGGCTCACACTCGTTCGACCTTGAGATCGAGCTCGCAAAGCACGGCATCCCGTTCCGCAAGTACGGCGGCATCAAGTTCGCCGAGTCGGCCCACGTCAAAGACGCGCTCGCCTTCCTGCGCGTCGTCGCCAACCCCTCCGACACGCTCTCGTGGCTGCGCGCCCTGAAGCTCATCGACCACATCGGCGACGCGACGGCCAACCAGATACTCGACCACCTCGGCGTCGAGCGCAAAGAGTTCAGGGCCGCGAGGGCGAGGGAGGGACTGTTCAAGAGGCTGCACCGCTTCCCCTCGCGCCCAGGCTATAAGGAGCAGTTGACGCGCCTCGCCCGACTGCTCTGTAGTCTCGTCGGCGTCAAATCGCCGGCCGCTCAGCTCTCGGCCGTGCTCCGCTTCTACCGGCCCATCCTGAAGGCGCGCTACGACGACCACCCGCGCCGCGCGCGCGACCTCGAACACCTACAGACAATCGCGAAGCGTTACAAGAGCCCTGCGGAGCTGGTGGCCGACGTGGCGCTCGACCCTTCGGGCGCGGCCCGCGCGGAAGGGCGCGAGCGCGGCGGCGGCTACGTCACGCTCTCGACCGTCCACTCGGCGAAGGGGTTGGAGTGGGACGCGCTGTTTATTATCTGGATGACGGACGGGTGGTTCCCCTCGGCGCGCTCGCAGGACGAGCTGGAAGACCTGGAGGAGGAGCGGCGGCTGCTCTACGTCGCCGCGACGCGCGCCCGCCGCCACCTCTATCTCGTCTCGCCGCTGAACCCTTACCGCGGCGCCGACGGAGACGAGCTGCCGGCCGTCTCGCGCTTCCTCGAATCCATCCCCGACGCCGTCCTCCCGCGCGCCTCGCTGTCGTGAGCGCGCGTTAACCTCCAAGCCAACACGGCCGGCAGGGCGACCTCAAAGGTCGCCCTTTTTTTCGAGCTGAAAGGCGGGCGTGACGCGGTAGGCGCAGCGTCGGTCGCCGGAGACGATGTGCTCGACGCGCTCGACCGAGACGCCGTCGCCGAGCACCGAACGGAACAGGTCAAGCTCGGTCGAGCAGAAGCCCCGGCAGGCGCTGGCCGCGGCGCAGATGGGGCAATGGCTCCCCCGTCGCCTTGCAGGTCGTCGGCGAACTCGGTGATGATAGAACGCGTGCGGGGCTAGTTTCGGGTCCACAGAAGGGCCGTGCCGTTCTTGCCCGCGGTCGCCAACTGCCGGCCCCGCGGGCTAAAAACTACGGGGTGGCGTCCGCCCTCCAACTCGCCCGTCAGTCGCCCCACGGCCACCTCCCACAACTGCGCGCTCTTGCCGCTCGAAGTCGCGAGCGCGCCCCCGTCGGGACTGAAGGCTATCTCCTCGACCTCGTCGCCGCGCCCCGGCAGCGGCAGCGTGAAGAGCAGCCGCCCCGTCTCGACCTCCCATAACTTTACGACGTGAGTTTTCCGCCCGCCCTTGGCCGCCAGCGTCCGGCCGTCGGGGCTGAAGGCGACGCGCGGCACGCGCCCGTCAAACCCTTCGAGCGTCGCCTTCAGCCGGCCCGTTCTAACGTCCCAGAGCTTCGCCGTCCGGTCGAGGCTGCCCGTAGCCAGCGTCTCGCCGTCCGGGCTGAAGGTGAGGTCGTAGACGGTGGACGTGTGGCCGCCGAGCAGTCGCGCCAGCCGGCCGGTCCTCGCGTCCCACAGGCGCACGACGTGGTCGGAGCTTTCCGTGGCGACGAGACTGGAGTCGGGGCTGAAGACGCCTGTCAACGTTCCTTTGCTGTGTTCCAGCGTCGCAACTGGTCGCCCCGTCGCGGCCTCCCAAAGCTTGGGGAACCTGTCGCCGCTAATCGTCAGCAGGGTCTTGCCGTCCGGGCTGAAGTAGGCTCTCGGGAAGGCGAAAAGGTCTTCGCCCTCGACGAGCACCGCGCGCGCCCAACGCCCGCCGTGCTCGACGACCTTCATCGAAGCCAGCGCCGCGCCCGTGTCCGCGTCCCAGAGTCTGGCCGTGCCGTCGTTGCTGCCGGTGACGACGTTGCGCCCGTCGGGGCTGAACCCGAGGTTGTAGACCCTGCCCGCGTGGCCTTGCAGCGTCGCCCGCAGGCGCCCGCTCGACACGTCCCACACGCGCGGCTTGTCGTCGCCGCTCAGCGAGGCGAGCAGCCGACCGTCGGGGCTGAACGTCACGTAGTAAACGCCGCCCTGCGCGCCCGCGAGCGTGTTGACCAGGCCCCCGGTCCGCGTCTCCCAGAGCCTCACCGTCTTGTCGTCGCTGCCCGTCGCCAGGAGGCTCCCGTCGGGGCTGAAGGCGATTGATGTCACCGCCCGCTTGTGCCCCGCGAGCGTCGCCTTGCCGGTCTGCGCCGGGGCGAGGGGCGAGGTCGTCAGGATTAAAATTAGAGTCAGCAGCGGGGCCGGAACATTGCTTCTCATGTCGCTCACCTTCGCATCAGCTTCACAGCACTTCCCGACGCTAATCATAGAGGCGATGCCCCGCGGCCCGAATGACGCCTTGTGACACTTCCCGTATTGTCACGCACCGTCCGACAGCATTCGCTCGACGGCGGCTTTGACGTGAATCCGCCCGGTGTCGAGCAGGGGGACGCCCGCCGCCTGTTCGCCTCGCAGAATCAGGGGCAGCTCAGTCCCGCCCAGGATGAGCCCTTCGATTCGGTCACGCTCTCTCATGCGGCCCGCTATCTCTGTCAGGCGCTCGCGTGTCTCGGGCAGGAAGACGCCGTTGAGCAGCTCATTCATGTACTTGTCGTGGATGAACGCCTGCCCCTCTTCGTCGGGTGTTACCAGCTCGACGCCTTCCCTCGTGAACACCTCGGGGTAGAAGCGGCCGCGCATCGTGAAGCGCGTGCCGAAGAGTCCGAGCTTTTTAAGCCCGAGGGCCTTCGCCTCGGCGCACGTCGCCTCGACGATGCTGACGAGGGGGATGGGCGAGCGGGCGCTGACCTCGTCGAAGACGACGTGCGGGGTGTTGGAGGACAAGAGCCCTAAGTCGGCCCCGGCGCGCGCGAGCCTCTGAAGCTCCGCGAGCAGATACTCGGCTATCTTCGCCAGCTCGCCGGCCGTGATCCAGTCGATCATCCTCTTCAAATCTATGCTGTTGATGACGACGGGCGGGTAGCTCCCGTCCCGCGTCCGCTCCTGGTAGGCGGCAATAATGAGGCGGTAATACTCGATGGTCGATTCCGGCCCGACGCCGCCGATGACGCCCAAGGTCTTCATGGTCTGCTCCTATCCGTCTCAGCGTATCCCGACCAGGCCCTGTACGGATTGAATCAACTTCTCCGAGTCGTACCCGACGCCGTCTTTGAAGACCATCTCGACCTTCTCGATGTCCGAGATGTCCGCCGCGGGGTTCCCGCGCACGACCATCAGGTCGGCCTGCTTGCCGACGGCGACGGAGCCGATGCGCGAGTCTTCGCCGAGGAGCCTCGCGCCGTTGAGGGTGGCGATCTTTATCGCCTCCGTCGGCGTGAAGCCGGCCTCGACCAGAAGCTCGACCTGGCGCAGGTCGCCGAAGCCGGCGACGATGCCGCCGTTGCCCGTCGGGTCGAGCCCGGCGACGAGCAGGCCCCCCGCCTGCACGAACGCCCGCTCGAACTCCATCGCCTTGCGCAGCAGCGCGACGGACTCAGGCCCCCCGGGGACGCGCGCCCGCGCTTGCAGGTAACGCACGCGCGCGTCCACCGACATCACGCCCAGCACGCGCGGGTTCAGCAGCGCGCCCGCCGCGCCGACGCCGCTCTGAGCCAGGGGCGCGCTGCCGGCCTCGAAGACGGGGAGCGTCGAAGTGATGGCCACGTTCCTGGTGACGAGCGTGCGAATGGTCTCGCGGGCGGCGGGGCCGTTGAGGTCGAGCTGCCGCAGGCTCGCCGCGACGGCGCCGCCCTGCGGGCACTGGTCGGGTTTCTTGTCGGGGACGAACTCGGAATCCGCGAACAGGCCGTGCTCAAGGTTGTCAATGCCTATCTCGGCGGCCTCGCGGTAGCCGACCGAGCAGAGGTGGCCCGTGACCTTCAGGCCGCGCTTGTGCGCCTCTTCGACGGCGGCGCGCAGCTCGGCGCGCGTGATGTTCATGTACGCCTTGAACGAGGTCGCGCCCGCGTCCGCCCAGAAGTTGACCATGCGCCGCGCGTCTTCGGGGCCGGCGAGCTGATGCATGACGGGCGTGAACGCGCCCGAGCCTTCGAGGTACGGCGCCGTGACGTGCATCTTCGGGCCGATCATCCGGCCGGAGTCTATGAGCCGCTTGATCTCCAAGTCCGTGTAGGGCGCGACGCTGCCGGCGGTGCGGATGGTGGTGACGCCGAGCGCGAGGTAGAGGCGCGGGAAGCTCGTGCCCATGTTCGAGTACATCGGCGGCGACCCGCCCATCGGGAAGAAGAGGTGGTTGTGCATCCCGACGAGTCCGGGCAGGACCGTGTGGCCCGCGAGGTCGAGCACCCGCGCGCCGTCGGGAACTTTCGCATCGCGGCTCGACTCGATTGACTGAATGCGGCCGCCGCTGATGACGACGGTCTGGTCCTCGCGCGGCGCGGCGCCCGTCCCGTCAATCACGCGGACGTGAGTCAGCGCCACCGTCGGCGCCTCGACGCGGACGAACTGCCGCAGGTCGGGCGCCTGCGCCGGGGAAGCGACGCAGAGGCAGAAGAGAAGGAGAAGGACGGGGAGTTTGTTTCGCATTACTTTGCGGTCCTTTGCGGGTCCGGATTTAACGCGAGAGAATAGTAGTGCCGCGCCCGCCGAAGGGGAAGCCCGAGCGGGCAAATCAGGCGGGGGGATTGGGGAATGGTATGG
>DATHBF010000383.1:0-7813 GCA_035296285.1 Pyrinomonadaceae bacterium | reverse complement strand
CAGATACTTCATCAGAATTTTTTCTGGCCGCTAGCGGCCGAGCGTCGCCACCTGCGCCTGCTCGGCGACCGTCGTGAGCAGGTCAACCTTGCTCTGGTAGGCCGAGAGCAGGAAGGAGACGGCCTCGGGGTCGCGCGGGTTGCTCCTGGCGACGCGGCGCGTCTCGGCGATGGCCTGGTCAACGACGGCGAGGTTGCGCTCGTAGTTGGCGCGGGCCGCGGGCCGCAGCACGGCGTCGCCGCCCAGCTCGACCGTCTTCGACAGAGAGGCGATGGCCTCGACGTAGCCCTTCTCGCCCGGCAGAAGCTCAGGCGCCGCCTCGCGCTTCACTTCATCCCGCACGACCGCGCGCCTCGGCGCCACGCGCTTCGCAGGAGACTTGACGACGACTTCGACCTTCGACGGGTTAACGTCCGCGACGGGCGGAGCCGTCACGTTCGGGCTGCCGCCGGTCGTCACTTCATTCGGATTAACCTTGGCGGGCGCGGGCGGCGTGGCCCGCGCTATCTCGTGAACGGGCGCCTGGGGCCGGGGCTGCGTGCCGCGCTTCTGCATCAGGAAGACGGCGGCGAAGGCGACGACGGCCAGGACGGAGGCGAAGGCCGCGGCGCGCTGCGGCGTGAACGAGAAGAGGCCGGAGAGCGTTGCCAGCAGGCCGCGCGAACTGCCGCGAACCGGCCGCGCCGGCTGCGCGTCGTCTTCGAGGCGCGCGACGGCGGCGTAGACGCGCGAGCGCAGCGCCTCGCTCGGCACGACGACGGATTCCTCGGGGCCGAGCGCGGCCGAGAGGAAGTCACACTCGGCGGCGGCCGTCGCGAGGGCTTCGGCGCACGCCTCGCACTGCGCGACGTGGGCCGCCGCCTCGGCCGCCGAGTCGGGCGGGAGTTCGCCGTCCACGTAAGCCTGCAACAGGCCCTCTTCAAGACACCTCTTCCTCATCGGCGTGCTCCAATCTTCCCGTAGAACCTCACGAACTCCTTGCGCCCCCTTGCGATCAGGCTCCCCACGTTCACCTCGTTGATGGAGAGCGTCTGCGCTATCTCGCGGTACGAGAGCCCCTGCTGCTTGAGCATCAGGCAGCTCCGCATCGGCTCCCTCACCTGCCCGAGCGCGCGGCGCGTCTCCTCGATCTCGGCCCGCCGCTCGTAGTCCACGTCCACCCCGACGGCCGCCCCGTCCCCGACCGACTCCTTGAAGAACTCGTCCTCGCGCGTGCCCGCGCGGCCCCTTGAGCGGATGGTGTTGAGCGCCGTGTTCGACGCCACCCTCAGGAGCCACGGCCGGACGTGCGACTCGTCGCGGAGCGAGCCGATGTGCTGGTAGAGCTTGAGAAAGACCTCCTGCGTCACGTCCTCGGCGAGCCCGGCGTCGCGGACGAGCGCGTAGGCGGCGCGGTAGACGGCGCGGTGGTGCAGCGTGAAAGCCTCGTCGAAACTGAGACTCCTGGCCGCCGCCGCTCCCGCCGCCTCTGTCACCGAATCCATCAAAGCTTCTGCCGCCCGCTCTCCCATATACACGATAGCCGGTCCCACATCCGTAAACACCGGCCCGCGCCCTTTCGTGGCACTAAATTTTAGCACGCGAAAGGGCCGTCCGATTTAAGACGTTGACAGCGGCCGGAGACAGTCGGATACTGCCGCCACACGGCACCCGACCAAGCTACACCGACGCCGATTTACCGGCGAAATCCGCCGCAACCCTACCCGATAGAGAAGGAGAGAACGAAGATGAGAAGGAGCCTTCCGCTCGTCCTTGCGCTTTTAACGACCGCCTTTTTCGGCCTGCCGTCGCCGGCCGCGGCCCAGGGCCAGCCGACCATCGCTAAGGATTCCGTCCAGTTGACCGCCTTCACCTACAACTCATACAAGGGCAACTACGACACCTGGAGCTGGGTGCCGCAGATCACTTACCGCGTCAACGGCCCCATCCCGAGCGGCGGCCAGCTCTACGTCGAGTACACCGTGCCGGGCTCGCCCGCCGTCAGGTTCGATTGCAGCACCGAGGAGACGCCGGCCGACCGCTGGTGGAAGACCACTTGCGGCGGCCGTGACGGCGTCCCCGAGGGGAAGTCCACTACCCACACCGGCCCCTTCAACTTCGCCATCAAGATGCGGAACGAGCTGGCCGGCAGCGACACCACCCTCTTCACCGGCAAGGCCAAGGTCGGGAAGGTCCACTCCAACGAGATCAAGACCGGCAAGTTCGCCAACCACTTCGTCTACTACGTGGACCACGACTGGAACCTGCCCATCGGCTACGTCTACTACACCCCCGACGACCTGAACGGCTGGAAGAGGCCCATGCTCAACATCGCCTTCTGGGTGCGCGGCGACGCGTACAAGCTCGACCCGCACCTCTTCTACAAGGGCGCGGAGGTGGGCCGCATCATGTACGAGGGCGAGCAGGTCGGCAAGGCCAGCTGCGAGTCGGACGTGGACAACAACACGACGCATTTCGTTGACGAGAAGGACGCGCCGCAGAAGGCGAAGTGGGCGCGGATGCGCTGCACCTTCAACAACGTCCGCGCCTGGGACACGTCTGACGCCGGGTGGGGCTTCGGCGCCCCGCACCTGATGGACAAGAACCCCGGCGAGTACGAGTTGAAGGTGCTGTGGAACAACAAGCTGGCGCGCTCCGTCAAGTTCACCGTCCCGGCCGGCGGCAAGCTCGACACCAGCCTCGCCGCCTCGAACAAGCTCGGCACCGACCGCCTCATCGTCCCCGTCACCGTCCTCGGCGACCAGGACGGCGTTTGGGACAAGACGGCCTGGAAGTCGGACGCCTTCTACGGCAACCCGCTCACGGGCTTCAACGCGCCGTAAGTCGCGGACCGAAGCGCGAAGGACGAAGGGCGAAGGATGGGAGGGAGGCCGTAAGGCATTTCCCCCCATCCTTCTGTTATATTCGGACCGATGAGCGAAGTGACCGATTCGGCGAACCCGGCGGGGATGAGCCGGGAGCTTTGGGAGAGCCCCTTCATGCGCGCCTGCCGCCGCGAGCAGGTGCCCCACACGCCCGTCTGGCTGATGCGGCAGGCCGGCCGCTACATGAAGGAGTACCGCGAGGTCCGCGCCCGCCACTCCTTCCTTGAGATGTGCAAGCGGTCGGACGTGGCCTCCGAGGTCACGGTCTACGCCGCCCACCGGCTCGGCGTTGACGCCGCCATCATCTTCGCCGACATCCTCCTCATCATCGAGCCGATGGGCCTCGACCTTGAGTTCGCCAGGGGCGAGGGGCCGGTCATTCACAACCCCGTCCGCTCGGCCGCCGACGTTGACCGCGTCCGCGAGGTCGAGGACGTGTCCTCGCTCGACTACGTCTACGAGGCCGTACGCCTGACGCGGCGCGAGCTTCGTCCGAACATCCCGCTCATAGGCTTCTGCGGCGCGCCCTTCACGCTCGCCTCCTACATTTGCGAGGGCGGCGGCTCGAAGAACTACATCCACACGAAGCGGCTGATGTACACGGACCCCGGCGCCTGGCACGCGCTGATGTCGCGCATCGCCCGCGCCCTCTCGCGCTACCTCAACGCGCAGGTCGAGGCCGGCGCGCAGGCCGTGCAGATTTTCGACTCCTGGGTCGGCGCGCTCTCGCCCGACGACTACCGCGAGTACGTCCTGCCGCACACGCGCAAGGTCATCCGAGGCGTCACGCCCGGCGTCCCCGTCATCCACTTCGGGACGGGCACGGCGGCGCTGCTCGGGCTGATGAAGGAGGCCGGCGGCGACGTGATCGGCCTCGACTGGCGCGTGCGCCTCGACGAAGCCTGGGCGCGGCTCGGCGACGTGGCCGTGCAGGGCAACTTCGACTCCATCGCCCTCTTCACCACTCCCGAGATCGTACGCAGCCGGGCGCAAGCGATTCTCGAACAGGCCGCGAACCGCCCCGGCCACATCTTCAACCTCGGCCACGGCATCCTGCCCGAGACTCCTGTGGAGAACGTCGTCGCCCTGGTCGAAGCCGTCCACGAATTGAGCCGGAGGTAAGAAACCCCTTTGACGAGTCAACCATACGACGCCTTGCTCGTCGTCTCCTTCGGCGGCCCCGAGGGGATGGATGAGGTGATGCCCTTCCTCGAAAACGTCCTCCGGGGCCGCAACGTGCCGCCCGAGAGGATGCGCGAGGTCTCGCACCACTACGAGCTGTTCGGCGGCGTGAGCCCCATCAACGAGCAGAACCGCCGCCTCATCTCCGCGCTGGAGGCGGAGCTTGCCGGGCACGGCCCGCGCCTGCCCGTCTACTGGGGCAACCGCAACTGGCGCCCGCTGCTCGCGGACACCTTGAGGAAGATGAGGGACGACGGCGTCCGGCGCGCGCTGGCCTTCGTCACGTCGGCCTACAGCTCGTATTCGGGCTGCCGCCAGTACCGCGAGAACATCGAGCGGGCGCGCGAGGAGGTCGGCCCCGGAGCGCCGGAAGTTTTTAAGCTGCGCGCCTTCTACAACCACCCGGGCTTCGTCGGCCCCAACGCCGAGAACGTCCGCGCCGCGCTTCGCTCCGTCCCCGAAGAGAGGCGGGCCGGGGCGTCGCTCGCCTTCACGGCGCACAGCATCCCTCTCTCGATGGCCGAAGGGTGCGACTACGAGCGCCAGCTTTCGGAGACGTGCCGACTGATCGCTGAAGGCGCGGGCCACGCGAGCTGGCGCCTCGTCTTCCAGAGCCGTTCGGGGCCGCCCTCGCAGCCCTGGCTCGGGCCTGACATCTGCGAACACCTGCGCCTCTTGAAAGACGAAGGCGCGCGGGACGTGGTCGTCGCGCCCGTCGGCTTCATCTCCGACCACATGGAAGTGCTCTACGACCTCGACACGGAGGCGCGGCAGCTCGCCGGAGAGCTCGGCCTCAACCTGGTCCGCGCCGCGACCGTCGGCACGCACCCCGACTTCGTCCGCATGATCCGCGAGTTGATACGGGAACGCCTCGACGCCTCGGCGCCCCGGCGCGCGCTCGGGTCTTTCCCTCCCCGCCAGGACACCTGCGCGGCCGACTGCTGCCTGCCCGGCGCGCCCCCTCAGAGGCCGACCCGCCCGCCCGCAACCGCGTAAAGAAGATGAGCGGCGACTTTCAGGAGCGTCCGCGCCGCGTGCTCGTCGTCGGCGGCGGCGTGAGCGGGCTGGCGGCGGCGCACCGCCTGCTTGAGCTGCGGGCGGAGACGGAAGTCGTGCTGCTCGAAGCCTCCGCGCGCCTGGGCGGGACCGTGCGCACGTACGAGCGTGAGGGCTTCCTCCTCGAAGGCGGCCCCGACTCCTTCATCTCCGAAAAGCCGGCCGCGCTCGAACTCGCCAAACGCCTCGGCCTCGCCGAGCGATTGATTGAGACCGAGTCGCAGCACCGCCGCAGCTTCGTCGTCCGCGGCGGGCGGCTGCGGCCCACGCCCGAAGGCTTCCAACTGCTCGCGCCCTCGCGCCTGCTCCCCTTCATAGCGTCCGACATCTTCACCTGGCGCGGCAAGGCCCGCATGGCGCTCGACCTAGTGCTGCCGCGCCGCGCCGACAACGACGGCGAGGAGAGCCTCGCGCAGTTCGTCCGCCGCCGCTTCGGCGATGAGGCGCTGGTGAGGATGGCGCAGCCGATGGTCGGCGGCATCTACACGGCGGACCCCGAGCACCTTAGCTTGCGCGCGACCATGCCCCGCTTCCTCGAAATGGAGCGAGCCCACCGCAGCCTCATCCTCGCGATGTGGAGGAACGCGCGCCGCCAGGCCGGCGCGGGCCGCCGCGCGGAGGGCGCGAGCGGCGCGCGCTACGGGCTCTTTCTCTCCTTCGACCGCGGCATGCAGGTCTTGACCGACGCCCTCGCCGCGCGCCTGCCGGAAGGCACGGCCCGCCTCTCGACGAAGGCCGACTCGGCCCGCTTCGACGAGGCCGCGGGCGGCTGGCTGCTCGACACCGACGGCGGGACGATAAAAGGCGATGCCCTCATCGTCGCCCTCCCTGCCCACGCCGCCGCGCGGCTCCTGCGCGACGCCGACGCCGAGCTGGCGCGCGAGCTTGAAGGCATCGCTTACGCCTCGACCGCGACGGTCAACCTCGCATACAGACGCGAAGACATCCCGCACCCGCTCGACGGCTTCGGCTTCGTAACGCCCTTCGCCGAGCGCCGCGCCGCGCTCGCCTGCACCTTCACGAGCGTCAAGTTCGCGGGCCGCGCCCCCTCGGGTCGCGCTCTGCTGCGCGCCTTCGTCGGCGGCGCGCTCCAGCCCGAGATGTTCGAGCTGGACGAAGGGCGGATGGTCTCAGCCGTCCGCGCGGACCTGCGCGAGCTGCTCGGCGTCGAGGCGCCGCCCCTGCTCGCGCACGTCGAGAAGTGGCCGCGCTCGATGGCGCAATACCACCTCGGCCACCTCGAACGCGTCGCGCGCATCCGCGCCCGCTTACGCAGGCACCCCGGCCTCGCGCTCTGCGGCAACGCCTACACGGGCGCGGGCGTCCCCGACTGCGTCCGCTCGGGCGAGGAGGCGGCCGAAGCCGTCTCCGTGCAGAAAGAGGACGGGCCGGCGACCACTTAAGGCCGCCGGCCCGTCTCTCCGCGTAAGTCGCCCTGACCTTTAAGGCTGCTCCGGCTCAGGCGTGTCGCCCCTGTCGTCTTCCGCGTTGGGGTCGCCGATGGTCGTTTCGGTGGCGGTGTAGTTATTCTCCTTATTCAGCTCGGCTATTTCGCTCGAAACCTGCGAATTGCTGGTGCAGGTCTCCCCCGGCCTCACTTCCTTGTCAACGTAGTAGTAGACGACGAAGCTGATGGCCTCGCCCTCGGGGACCCTCGGGACTTTACACCTGATGGCGCCCGTGCCGCCCCGCGCGGGCGTCGAGCAGGAGACTTCAAGGAGGCCGGCGTCGGCCCGCTTCAACGCCGCGAAGGTCATGTTCGTCGGGACTTCGTCGGTGAGGTAGACGTAGGCGCCGTCGTCGGGTCCGGGGTTGTGGACCCAGAGCTTGTACGACACCGTGTTGCCCGGGAAGACGACGCCGGGGCCTAACTTGGTGAGGAAGAGGTCCACGTAGGGCATCCTCGGGTCGCGGACGATGAACCGGGCGGAGGCGTAGATGTCGGCGTCGGAGTTGATGCTCTGAACGATCCACGTCCCCAGTTGGTAGAACGGCCCCGAAGTCGGGATGGTGAACTTATCCATCTGGGGGTCGGCCTTGATGTTCGCCTGGTCGGCGACGATCCCGTCGGGCGCGGCCCACTGGAAACGCCTGTAGCGGTAGAAGAGGCCGGCGGGGAAGTTACCGGCCTCGGCGCAGACCACGTCGCCCGGGTTGAAGACGGTCCGAGGCGTGACGCAGTCGCCGGCGTAGGTCTTGACGTACTCGTCGCCGCCGCGCTCCTGGAGCGGGGCCGCAAGGCTCTTCTGTGAGTCGAGGAGTGAAGGGGCGGAGAAGTTAAGGGAGAATGCCACTGCGGTCAGAATCAGACAGACTGCGAGAACCCGAATGATCGTTCTACTGGCGGTGAAACGCATATCGCGGAGTTTCCTTTCGGCAGGTGGAACTAGTCCGAGGTGACGGCGTTTCCAACGAACGGGAAACGCTCAGGTGATAGGCGAGCCCTTTAAGGGCGCCAAATCCTAGTACGTTTGCCTCCGGATTTCAAGCTGCGGCCGGGGCGCCGTTCCGGGGCGGGCCTGGTCAAAGGAAGATGACGTGGGATTTGCTCCAGAGGTCGGCCGGGATGGAGCCGGGCGCGGCGGCCGTGATGAGGATGACGTAGCCGGCCGTGCGCGCGGGGGGCGTGACGCGCTCCCAGAACTCCTGGCGGCGGCGCGCGTCGGGCGGCGAGCTTTGGAGGGTGACGAGCGAGAGGCGGCGCAGGCAGG
>DATHBF010000382.1:0-2771 GCA_035296285.1 Pyrinomonadaceae bacterium | reverse complement strand
AAAGGGGTCGGGCGATGGCACTGGTCTTGAGCGGGAAGGAGTTCATCTCGGAGGGGCCGCTGGCGGCGGGCGTGCTGGTCGGTTTGTCGTCGCTGGCGGCGCGGCGGCCCGTGCTCATCAACGGCGTCGTGCTGAGCGCGCGCGACCTGGCGGAGCTGGCCGAGGAGGCGCGGCGGACCGGCGGCGGCGTCTGGGTCGGCAACCGCCAAGCGCCCGCAGGGCGTTGACGCCCACGGATGCGCGCCCTCCAAGACAAGGTCCACAGGGACGCCGCCGTCCTCTCCGAAGCGGTCAGGGGTCTGGACGACCCGGCCGCCATCACCTCGCGCCTGCGCGCCTTCCTCAAGATTGAGAACCAGCGTTTGAAGATGGCCCACCGCTCGGGAGCGCCGGGCTGGCAGACGGCCGCCGCGCGCAGCCTCGTCGTGGACGAGGTCGCCAAGTGCGCCTTCGAGGCGTCGTCGTGGCCGGCCCCGGACGGCGCGGCAGGCGGAAGCCTTCGAGGTCGTTGACGGCTGCTTGCGCGCGTGCGGCGACGCGCGTGCGTTCGAGCGCGAGCCGTCGCTGCTGCTCGACGCCTTCGCCGTCGCGCAGGCCGCGTGCGTGCCCTTCGAGGACTCTCTGCGCGACGCCGTCCGCCACTCTCTCGGCGTCGTCGGCCGCGACTTCCGCGCGTCAAACGAGCACGCCGCCGCCTTCCTGAGAATCCTGCGGCGGCGAGGGCGCGTCGGCTTCGCGCTCCGGCAGATGCACGAGATCGGATTCCTCGCGCGCTACCTGCCCGAGTTCGGCCGCGTCAGCCTGCTCATACAGCACGACCTTTATCATCACTACACTGTGGACGAGCACACGCTCAAAGCCGTCGAGGCCCTTGACGCCGTCCCCACCGTAGAGGACCGGCGCGGGCCGCACGGCTTGAACCTGCGCGCGGCCTTCGAGGAGGTGCGCGACCCCGCGCTCGTCTACCTCTCGGTCCTCGTGCACGACATCGGCAAGGGCGGCGGGCGCGGCCACATCGCGCGCGGGATGAAGATGGCCGACCGCGTCTGCCGAAGGCTCCGGCTCGACGATGAAGAGACGGCGCTCGTCGTCCGCATGGTCGAGCAACACGTCTCGATGGCCCGCCTCGCGCTCCGCCGCGACCTCAACGAGCCGCGCGTGGCCGAAGAGTTCGCCGCGCGCGTCCGCTCTCTCGACGGGCTCAACACGCTGCTGCTGCTGACTTACGCGGACCTCTCCGGCGTCGGCCCCGGCGTGTGGAGCGAGTGGAAGGGCGCGCTGCTGTGGGAGTTGTATAAGAGGACGAGGGCCGTGCTGACCGGGGTCGAGGCCGTGCCGGACGAAGGGCGCGACGGCCGCGTGCGTTTCTCGGAGCGCGTCGCCGAGGCGCTGGCGGGCGAAGTGCCGCCGAGCGAGGTGGAGCGCCACCTGGCCCTTCTGCCCGGGCGTTACGCGCGCGTCAACGGCCCCCGCGAGGCGGCCCGCCACCTGCGACTCGTGAGGAGTCTGGAAGGCGACGCGCTCAGCTGCCTCTGGCGCGCGAGCGGGGCGGACTCGACCGAGCTGACCGTCTGCGCGCGCGACCGCCACGGCCTCTTCGCGGACATCGCCGGGACGCTCGCGGCGCGCGGCGTCGAGATACTCGGCGCCGAGATCAACACGCGCGAGGACGGCGTCGCCATTGACGTGCTTCTGCTGCGCGACGCGGCGACGCATCGGGCCGTCGAGGAGCACAAGCGGGCCGGCATCGAGAAGGCTTTGAGGGGCGCGATGGCGGGCGAGGTCGAAGTGGCGGCCCTGGTCGAGCATTGGCGGCGTGAGAGCGCGCCGCGCAGGCGTCGGCCGCGCGGCGGGGCGGCGCTCTTGAGGGAGTTGCCCGGCGTCGTCTGCGACAACGAGGCGTCGCCCGCGGCGACGGTCGTCGAGATACACGCGGCGGACGAGCCGGGGCTGGCTTACAGGATAGCGAGCGCGCTGGCGGCGCTGCGCCTCGACATCGTGTGCGCTAAAATCGCGACCGAGAAGAGCGACGCGCTCGACGTTTTTTACGTCACCGACGAGGGCGGCTCCAAGCTTTCGACCGCCGCGGCGCGCGGGGTCGAGAAGGGCGTGACGGCCGCGCTCCTGGGCGTCGGCGAAACTGTGGGGAGGGGCGCATGAAAAAAGTCGAAGCCATCATCAGGCCGCACCTGCTCGAAGCCGTCAAGAGCGCGCTCCAGGAGGTGGACGTGCTAGGCATGACGGTCTCCGAGGTGCAGGGCTACGGGCGGCAGCGCGGGCACACGGAGACCTACCGCGGGGCCGAGTACCGCATCGAGTTCGTCCCGAAGGTGAAGGTCGAGGTCATCATCCCGGACGACATCGAGGAGTTCGTCGTGGGCGCAATCATGAAGGCGGCGCGGACCGGCAAGTTCGGCGACGGCAAGATATTCGTCCTGCCCCTCGACGACGTGGTCCGCATCCGGACGGGCGAGCGGGGCGAGGCCGCCGTGTGACGATTGCCGATTGGGGGCCGGCGGATTGCGGAGTTAACCGGTCTTGAACCGTTGACTCCGCAGTCCGCCTGCCCCCAATCGGTTTAGATGTCGAAGTACATCCCGAACTCGAACGGGTGGGGCCTCATCCTGAGCGGCTGAATCTCCTTCTCCCTCTTGTAAGAAATCCACCTCTCGATGAGCTGCGGGGTGAACACGTCGCCCTTGAGCAGGAACTCGTGGTCCGCTTCCAGAGCCTTCAGCGACTCGTCGAGCGAGCCGGGCAGAGACGGCACC
>DATHBF010000381.1:0-5456 GCA_035296285.1 Pyrinomonadaceae bacterium | reverse complement strand
GATCACGGGCACCGTCACCGACCCGAACGGCGCCGTCGTCGCCACGGCCAAAGTGACGGCCACCAATCTCGACACCGGCGAGGTGCGCGAGGCGACGACGGGCGACGAGGGCAGCTACACGTTCCCCGAACTGCGGGCCGGGCGCTGGAGGGTCAGCGTCGAGGCGCCCGGGTTCAAGACGACGACCGTCGACGACTACAAGGTCGCCGTCCAGGCGACGCACACCGTAGACATCAAGCTCGAACTCGGCGCCGTCACCGACGTGGTCACGGTGACGAGCGAGTCGGCGCCCGTCCTCCAGTCCGACACGCCCGTCCGCCAGACCAACGTCACCGAGCGGCAGGTCAAGGAGCTGCCGCTGCTCGTCTCGGCCGAGTCGGCCGGCCGCACGCCGCTGGCCTTCATCTTCCTCGACAGCACCGTCACCTCCGGCAGCACCTCGAACGGCCAGGACGCCTCGAACTTCCGCGTCGGCGGCGGCCAGAGCCTCGGCACCGAGATTCTGATCGACGGCGCCGCCACGCGCCGCACGCAGAAGGGCACCTTCTTCACCGAGGTCGCGCCGGGGCCGAACGCCTACCAGGAGTTCACCATCTCGACCTCGAACTACTCGGCCGAGTTCGGCAACTCCTCGGGCGGCGTCGTCAACTTCACGCTCAAGTCGGGCGGCAACGAGTTCCACGGCGAGGTCTACAACCTCTGGCACAACGACGCGCTCAACGCCAACAGCTTCCTCAACAACGTCCAGGGGCTCCCGAAGAACCGCGACCACCAGCACGACTTCGGCGGCAACATCGGCGGCCCCATCTACCTCCCCAACTTCGGCGAGGGCGGCCCCGCGCTCTGGAGCGGCAAGAACCGCGCCTTCTTCTTCTTCAACTTCGAGGGCTACCGCTTCGCCCAAGGGGAGAACGTCCTCGTCTCGGTGCCGACGGCGAGGATGCGGCAGGGCGACTTCGGCGAGCTGCTGACGGACCCGGTCGTGCTCAGCCTGAACGGCGGCCCCATCCGCATCTACGACCCGACGATGCGCCCCTTCGACCCGAACGTGCCGGGCAGCGGGCGCAACCTGATCCCGAACAACGACCTGCGCGGCTACATCAGCCCCGTCACGGGCCAGTCCATCATCGACCCCGTGGGCCGCAACATCGTGCAGTTCTTCCCGCAGCCGAACCGCCCCGGCGTCTTCCGCAACTACCTCGCGCAGTCCTCCATCCCGAACACGATGAACAGCCCCGTCTTCAAGCTCGACTTCGTGCTCTCGGACAAACAGCGGCTCGCCTTCAGCCACGCCTACCGCAACAACACGCGCTACGCGGGCGACGCGCGCGGCGCCACACGCTTCCCCGAGCCCTTCGTCCAGACCGGCGTCTGGCAGCAGTTCTTCAAGTCGCACTTCTTCCGCGTCCAGCACGACTACACCCTGAGCCCGACGCTCCTGAACCACTTCAACGCCGGCTTCAACCGCTACGACGTTGCCAACCGCAACTTCACCGAGGGCTTCAACACGCTCTCCTTGGGCTTCCCGGCCGGCTCCGTGCAGAACAAGGCGTTCCCGAAGATCGACTTCCCCGGCTACGGCGACGCGGCCGACCCCTTCAACACGAACGTCCGCGCCTACGAGGGCATCGGCTCGACCTTCTTCAGCGACCAGCTGCGCGACAACGCCATGCAGTTCACCGACTACCTGACCTGGGTCAGGGGCCGCCACTCGATGAAGTTCGGCGCCGACTTCCGCTCCAGCCAGTTCAACGTCCACCAGCTCCTCGACCCGGGCGGCGAGATCAACTTCCGCGCCAACCAGACGGCCAACCAGTGCTGCGACCGCAACGACCAGGGCTTCCCCATCGCGAGCCTCCTGACGGGCGCCACCGAGTTCTCCTTCAACAGCCAGCAGCAGCTCGACCCGAGCTGGCGGCAGATCTCCCACTCCTACTTCTTCCAGGACGACATCAAGGTCACGCAGCGCCTGACCATCAACGCCGGCATCCGCTACGACCTGCCCGGCCTGCGCTTCGAGGCGCGCGACCGCTTCCGCGGCTTCGACCCGAACGTCCCGAACCCGGCCGCGGGCGGCCGCCTCGGCGCCATCGTCGGCGCCGCCGGCCAGAGCGGCCTCCCGGCCGAGTACAAGACGCTCACGCGCCCCGACCGCTCCAACATCGGCCCGCGCATCGGCTTCGCCTTCGGCTTCGACACCCAGACGGTCGTCCGCGGCGGCGTCGGCCTCTACTACGCGCCTATCCTCTACGGCTTCGGCGGCAACAACACGCTGACCGAGGGCACCGTCGGCTACAACTCGCCGCGCCCGGCCAACATCAACGGCGGCGCCGACGCCAACCCCGACCTCTTCCTGCGCAACTACCGGCAGATGCCCGGCGTCGACCCCAACGGCCAGTTCACCGGCCAGGACATCGACTACTTCGACGAGAACTTCCGCACCGGCCGCACGCTCCAGTACGGCCTCGACGTGCAGCGCGAGCTGCCCTACAACTTCGTCGTCAGTCTCAGCTACACCGGCCACCGCGCCGACCGCCTGCGCTCCGACCTCGGCCGCATCAACGCCATCCCCTTGAACGCCCTCCGCCTCGGCAACGAGCTGCTGAACAAGCCCCTCAGCGCCATCGGCGCCAACGAGCGCAACTTCGCGGCGGGCGTCGGCGTCACCCTGCCGGCCAACAACAACGCCGTCTACACGGGCTTCAACGGCAGCGTCGGCCAGTCGCTCAAGCCGTACCCGCAGTACGGCTACATCCGCAACCAGTTGGAGAGCAAGGGCCGGAGCTGGTACAACGCCGGCACCCTCAAGCTCGAACGCCGCTTCTCGCGCGGCATCCAGTTCGGCGCCTCCTACACCTTCTCGAAGCTCATCACCGACGCCTCCGAAGACCTCTTCGGCGGCACGGGCTCCTCCGTCGGCAGCGTCCTCCAGAACCCTTACGACCCCGGCTCGCTCCGCTCGGTATCGCCGACCAGCGTCCCGCACGTCTTCGTCGTCAACTACCTTCTGGAGATGCCCTTCGGCAAGGGCAAGCGTTGGCTCTCTGACAGCCGCGCCGCCGACTTCTTCCTCGGCGGCTGGCAGCTCAGCGGCATCCAGCGCTACCAGTCGGGCCTGCCGCTCGTCGTCCGCCGGACGGGTCAGGACGCCTTCAGTTGCAGCGGCGCGACCGGCTTCTGCACCGACGTGCGGCTCAACCTGACCGGCCAGCCGATACTGACGGACAACCACGACCTCGCGAACGGCCGCGCCCGCATCTTCAACCAGTCCGCCTTCTCCGCGCCCCCCAGCTTCAACCAGGGCGCGCCCGCGCTGCTGCTCCAGAACGGCACGGTCAATCAGAACTACGTCAACTACTACGCGAACCCGCTGCGGTTCTTCGGCAACTCCCCGGCCGTCATCGACCAGGCGCGCGACATCCCCTTCATGAGCGAGAACATCAGCCTCCTCAAGAAGACCCGCCTGACCGAGACGCTGACGCTGGAGCTGGGCGCCGAAGCCTTCAACATCTTCAACCGCCACCAGCTCGCCCGGCCCGGCAACGACTTCCAGGACCAGGGCAACTTCGGCCTCTCCAGCGTGGACGCCGGCTACCTCCCGCGCGTCATCCAGATTCGCGTGAGGTTCATCTACTGACACACTTCCGTTTGGACGGCGGACGGCGCGGGAGAAGCACGCTCAGGACTCTTCCCGCGCCGCCTCCGTTTAGGCGCCCATGCAACGCCTGAACACGACAGCACACGGCCCTTCCATCTTCCGCGCGTGCCTGGCCCTCGCGCTCGCGTGCGCGGCCGGTCTCCCCGCGCGCACGGCCGGCGCCCAGAGGCGGGGCGCGCGGCCGCAGTCGCAGAGGCCCGCCTCCCAGGCTCAAGTCGCGGACCTCGTCGCCGCGGGCGTCGCCGCACTCGAACGCGGCGACGCGGCGGCGGCCAGGGCCTCCTTCGAGGGCGCGCTCCGCCTGGACAGAGAGAACTACGAGGCGCACACGTATCTCGGCGTCCTCGCCGACCGCGAAGGCGACCTGAACGACGCCGAGCGCCACTTCGCCGCCGCGGCCATCGGCGCCCCGCTCTCGCCGCAGGCGCGCAACAACCACGGCGCCATCCTCCTCCGGCTCGGCCGCACCGCTCAGGCCGCCGCGCAGTTTGAGATCTCGCTCCGCCTCGACCGCAACCAGCCGAGCCCGCTCTTCAACCTCGCGCGCATACGCTTCGCCGAAGGGAAGCCCGAAGGCTTCCGCGCCGCCCGCGAGCTTCTGGAGCGCGCCCACTTACTCGCGCCCGACGCCGAGATCGCCCGCGCCCTCGTCGCCGCCTCGCTCCGACTCGGCGACAGGGAGGCGGCCGCGCGCCACTTCAAGGACTACGCGGTCCGGCTCGCGGGCGCCGGCCCGAGCGTCGCCGGCCCCGCCGCCCGCGCCGAACTGGGGGCCGCCCTCCTCGAATCCGGCCTCCCGGAAGAGGCAGTCGGCGAACTGGCCGCCGCCTCGCAGGCCGAGCCCGCCAACGTCGAAACCCTCCTCCTGCTCGCCCGCGCGCACCTCGCCCGTAAGGACGTGAAGCAGGCCGGGCGGGCTCTCGAAGGGGCCGTCGCGCGCGGCCTGCAAGACGGGAGAATCTACGCCGCGCTGGCCGACGTTTACGAGGCGGCCGGCTACGTCGAGAACGCCATCCCCGCGATGCGGCTCGCCATCGAGCGCGACCCACGCAACGAAGCCTTCCGCGTCCGCTACGGCCTGCTGCTCGTGGACACGAAGGCGCCGGCCGCCGCCGTCATCCGTCTCGGGGAAGCGTTGCGCGAGCTGCCGACCTCGCCGCGCCTCTGGCTCGCGCTCGGCATCGCGCAGCTCGCCGCCGGCAAGAACGACGACGCGCAAAGCTCCTTCGCCCGCGTCCTCGAACTCGACGCGAAGTCCGTGCCCGCCCTCGCCTACCTCGGCACCGCGCACGCCGAGCGCGGCCTCTACGCCGAGGCCGTCGCACTCTACGAGCGCGCCATCGCCGCCGACCAGACTCTCTCCGTGCCCTACTACCTCGCCGCCGACGCCCTGCTCAAGGCTTCGGAGACGGACGCCGCGCGCGCGGAGAAATACCTCGGCCGCGCCGTCGAGCTCGACCCCGACTTCGCCCCCTCGCGCCTCGCCCTCGCACGCCTCTACGAGCGCGCGGGCCGCTGGGCCGAGGCCGCCGAACACCTTGAGCGCGCCGTCCGCCTCGACCCCGAGCTGGCCGAGGCGCGTTATCATCTCGGCCGCGTCTACCGCCAGCTCAAGCGCGCCGACGACTCGAAGCGCGAGCTGGCCGCCTTCCAACGCCTGAGCGAGACGCAGAAGGAGAAGCGCGAGGTTGACCGCCGCGAGCTGGTCCGACGCCTCGCCAACGTCCGCTTCTGAGAACCCGCCGGGGAGATTTAAGGGATGAACGTCTTGAGGGTCGAATTGAAAACTCTTCTTCGC
>DATHBF010000380.1:0-2659 GCA_035296285.1 Pyrinomonadaceae bacterium | reverse complement strand
TATCTGATTTCAGACTCCAAAGCGCGCACCCCCAAAAAGCTCCGGGGAAAATACAACGGGAGCGCGCGGCGCGTCTACACGGATTGTCTTTCGGGTTATCCGGCGAGGGCTTCGCGGACGGCGCGGGCGAGGGCGCGCACGTCCTCCTCGGTCGTGTCGAAGGAGGACATGAGGCGCACTTCGGAGGTGGCCTCGTCCCAGACGTGGAAGAAGAACTGCTCGCGCACGCGCGCGACGCGCTCGGGCGGGAGGCGGGCGAAGACGGCGTTCGACTCGACGGGCCGCGTGATTTCGAGTTGCGGCAAGCCTTCCAGCTCGCGCGCGAGGAGCCGGGCCATGCGGTTGGCGTGGCGCGCGTTTTCGAGCCAGAGGCCGTCGGCGAGCAGCGCGTCGAACTGCGCGGCGATGAAGCGCATCTTCGAGGGCAGGTGCGTGCCCTGCTTGCGCACGAACTCGAAGTCGCGCGCCAGCTCTTCGCCGAAGAAGACGACGGCCTCGCCGTACATCATGCCGTTCTTCGTGCCGCCGAAGGAGAGCACGTCCACGCCCGCCGTCAGTTCCGCCAGCGAGACTTCGAGGCGCGCCGCCGCGTTCGAGAGCCGCGCGCCGTCAACGTGCAAAAGCATCCCGCGCGCGTGCGCGAACTCGGAGAGCTTCTTCAGCTCTTCGAGCGTGTAGACCGTCCCCAGCTCGGTCGGCTGTGAGACGGAGACGACGCGCGGCTGGGCGCGGTGCTGGTCGCCCGACGCGGAGAGCAGCGGCTCGATCAAGGCGGGCGTTAATTTTCCGTCCGGGCCGGAGACGGGCAGGAGCTTGCAGCCGGAGAACTTCTCCGGGGCGCCGCACTCGTCCACGTTGATGTGGGCGGTCGCCGCGCAGACGACGGCGTGGTGCGGGCGGGTGACGGCCTGGAGGCCGAGGACGTTGGCGCCCGTCCCGCCGAAGACGAAGAAGGCGCGGGCGGCGGGGCCGAAGTGCTCGCGGAACCTCTCACGGGCCGCGGCGGTGAAGGGGTCGTCGCCGTAGGCCACGACGTGGCCGCGGTTGGCGGCCAGCAGCGCCTCCATCACGCGCGGGTGGACGCCCGCGTTGTTGTCGCTCGCAAACCCTCGCTTCGTCTTCATCACGGCGGCGGATTATACCCGCCCTCAAGCCCTCTTCACGAACTCCCTCTTAAACGTGCGCTCCTCGCCGTCGGGGAATTTGACCGTGACCTTGTCGTCGGCGATTGACGTGACGCGCCCGCGGCCGTGCTTCGGGACGCGGACCGCGTCGCCTTCGGAGAGCACGACCTCCTTCTTCCTGCGCGGCGCGGGCGGCGCGGGGGCGGGCGAGTCGAAGGCGGGCTCGGTCTTGAGGCCGAGCCTCTCTTCGAGCGGCTGGAGGCAGTTGTCGCAGCGTCCGCAGCGCCCTTCCTCGAACTCCTCGCCGAAGTATTCGTGAAGGAGCCGCCAGCGGCACTCGGCGCTCTGGCCGTAGAGCATGACGCGCTCAAGCTTCTCGCGGTCGGCACGGCCGCGCTCCTCGAAGGCGCGGGCCATCGCCTCGAACTCCTCGACGCCGAGCCCTTCGCGCATCAGCCGGAAGCGCGCGCCTCGCACCTCGGCCACCGCCCCCGCCTCCTTCAGCATCGAGAGCACGACGCGCGCCTTCGTCTTCGCGACCGAGGGCGCGCCTTCCTGCACGTCCGGGAGTGTGACGGGCTTATCACGCGCGCCGGCCGCGCGCAGGGATTCGTAGACGGCGAGGATGTCGAGCGGCTTCGGGTGGCGGCCGCCCATGAAGAAGAGCTGCGTGCGGCGGTCGCCGAGCTGGTAGAAGAGCGCGCAGCGCGCCGCGTCGCCGTCGCGGCCCGCGCGGCCCGACTCCTGGTAGTAGGCTTCGAGCGTGCCGGGCATCTGGTAGTGGACGACGAAGCGCATGTCGGGCTTGTCGATGCCGAGGCCGAAGGCGTTCGTGGCGACCATCGCCTTCAGCTTCCCGGCCATGAAGAGGTCCTGGTTCTCCTTGCGCTCGGAGGCCGGGAGCTTGCCGTGGTAGACGCGAATCTCGAAGTCGGAGCCTTTGAAGAAGTCGGCCAGCGCCTCGACCGCCTTGACCGTCGCGCAGTAGACGACGCCCGTGCCCTCGGTCTCGCGCAGCAGGCGCGCGAGCTGTTCGCGCTTCTCCAGCTCGTTCGTCACGCGCAGGACTTCGTAGGCGAGGTTGGGGCGGTAAATGCCCGTGTTGATGACGCGCAGGCTGCGGAGCGAGAGGTGCTTGCGGATGTCTTCGACGACTTCGGCCGTGGCCGTGGCGGTGAGGGCGAGGACGGGGGGCGAGCCGAGCGTCTTGAGCGCGCCGCCGAGCGAGAGGTAGGCGGGGCGGAAGTCGTGGCCCCACTCGGAGACGCAGTGGGCCTCGTCCACGACGACGAAGTCTATCTTCTGGCCCGCGAACTTTTCGAGGAAGGCGGGGTCGGTCAGGCGCTCGGGCGTGGTGAAGACGATGTCGCTCTCGCCGCCCTCGATGCGCCCGATGTGCTCGCGCCGCTCGCCCTCGGTCAGGGCGCTGTTGACCTGCGCGGCCTCGACGCCGGCCTCGGAGAGCTTGTCCACCTGGTCCTTCATCAGTGAGATGAGGGGCGAGACGACGACGGTCGTCCCGTCGAGGTGGAGCG
>DATHBF010000379.1:0-19099 GCA_035296285.1 Pyrinomonadaceae bacterium | reverse complement strand
ACGCCGATGGTGGACATCATGCTGGTGCTGCTGATCATCTTCATGGTCATCACGCCGCTCAAGCCTACCCGCTTCAAGACGCTCGTCCCCGAGCGCAGCGAGGAGATGAGCGCAGCCGCGAAGATGAGCCCGCGCACGCTCATCGTCAACATCAGCAAGGATCAGAAGGTGGAGCTCACCCGCGGCGGCAACGTCGTCGCCGAGGGGCTGGTCGCCGACCCGTCGCCGGTCGGCAAGGCCCTGGCCGACGAGTTCAAGCTGCGCAAGGAGCAGGGCATCTACAAGGAAGGGATGGAGGCCGCCGCCGTCTCGCCCGACGAGAAGATCGAGCGGACGGTCTTCGTCAAGGCGCCCCAGACCTTCAAGTACGGCGACGTGGTGAAGGTCATCGACACCGTCAAAGGCGCGGGCGCCAGCCCCGTGGGTCTCCAGACCGAGGCGCTCGAACAGTAACAGGGGGCGGGCGCACTCCGCTGAGGGGGGCGCCCGCGTTTTCGGAGCAACCAGTCACATGAAACTCTCTCGTCTCAGCACCGTCTCCTTGCTCCTCGTCCTGGTCTCGGGCACGGCCGGCTGCGCGCTGGTCAACCGTGTCCGCGCCAAGAACGCACTGAACGAGGGCGCACGCGCCTACAAGGACGGCAACTTCGCACTCGCCGAGGAGAAGTTCCGATACGCCTACGAGATGGACCCGACGCAGCAGGCCGCGCCGATCTTCATCGCCCGCGCCGTCCAGCAGCAGTACAAGCCGGGCGTGCCGTCGCCGGAGAACGTCGCCATTGGCGAGAAGGCCATATCCGCCTACCAGGACATTCTCAACCGCGACCCCTCGAACGAGGACGCCTACAAGGCCGTCGTCTTCCTCTACGGGCAGATGAAGAACGACCAGAAGGTCCACGAGATGCTGACGCAGCGCGCCAACCTCGCCTCGGCCGCCCCCGAGCGGCGGGCCGAGGCTTACACGATTCTCGCCAGCAAGCAGTGGCAGTGCTCCTACGACATCACCGAGTTGAAGGAGAACAAGAGCACCGAGAACAAGCCCGACCGCGTGCTCGTCCACTACAAGAAGCCGGCCAACCAGGCCGACTTCGACAAGGCGCGGGGCTGCGTGACCGAGGGCCTCAAGCTCGCCGAGCAGGCCATCAGCCTCGACGCGAACAGCGCCAACGCCTGGTCCTACAAGACGAACCTCCTGCGCGAGGCGTCGAAGCTGGCCGAGATGGAGGGCAACCAGCAGGCGAAGGAGGACTACGACAAGCAGCACGCCGAGGCGCTGGAGCGCCAGACCGTGCTCGCCGAGGCGGCGCGCAAGAAGCGCGAGGCCGCAGACGCCGCCAAGTCGCCCACCCCGCCCCCGAGCTAAATCCGGGCCGCGCCGGAAGCCACCTTTTGAATTACGCCTTTCGGGTGGTGCTCGACAACCTCGTCGGGCATCACCTAAAATTTTGTGTGGACAGTAGTCAGTAGCCAGTAGTCGGTAGGTCCGCCCGGCGCGAGAGACCTTTCTACTGGCTACTGACTACTGTCTACTGTCTGCCCGCTTTTATGATTCGCATCGAGGAAATCGTGAACAAGGTCGGCCGCAACCACCCGCAGGCCGACCTCGACATGCTCCGGCGCGCATACTTCTTCTCGGCCCTCCACCACAAGGGCCAGACGCGCGCCTCCGGCGAGCCTTACCTCGTCCACCCGCTCGAAGTCGCCAACATCCTCGCCGACATGCGCCTCGACGAAGTCTCGGTCGCGACGGGGCTGCTGCACGACGTGGTCGAGGACACGCTCGTCGAGCTGGACGTAATCCGCGACTCCTTCGGCGATGAGATAGCGCACCTCGTCCACGGCCTCACCAAGATCGCGCAGATCAGCAACCAGTCGCACGAGGAGCAGCAGGCCGAGAACGTCCGCAAGATGCTTTTGGCGATGGTGGACGACGTGCGCGTCGTCCTCGTCAAGCTGGCCGACCGGCTCCACAACATGCGCACGCTCGGGTTCCTCAAGCCGGAGAAGCGCCGCCGCATCGCGCAGGAGACTCTGGACATCTTCGCGCCCATCGCACACCGCCTCGGCATGGGCCGCCTGCGCGGCGAACTCGAAGACCTCGCCTTCCGCCACCTCCACCCCGAGGAGTACACCGAACTCTCCGCGCAGCTCGAACGCCGCCGCCCCGAGCACGAGGCGTTCCTGCGCGACGTGACCTCGCGCGTCGAGGAGAAGATGCGCGAGGCGGACGTGCCCTTCATCCGCGTCGAGGGGCGCGTCAAAAGGCTCTACTCCATCTTCAAGAAACTCCGCCGCCAGAAGATCGAGCTCGACCAGGTCTACGACCTCATCGCCGCGCGCATCGTCACGCCCGAAGAGGTCCGCTACTGCTACGCCGCGCTCGGCGTCGTCCACAACCTCTGGCAGCCGATACCGGGGCGCTTCAAGGACTGGATCGCCACGCCGCGCGACAACCTCTACCGCTCGCTCCACACCTCCGTCTTCGGCACCAAGGGCCAGCCCTTCGAGGTGCAGATACGCACCGAGGAGATGCACCGCATCGCCGAGGAGGGCGTCGCCGCCCACTGGAAGTACAAGGAGGGCCGCCGCGGCGCGCACGACGACGACGAGGCTTTCCAGTGGCTCCGTTCGCTCGTCGAGTGGTCGCAGGAGGTGAAGGACTCGCGCGACTTCCTCGAATCCCTCAAGCTCGACCTCTACCCGAAGGACGTTTACGCCTTCACCCCGAAGGGCAAAGTCGTCCAGCTCCCGCGCGGGGCGACGCCCGTGGACTTCGCCTTCATGATCCACACCGAGGTCGGTAACACCTGCTCGGGCGCGCGCATCAACGGGCGCATGGTCCCGCTGCGCACCCCCATCCAGAACGGCGACGTGGTCGAGATTCTGACCTCGCCGAACATGAAGCCTTCGCGCGACTGGCTGAACTTCGTCAAGACCTCGCGCGCGCGCAACCGGGTGCGCCACGCCGTCGCCGAGCAGCAGCGGGCCGAAAGTATCGAGCTGGGGCGCAAGCTCTTCGAGAAGGAGGCCGTGCGCTTCAACCTCTCGCCCAGGAAGCTCCTCGGCGACGCCGACGGCGGCCTCAAGCGCATCGCCAACGAGTACGGCTACGGGCGCGTGGACGACCTCCTGGCCGCGGTCGGCTACGGCAAGATCGTGCCGCGCAACGTCATCGCCAAGTACCTGGGGCCGGAGAAGTTCGCCGAGCTGGAGCAGAAGAAGGAGTCGCCGCTCCGAAGCCGCGTGACGGCCGGCGTGCAGGCCGTCAAGAAGTTCATCCGCCTCGGCGAAGACTCCATCGTCGTGCGCGGCGTGGACGACCTGCTGGTGACGCGCGCCCGCTGCTGTAACCCGGTCCGCGGCGAGGAGATAGTCGGCTACATCACGCGGGGCAAGGGCGTCACGGTCCACGCGCGCCGCTGCTCTAACGTCCAGTCTTTGATGGTCAACCCCGAGCGCGTGGTCGAGGTCGAGTGGGCGGGCGAGACGGACGCCGCGGCGGCCTACGCCGTGCGCCTGCTGGCGATTACCGAGAACCGGACGGGGATGATCGCCGACGTGACGAACGCCATCAAGGACATCAAGACGAACATCCGCTCCTCGAACGCCTCGGTCTCGCAGGACGACCGCGGCCGCATCGAAGTCACGGTCGAAGTCTTCGACCTCAAGCACCTCGACAAGGTCATGGCCTCCATCCGCAAGGTGCCCGGCGTCCTCGACGTGGAGCGCGTCCACGGCGCCGCGTGAAGAAAAGCCGCTTGTAAAAAGTTGTCAGCATTTCCCGCCAAGGTCACGCGCCCGAGCATCATAAAGACACGCGAGCCAGGCAGCTTAAGCCCCAAAACCGACGACGGATTACGGCGACTAGCGGCCGTTTGTGTGCGGGGAGGTCATCTGTTAACATGCACGGTTTGTACGTAAGGGCCTAAAACATGGACGACGCGACCGTAAAGCAGATCGTTGAGACTGAGGAGGCGCCGCAGGCCATCGGGCCGTATTCGCAGGCCGTCGTGGCCGGCGGGTTCGTCTACTCCTCGGGCCAGATTCCCATAGACCCCGCGACGGGCGAGTTCGTCCCCGGCGGCATCCGCGAGCAGACCGGGCAGGTGCTCCGGAACCTGTCTAAAGTCCTTGAGGCGGCCGGCTCCGGCCTCGGGCGCGTCTTGAAGACGACCGTCTACCTCGCCGACATGGACGACTTCGCCGCCATGAACGAGGTCTACGGCGGCTTCTTTGCCGAAAGCCAGCCGGCGCGCTCGACCGTGCAGGCGGCGCGGCTGCCGCGCGGCGCGCGCGTCGAGATAGACGTGGTCGCGCTGGCCGGCCGCGGTTGATCTTTGATTCGACGGGCGTGGGGGCAAAAGAGAAGGCGGGGGCGCTCCCGCCGGAGTGCCCGCCGCCTCTGTATTCGTGAAGTGCCCGGTCGCTTAAGCGGCCTTGGCGATTTTGCCGCCCTTGATGCAGGTCGTGCAGACGCGCTTGCGCTGGGCGCCGCCCTGCGGCAACTGGACGCGGATGGACTGAAGGTTCGGGTCGAAGCGCCGCCGCGTGCGGTTGTTGGCGTGTGAGACGTTGTTGCCGAATTGCGGCCCCTTGCCGCAGACTTCGCATTTTTTAGCCATGATTCTAAAGACCTCCGGGTGTTAAAAGCGCGCCTCCGGGTCGCACAGACGAGTCCGCGTGGCACGTCGGAAACGAAAACTTATAACAAACGCTTTTACGCAACGTCAAGTTGGGCCGGGCCGGCCGCCGCGCCCGCCGCCGTGAGAGACCTATAAGTCAGAAGGAGCAGATAGCTACAGTGCATAGAGTGGTCAAACAATTCGCGCCCCTCGCCCTCGTCGTCGCCCTCTCGCTCGTCGCCGCCTCGTGCGGTGGCCGCAAGGGCGGGGACGGTAGCCCTTCGGACGTTGCCGCCACCGTCAACGGCCAGAAGATCATGCTGAGCGAGGTGGACCGCCTCGTCAACCAGCAGGCCCAGGGGCAGACCCTGCCGCCGCTTGAGCTGGCTGCGGCCCGCCTCCAGGTGCTCGACAAGCTCATCGAGCGCCACGTCCTCTACCAGCGCGCCGAGAAGGAGAAGACCGTCCCGTCGGACGACGAGGTCAACACCTTCGTGGACCAGCAGAAGCAGCGCGGCACCGTCGAGCAGTGGGAGCAGGGCCTCAAGGAGAACAACCTCACCGAGGAGCAGGTGCGCCAGGAGGCCCGCAAGGACCTCGCCATCAACAAGCTCCAGGAGAAGCTCTACGGCAAGATCGCTGTCCGCGACCAGGAGATAAACGACTTCTACGCCAACAACAAGGAGCGTTTCGTCACCCCGCGCGGCGTCGCCCTCGCCGACATCGTCGTTGACCCGCGCGACTCGGCCGGCGTCTTCAAGGACGACGCCAAGAGCGAGGCCGAGGCGACGGCCAAGATTCAGCGCCTCTACCAGACGCTCAAGAACGGGGCCGACTTCGCCGACGTGGCGCGCTCCAGCAGCGAGGACCAGAGCGCCGTGCGCGGCGGCGACATCGGCGTCGCCGACGAGAACGCGCTCCGCCAGAACGGCTTCCCGCAGGACCTCATCGGCCGCTTCTTCACGCAGATGCCCATCGGCGGCTACACCGAGCCCATCCGCTTCGGCGACGGCCGCTGGTACATCTTCAAGGTGACGAACCGACAGCTTGAGAACCGGCCGCTGACGCTCGAAGACCCCGGCGTCCGCGACCAGATCAAGGAGGCGCTCGTCAACCAGCGGAAGACGATCCTGACCGAAGCCCTCATCCGCAACGCGATGGGCGACGCCACCGTCACCAACAACCTCGCCGAGAGCATGCTCAACGACCCGAACAACCTCGGCGGCTTCCAGCAGGCGACGCCGGGCCGGGCCGCGACGCCGGCCGCCGCCGCCTCGCCCGCCGCCCCGGGCGCGACGCCGGCCGCAACGGCTTCGCCCGCCGCGGCTTCACCCGCCGCGACGGCTTCGCCCTCGACCGGGGCCACGCCGAGAGCAGCCACGACCGCCGCCCCTGCGGCCGCCGCGACGCCGCGGCCGGCAGCGACCCCGCGCGCGGTCGCCAGCCCCGCCGCGTCCCCGAGAGACTAAGGGCCGGCCGGGAAGTTTGAAATAACCCTGAGCGCCTCCAGCGCCTTTGCGTGAGATTTAGTTTCACGCAAAGGCGCTGGAGGCGTGAAAAGGGTTCGAAGTTCAAAGAAGCTCTGCTTTCATGCTGTTCCGACTGACCGACGTTTATAAATCCTACGGCGCGCAGGACGTGCTGCGCGGCGCCTCGCTCCAGGTCAATCCCGGCGAGCACGTCGGCCTCGTCGGCCGCAACGGCGCCGGCAAGACCACCCTCTTCCGCCTCGTCACCGGCGAGGAGACGCCCGACACCGGCGACGTGGTCCGCGTCCGCGGCCTCAACCTCGGCCTCCTCCAGCAGCACGTGGATTTCGAGCCCGGCGTCACGGTCCACGAGGCCGCGCTCGCGGCTTTTAAAAACCTCCAGCAGATCGAGCACGAGATGCACGAGCTGGAGCACCGCATGGCCGAGGCCGGCGACGACCTCGACGCCGTGCTCGCGCGCTACAGCGACCTCCAGCACGAGTTCGAGCTGCAAGGCGGCTTCGAGTACGCGGCCAAGGCCGAATCAATCCTCATGGGCCTCAGCTTCGACCGCGACACCTGGACGCAGCCCGCCGAGACTCTGTCCGGCGGCCAGAAGAACCGCCTCGGCCTCGCGCGACTGCTCCTCGCCGAGCCCGACGTGCTCCTCCTGGATGAGCCGACGAACCACCTCGACGTGGAGGCCGTCGAATGGCTCGAAGAGTTTCTGGCGTCCTACAAATCCGCCTACGTCCTCATCAGCCACGACCGCTACTTCCTCGACCGCGCCTGCACGCGCATCGTCGAGGTTGAGCTTGGGAAGACGGCCAGCTACAACGGCAACTACTCGGCCTACCTCGTCGAGCGCGAGGAGCGGCGCGAGGCGCAGCAGCGCGCCTACGAGAATCAGCAGCACCTCATCTCGAAGACGGAGGAGTTCATCCGCCGCAACCTCGCCGGCCAGAAGACGAAGCAGGCCAAGTCGCGCCGCAAGATGCTCGAAAAGCTTGAGCGCGTCGACGCCGTCCGCCCCGACCAGTCGCAGGGCGACTTTCGCATGCACAAGGTCGAGCGCGCCGGCACCTACGTCCTGACGGTGAAGGAGGCGGCCGTCGGCTACCCCGACAAGCTGCTGGCGGAAAACCTGGAGTTCGTACTCCGCCGCGGCGAAGCCCTCGGCATCATCGGCCCGAACGGCTCCGGCAAGACGACATTTCTAAAGACCGTGCTGGGTAAGCTCTCGCCGCTCGCGGGCGAGGTGCGTTGGGGCGCGAACGTCACGGTCGGCTACTACGCGCAGCAGCTCGACGACCTCGACGACCGCAACGAGATCATCATGGAGCTGCGCCGCGTCGCGCCCTCGACGGCGACGGCGGGCGAGCTGCGCTCCTTCCTCGCCAAGTTCCTCTTCACGGGCGACGACGTTTACAAGCACGTCCGAGACCTGTCGGGCGGCGAGAAGGGAAGGCTCGCGCTCGCCAAACTCATCTACTCGCGCGTCAACGTCCTCGTCCTCGACGAGCCGACGAACCACCTCGACATCCCCTCGCGCGAGTCTCTGGAAGAGGCCCTCGGCGCCTACGACGGCACCATCATCACCGTCAGCCACGACCGCTACTTCCTCGACCGCATCGCCACGCAAATCCTCTCGCTCAACGGCCAAGGCGGCGCCGAGCACTACGACGGCGACTACACCGAGTACCACGACTGGAAGGCCGAGCGCCGCGCCGCGGCCCTGAAGGCCGAGCAGGAGAAGAGCGCGCCCCCGCCGCCCCCGGCCACGAAGCCGAAGCAGGGCGGCGAAACACCCAAAAAGAGGAAGGGTCAGCAGCAGGGCCGCGACACGCGCTCGGTAGAGGATGAGATTGCGGAAGTTGAGAAGCGTCTGGCGGCGCTCTCCGAAGAGATGTCAACGCCCGCCGCGGCGCGCGACCCCGGCCGCATGTCGCGCCTGAACGAAGATTACAAGAAGGCCGAAGAGCGCCTGCGCGCCCTCTACGAAGAATGGGAGCGAGCCGCCGAGTCCGCGAACGCTTAAGCCTAAAAAGCCCCGGCCTCCGGGGCTTTGCTATTTCGGGAGGGCGAAGACGTAGTTGATCGTCCCTTTGACCCTGACGGGCTCGCCCGAAAGTCTTGTGGGCGTGAACTTCGCCTGCTTGGCGGCGATGAGCGCGGAGGGACGGAGCAGCGGGTGGCCGGAGAGGGCGCGCGCCTCGGCGACCTTGCCCAGTTCGTCAATCACGACTTCGATGACGACGGTCCCCTCGGCGCCCGCGTTCCTCGCGGCTTGCGGGTAGAACGGCGTCGGCAGGTTCATGGCCTTGGCGTTGAGCACGCCGCCCGAGGTGGGGGCCTTCGCAGCCGGAGTCGGCACGGGCGTGGGCGCGGGAGTGACCTGCCTCGGAGTCGTCGTGGGCACGGGGGTCGGCGTTGGAGTGATTACGGGCGGAGGGTCGTATGAGGGCGCGGCGGCGGTGACGACGTTGCTGGTGGCCGTCGTCAGCGTGAAGGTCGGCGCGGTCTCGGCCGCGTCGCCCGCGCGGGGCGCGGACCTCGGGCGCTCCTCGTCGTCGGGTCCGGCTGGCCCCTGCTTCCTCAAAGGCTCGGCCTGCGGGCGCCCCGCTTTCGCCGGAGCGACGCCGGCCGCCGCCTCTCTCGTCTCCCGAGCCGGGACGGTGTGCGGGGCGCTCTCGGGCACGGGGCCGGCGCCGCCGGCCTGCGCCGCGTCCGGGTAGAAGCCCTTTCGCGCGCGGACGCGTAAGGCGGGGCGCGTCTTGACGCGGACGCTGATGAAGCGGAAGAGCTTATCCTTCCGCCCGTCCTGCGGGTAGTAGCCGAGCAGGTATTGCTGCGAGAGGTCGAGCGAGATTTGCGCGAAGGCGTCGTCGAGCTCTTCGACCTTCTGCGGCGCGTAGACCGCCCCGCCCGTCTGCTCCGAGAGCTTCAACATGCGCTGCTCCGAGACCGTGTCGCGCAGCGAAGGGTCCTCGACCTGCCGCGTCTGTACGACGTAGACCTGGCACTCGGCGCGCAGCGCGCGGTTGACGGCCTCCTCGAACTGCACGTCGCTGACCGTGTCGGTCCCGTCCGAGACGAGCACGAGGACCTTGCGGCCGGGGGCGGCGCGCATGTAGTCGGCCGCCTGCGCGATGGAGTCGAACAGCGCGGTCGCGCCGTCGGGCTGGCCGAAGTTCTCGACGGTGCGGACGAGCCTCTGCACGTCGTTCGTCAGGGGCTGCGCGAGGACGGGGACGGTCGAGATGGAGTAGACGGCGGCGCGGTCAATGGGCCGGACGACCGACTGGAAGAAGCGGACGGCGGCCTGCTTCTCAAGCTCGCGCGCCTCGGACAGGCTCTCGCTGTTGTCGAAGAGCAGGGCGATGTAGACGGGCGTCTCGGCGCGGCCGAAGTCGCCGATGGGTTTCACCTGCCCGTCAATCTTCAGCTCGAAGTCCTCCACCTTCAAGTCCATCACGGCGCGGCCGCGCTGGTCCACGACCGAGGCCGGGATGATGACGAGGTTCGACGTGACGCGCACCACCTCGTCCTCGTCCACCGCCTCGCCTTCAGGCATAGCCGGCTGGCTCTCGGCGGGAGGTGTCGGCGTCGGCGTGCTCTTGGGGCCGACTGTCCGCGGACGCGTCGCGGGCGTCTGCGGCTCAAGCGTCTGGGCGCGGGCGGCGTAGGGGGCGACGGGACTGAGAAAGCAGAGAAGGGCGAGGGGCCACGCGGCGGCGGTCCGGAAGGCGGATGCCGGGGTTTTATTCCGCTGGGTGCTGCTCGGGGACAAGGCTTTCAGGTTCTCCCGTCTCTCGGTCCGAGATGGTATGGGCGTCGCGTCAGGGTGGAGCAGCTTTGGATGAGCAGCCCGGTGTTTGAAAGTTGCTGGGCGCCCGGCCGGGTGCCCGGAGAGGCCGCGAGGCGCGCCGGCAGGCATGCTAACATTTTTCGGGCAATTTGCTCTAGCCCTATTGCATCAAAACGGTCTGCGGCGGCGGGCGGCTTCAAACCGGGGGTGCGCTTGACACCTTCTAAGCCGTTTGCTAACTTAGCCTTCCGCAATGCGGAGTGTTGCCAGCAGGTGACTCTTAGGCACGTAGCTCAGGGGTAGAGCACTACCTTGACACGGTAGGGGTCCGCGGTTCAAATCCGCGCGTGCCTACCAATTTCAACTTTTCGACAGCGAGCTCCGGAAGACCCGAGCCCGAAACGAGATGGCGCGAACGCGAACTACGTTTCGATTTTAGTTGACGCTGGAGGCCGGCCCGAACCTATCGGGGCCGGGCTCGCGCGGCGAGGGCGCTTCTGTCGAATCCGATCTGAGTAAGTCAATCCCCTCCGAGGGACTGCACAATTCGGCTGACGCCTCCTTTCCGCGGGGCCTTTCTCCGGCGCGTGGGACTCTTCGAGTCCTATAACGTCCTGACTAAGGACCTGTCCCGGCCGCGCCATTCCAGGGGCGGCGGGCTTCTAGCGGGGAGGCGCGAGAGCGATGAGCGAGATAAACGTCCAAATTAAAGGCGGCCGCGCGGCGCAGGTGCCGGCGGGCGTGACGGTCGCGGAGGCCCTCAAGGCCGTTGACCGCGACGCGGCCAAGCAGGCGCTCGCGGCCAAGGTCAACGGCCGCGAGGTCGATTTGACCTTCCGCCTCGACGAGACGGCCCCGAACGGCGGCGCCGCCGTCGAGGTCGAGCCCGTCCTGCCCGGCACGCTCGGCGGACTGGACGTTATCCGCCACTCGACCGCGCACCTCCTGGCGGCGGCCGTCCTCGACCTCTTCCCCGGCACCAAGCTCGGCGTCGGGCCGGCGCTGCTCGAAGACCCGCGCTACGGCTTCTTCTACGACCTGATCGCGCCGCGCGCGCTCACGGAAGAGGACCTGCCCGCCATCGAGAAGCGCATGAAGGAGCTTGCCAGGCGCAACCTCTCCTACAGGCGCGACGAGATTCCGAAGCACGAGGCGCTGCGCGTCTTCGGCGAGCGCGACGAGCCCTTGAAGTGCGAGCTGATAGAGGAGAAGGCCGGCGACTTCGTCAGCATCTACCACATCGACGGCTCGCCCTTCCTCGACTTCTGCCTCGGCCCGCACGTGCCGAACACGAACCGGCTGAAGGCGTTCAAGCTGCTCTCGCTCTCCGGCGCGTACTGGAAGGGCGACGCCGAGCGCCCGCAGATGCAGCGCATCTACGGTACCGCCTTCGCCACGCAGGAGGAGCTCGACGCCTGGGTCCGTCAGCGCGAGGAGGCCGAGCGCCGCGACCACCGCAGGCTCGGCCGTGAGCTCGACCTCTTCTCCATCCAGGACGAGTACGGGCAGGGGCTCATCTTCTGGCACCCGAAGGGCGGCATCATCCGCAACGAGATGGAGAACTATCTGCGCGGCGAGTTGCAGAGGCGCGGCTACGGGCTGGTCTTCACGCCCCACATCGCCAAGCGTGACCTCTGGCGCACGAGCGGGCACGAGGAGAACTACGCCGACTCGATGTTCGCGCCGACCGAGCTTGAGGAGACCGAGTTCCGCATCAAGCCGATGAACTGCCCGTTCCACATAGGCATCTACAAGTCGCAGCAGCGCAGCTACCGCGACCTGCCGGTTCGCCTGGCCGAACTGGGCACCTGCTACCGCGCCGAGCTTTCGGGCACGCTCCACGGGCTGATGCGCGTGCGCGGCTTCACGCAGGACGACGCGCACATCTTCTGCACGCCCGAGCAGATTCGCGGCGAGGTCGTCGGCTGCGTTGACTTCGCCTACGACGTGCTGCACGTGTTCGGCTTCGAGAAGTTCAAGGTCGAGCTCTCGGTCAAAGGCGACGACACGAGCAAGGGCTACCTCGGCACGGAGGAGCAGTGGGCCGACGCCGAGGCCGCGCTCGTGGACGCGCTCAACCAGCGCGGCATCCCCTACGAGCGGATCGAAGGCGAGGCCGCCTTCTACGGCCCGAAGATTGACATCAAGGTGGAGGACGCCATCGGCCGCCTCTGGCAGTTGACGACCGTGCAGTTCGACTTCAACCTGCCGGAGCGTTTCGAGCTGGAGTACGTCGGCGAGGACAACAAGCCGCACCGGCCCCTGATGGTCCACCGCGCGCTCTTCGGCTCGGTCGAGCGGTTCTTCGGCGTGCTCATCGAGCACTACGCGGGCGCGTTCCCCCTTTGGCTCGCGCCGGTGCAGGCGGCCGTGCTGCCCATCACGGACCGCGTCAACGGCTACGCCGAGCAGGTCGCGCGAGAGTTGCGCGAGGCCGGGTTGCGCGTCGAGGTGAACCTGCGCGGCGACAAGATCGGCGCGAAGATTCGCAACGCGCAGTTGCAGAAGATTCCCTTCATGCTCGTCCTCGGCGACCGCGAGATGGAGGAGGGCAAGGTGGCGGTGCGCGAACGCTCGCGCGGCGACATCGGCGTGATGTCGCTCGAAGAGTTCAAGGAGACGGCGCAGCGGCTCGTCAGGGCGCGCGCGCTCGTCACGGAGACGACAGAGGGCGGCGGTCAGTAGAAGGATTTATACTGGCCCCGGCCTCCAGCTCAGGAGGTGTAGTTATTACGGGATTCAGAGGTCGAGGCGGGCGTCCGGATAACCGTCGCGCCCCCGCCACGCGCATTAACGACCGTATCCGCGTGCCGCAGGTCCGCGTGATCGCGGAGAACGGCGACCAGCTCGGCATTATGAACACGCGCGACGCCGTGCAGCTCGCGCGCTCGCAGGGGCTCGACCTCGTCGAGGTCGCGGCGACGGCCGACCCGCCGGTGTGCCGCATCATCGACTTCGGTAAGTTCACCTACGAGGCGAAGAAGAAGGCGAGCGAGGCCAAGAAGAAGCAGGTCATCATCACCGTCAAGGAAGTCAAGTTCCGGCCCGGCACGGACGACCACGACTACGACTTCAAGATGCGCCACTCGCGCGAGTGGCTTTCGGACGGCGACAAGGTCAAGGCCACCATATTCTTCCGGGGCCGCGAGATCACGCACCGCGAGCTCGGCGCGCAACTGCTCGAACGCCTGGAGAAAGACCTCGCCGACTTCGGCGAAGTCGAGGCGCGGCCCCGCATGGAGGGCAACCAGATGTTCCTCATCTTCGCGCCCAAGAAGAACCGCTCGGCCAAGTCCGAGTCGCCGAAGCCCGAGGGCGGCGGCGTCAAGCAGGGTCCGCCCGTGGCCCCCGGCACCGGCGGGATGGTTCAGACGTAAAGAAGTAGACCGTAGACGCCCCGCGCTACGAACGCTGACGATGATGACCCGGCTGAACGGCAGGGAATGCTTTTCTACTGTCTACTGACTACCGGCTACTTAATTAAGGGAGAGTAATCATGCCTAAACTCAAAACGCACAAGGGCGCTGCGAAGCGCTTCCGCTCGACCGCGTCGGGCAAGTTCAAGCGCGGCCACTCGCACGCGCGCCACATCCTGACCTCGAAGACCTCGAAGCGCAAGCGCATCCTCGACATCGACGTGATCGCGTCCGAGGCCGACCAGGAGCGCATCGAGCGGATGCTGCCCTACGGGCGGGATTAAATTCATTCCGGATTCCTTAGGAGGTTATTATGCCCAGGGCAAAACGTGGTAATAAGCGCACCGAGAAGCGCAAGAAGATATTGTCGCTGGCGAAGGGCTACCGCGGGACGAAGTCGAAGCTCTACCGCTCGGCCAAGGAGTCGGTCGAGCGCGGCCTGAACTTCGCCTACACCGGCCGCAAGCTCAAGAAGCGCGACTTCCGCTCGCTGTGGATCGTCCGCATCGGCGCTGGCGCGCGCGCCAACGGACTCAACTACTCGCAGTTCATGCACGGCCTCTCGCTCGCCGGCATCGAGCTGGACCGCAAGGTGCTCGCCGACCTCGCCGCCAACTCGCCCGACGCCTTCGCCGAGCTGGCCGGACAGGCCCGCACCGCGATTGAGAGCAGGCCGCAGGCCGCGGCTTAAGGCCCGACTGATGATGACGAGAGGACTCTGATGAGTTCCGAAGCCTTAGACTATAAGGGGCAAATCGAGTCGGTGCGCGGAGCGTTCGAGCAGGAGTTCGGACGCTTCGCTCGCTTTCGAGCCGGCGCGGGCGCCGAAGGGCTCTCGCTCGCCGAGGCCGAGGCGATGCTGCGCGAGCTTTCCGAGCTGCGCACGCGCCACACGGCCAAGAAGAGCGCGCTCGCGCAGCTCATGAAGCTGGTCGGGCGCGTGCCGGCCGAGGAGCGCGCGGCCTTCGGCCAAACGGTGCAGTCGCTCAACGCCGAGGTCTCCGGCAAACTCGACGAGGCGCAGGCCGCCCTGAAGTCGCACGTCGAGGCGCTCAAGCTTGAGCGCGAGCGCCTCGACGTGACGCTGCCCGGCCGCAGGCCGCGGCGCGGCCACCTGCACCCGGTAACCATCCTGCGGCAGCGCATCGAGGACATCTTCGTCTCGATGGGCTATGCCGTCGAGGACGGCCCCGAGGTCGAGACCGACTTCTACAACTTCACGGCGCTCAACATCCCCGAGCTGCACCCCGCGCGCAGCCCGCAGGACACCTTCTACACGACCGACGGCCTTAGCTTGCGCTCGCAGACCTCGACCGTGCAGATTCACGCCATGCAGCGCCGCCGGCCCCCCTTGCGCGTCATCGCGCCCGGCCGCGTCTTCCGCCGCGACACGCCCGACGCGACGCACAACCCGATGTTCTTCCAGCTCGAAGGGCTGCTGGTTGACCGCCGGATAACGATGGAGCACTTGAAGGGCACGCTCTCCGAGTTCGTCCGCCGCATGTTCGGCCCCGAGACGCGCACGCGCTTCCGGCCCTCCTACTTCCCGTTCACCGAGCCGAGCATGGAGGCCGACTACTCCTGCTTCAAGTGCGGAGGCGAGGGCTGCCGGCTCTGCAAGGGCTCCGGCTGGATCGAGCTGGGCGGCTCCGGCATGGTCCACCCCAACGTCCTGCGCGCGGTGGACGTGGACCCCGAAGAGTTCTCCGGCTTCGCCTTCGGCCTCGGCATCGACCGCATGTGCGGCCTGATGTACGAGCTCGACGACATCCGCCTCCTCTTCGAGAACGACATACGTTTCCTGGAACAGTTCAACTGACAGTAGTCAGTAGCCGGTAGTCAGTAGACAGTAGCCGCCCGCGCCGCTTCAGTCGCCGCTGACGAGGATGCTTTCCTACTGGCTACTGGCTACCGGCCACCGGCCACTGCTTTATGAACATCAGCTACAACTGGCTGCGCGAGCTTGTCGAGTTCTCGCTCCCGCCGCGGGAGTTGGCGTCACGCCTGACGATGGTGGGCCTCGCCGTGGACGCGGTCGAGGAGGCGGGCGACGACTTCGTGCTCGACATTGACTTAACGTCGAACCGGCCGGACTGCCTCTCGCACCTGGGCGTGGCCCGCGAGGTGGCCGCGATTGTCGGCGGCGCCGTGCGCCTCCCCGAAGTGGCGGCGAAGACGGCGGAGGGGCGGGCGGAGGCGTTTACCGCGGTCGAGATTGAAGACCCGGATTTGTGCCCGCGCTACGCGGCGCGCGTCGTGCGCGGCGTGAAGATCGGGCCGTCGCCCGAATGGCTGGCGCGGCGCCTTCAGGCCATCGGCCAGCGCCCCATCAACAACGTCGCCGACATCACCAACTTCGTCATGCACGAGTTGGGTCAGCCGCTCCACGCCTTCGACCTCGCGCGCCTCGCCGAGCATTGCATCGTCGTCCGGCGCGCGCGCGCGGGCGAGAAGATAAGGACGCTCGACGGCGTCGAGCGCGCACTCACCGGCGAGATGCTGGTCATCGCCGACGCCTCCGTCCCCGTGGCGATTGCGGGCGTGATGGGCGGCGCGGAATCCGAGATTTCCGACACGACGGCCGACGTGCTCATCGAGAGCGCCTACTTCGACCCCGTCTCGGTGCGCCGCACGTCGAAGGCGCTCGGCCTCTCGACCGAGGCCAGCTACCGCTTCGAGCGGGGCACCGACCGCGAGGGCGTGCGTCTCGCGCAGGACCGCTGCGTCGCACTCATCTGCGAGCTGGCCGGCGGCTCCGCGACCGAAGACGCCGTTGACGTTTACCCGAAAAAAATCGAACAGCCGGTCGTGCGTTTCCGCCCGCGCCGCGTCGGCGAGCTGACGGGCCTGCGGGCCTCGGCTAATGACAGTCTTCGCATCCTGTCTTCGCTCGGCTTCACGCCGTCCGACGCCGGGGGCAGGGAGTCGCGGAGGGAACTGGGCCTGGAGCCCGGCGGCGCCTCGGAACTCTCCTTCACCGTGCCGACCTGGCGGACGGATGTCGGCATCGAGGAGGACCTGGTCGAGGAGGTCGCGCGCCACTACGGCTACGACAAGATAGGCGAGTCGCTGCCCCCTTCGCCCATCGCCGGGCAGTACCTCGCGGGCGACACGCGCCGACGCGCCGCCCGCCGCGCGCTCAACGCCTACGGCTTCAGCGAGGCCATCAACATCAGCTTCATCGAAGCCGCGGGCGGCGACCGCTTCGACCTCATCCCTGGACTCCGCCGCGGCGAAGCCCCCCTCGTCGCGCTCTCGAACCCGATCATCGAGGGCGCGTCGCTGATGCGCCCGACGCTTCTGCCGGGCCTACTCGAATCCGTCCGCCACAACTTCAACCGCGGCACGCGCAGCGTCCGCCTCTTCGAGACCGGCCGCGTCTTCGCGGCGGGCGACGGCGGCGAGGGGCGGCCCAACGAGATCGAGGCGTTCGCTCTCGTCATGACGGGCGAGGCGCTGGAAGAGGGGCGCGCGTCGGGGCGCGAGATGGACTTCTACGACCTGAAGGGCGCGCTCGAAGGCTCGGCGGACGCGATGGCACTGGGCGAGTTATCTTTCGAGGAAGGCGCGTCGCGCCACCTGCGACAGGGCCAGTCGGCGCGCGTCCTGCTGGGCGGCGTCCGCGTCGGCTCGCTCGGCAGGCTCGCTGAAGAGACGGCCGCCGCGTACAAGTTCCGCCAGCCCGTCTACGTCGCGGAGGTGAGTTTGACGGCGCTCATCGAAGCGCCCGAGCGGGCGGTGCGTTACGAGCCGCTGCCGCGCTACCCTTCGGTCGTGCGCGACGTGTCGCTCGCCGCCGACCGCCGCGTCACGTTCGCCGAGATGCGCGACAGCATACTCGGCCTCCGCATCGAAGAGTGCCGCGGCGTGAGGCTGGTTGACGTTTACGAGGGCGCGAATCTGCCCGAGGGCAAACGCTCCGTCACGCTCCGCGCCGAGTACCGCGCCGACGACCGCACGCTCCGCGACGAGGAGGCTGACGCCATGCACGCCCGCGTCGTCACGGCCCTCGAAAGCCAGTTCGGGGCTCAGCGCAGAGGTTAACGCCCACGGCTCTGGCCTCTGATTTTTAACCCTTGCGCTCACGCCCCCGAAGCCGCATAATCGGGCCGCGATTTTGAGCCCCCCTTGGAGTGGAGAGATGGCGATGGTCGGACTGACCGGACTCGAAAAGTTCTCACACCTCGAAGACAAAATCTACCGCACCATCGAGCTGACGAAGACGCTGCGTCAGGAGAAGGAGCAGCTTGAGCGCGAGCTGGCGGCCGTGCGCCGGGAGATGGGCACCCTCATCGAGGAGAAGGACCGGCTGGAGTCGCACGTCGAACGCCTCCTCTCCGAGCGCGACACCATCCGCGCCAAGGTCGAAGCCATGCTCGACGCCATCGCCGTCCTCGACCCGGAGGCCGTGGAAGTCATGCGCAGGTAGCAACCCCCCCCCACCCGAAAGCCCCGTGAAATATGAGCGCCATCAAGAACCCCTCCGAAGGCACGCCGACCATCCGGGTGGAAATCTACAACCAGACCTACAACATCCGCTCGGACGGCGACAGCGAGTACGTCATCGGGCTCGCCGAGTTCGTTGACCGGCGGATGCGCGAAATCTCCTCCGGCACCCTCACCGTGGACTCGCTCAAGGTCGCCATCCTCGCCGCGCTCCACATCGCCGACGAGCTGCACCGCCTGAAGAGGCTGCACGAGCAGGCCGACCAGCAACTCGCCTCGCGCAGCGCCGAGTGCGCCGAAATGCTCGACCGCGTCCTCAAAGCCCGGGCCGCCGCGGCCGACCAGACCGCGCAGGGGCCGAGCACCATCATCCTCTCCTGAGCGCGCATCGCCGCGCGTTTTGTCAACTCCCGGGCGAGAAATTTTTTAAGGCCCTCTTCTGACGAGGGCGCGCCCGGTGTGTTAGTATCTTTTCAGGCAGAGGGAACTCGTTCTGCGGGGTTCGTCACCGATTTACGATGATTGAGCCTACGCCGTATAAAAAGGGAGACCGACGCCGACGGCCAGTGCAGTCCCTCATCGCAGGGAGTTGCCGGAGGCCGCGGCTTCTTTACTGAGGTCACCCACCTGTTTACCGCAGGTTCAATTACGGGTTCGGAGCGGCCAACGCGGTCCCTCCCTCTGCCTTTCTTTTCGTAAATCGTGAATCGTCAACCGTGAATACGTGGAAGGCTTCTTCCCGTTCACGGTTTACGGTTCACGATTTTCGTCTTTGGGCAGCGGCGGGGAGCTGAGGGCGATGCGGTAGCTCTCGGGCAGGGAGATGACGCGGCTGTTGGGGTCGGTGACGACGTGGCCGGTCTCGCCCTCGGCGATGATGACGCCGTCAGCGAGGCGGATGATCTCGTAGCCGAAGCGGACCGAGCGGCGGCGCAGTTCCGTGATGTGCGTCCTGACCAGGAGCTCGTCGTCGTAGCGGGCCGGCGCCTTGTAGCGGCAGTAGGACTCGGCGACGACGAGGTAGGCGCCGTCGTTCTCCTCCATGTCCTTGTAGGCGAACCCGCGCGCGCGGCAGAACTCCGTGCGGCCGATCTCGAACCAGATGAGGTAGTTGGCGTGATACACTACGCCCATGCGGTCCGTCTCTGCGTAGCGGACGCGGATGGCCGTCTCGTGCCACTCGTCGAAGAGGGCGTCGCTCTCAATCGGTTGCATCATCTGAGAAGTCCCGGCCTTCGGTCCTGTCGCCGGTTTTGCGGACTATAAAAGCGAAGGGTTATTGATGTCAAAGAGAATTATCCTGCGGGGTCTGGTCCTCTCGCTGGCCGCCTCCGCCCT
>DATHBF010000378.1:0-7609 GCA_035296285.1 Pyrinomonadaceae bacterium | reverse complement strand
TAAGGGTCCATGTAGTCGCCGACCCAGCCGGCGCGGGCGAAGCCCTTGTACTCGCGCTTCGAGCGCATGTCGAGGTAGGTCTTCCACTCGACGTTGCGCAGGGAGGCCGTGATGCCGAGGTGCTGCTTCCACTGCGCCTGGACGAACTCGGCCGTCTGCCGGTTCGACTCGTTCGTGTTGTAGTTGATCTCGATGTCGGCCGCGGGGAACTTCTTCGGGTCGTACTTGCCGGAGGCGTCGCGGTAGCCGGCCTCGGCGAGCAGCTTCTTGGCCCCCTCGGGGTCGAAGTCCACGCCCTTCGGCCGCGGGTACTTGAGGAAGATGTGCGGGACGAGCGTGACGCCCGGCTTGGAGGTGACCTTGAAGGCGGCGAGACCCTCGCGGTCAATCGCCATGTTGAAGGCACGGCGGACGCGCAGGTCGTTCATCGGCGGCTTCGTGATGTTGATGTTGTAGAACTCGGAGGTGTTCTCGGGCGCGTCCATGTAGTCGCGCATCTTCTTGACGCCCGACTTGAGCCAGGAGGACGGGACCGTGTGGTTGTAGACGGCGTCCACCTCGCCCGTCTTGTAGAGGTTGAGCATGGTGGTCTGCTCTTCGAGCGGGTAGAAGACTATCTTGTCGAGTTTGACGGCGGCCGCGTCCCAGTGGTAGGGGTTGCGCGTGACCACGATCTGGTTGTAGGGCTTGTGCTCGGCGAGCATGAAGGCGCCGCTGCCGATGAAGCGGCCCGGCTTGACCCAGTCGTTCCCATACTGCTCGATGGCCTTGCGGGGGACGATGCGGAAGAACTGGTGCGCCAGCAGGCCCTCGAAGTAGGGCGCGGGCCGCTCCAGCGTGATGCGAACCGTGTAGTCGTCGACGGCCTCGACGCCGATGTCCTCGGCCCGGACGGGGACGAACTCCTTGCCCTCCACGAGCGCCTTCAGCTTCGGGTTCGCCTTGAAAGCCTTCTGGCGGTCGGCCTCGTCGCTCGGGACGACGAGGCGCGTCGGCTCGTGGATGAACTTATGAAACTCCGTGTCGGGCGCGGCCGACTCGCCCCCGCGCCCGAGTTCCGTCTGGTGGTTCGCCTCGATATCAACCGGGGCGGCCTGCGCGGAAGCGGCCTCGCCTTCCTTCGCCGGCTCGGCCTCTGAGGCGCGCACGAAGCGGCCCGTCTTCGGGTCGCGGACGAAGGAGCCGGCCTCGTTGTACCCTTGCGCGTACTTGATCTCGTAGGCGAGGTAGGCGACGCGCGAGGCTAATTCGGGCTTCAGGCCGCGGCGCATCGTGTAGACGAAGTCGTGGGCCGTGATGGGGTCGCCGTTCGAGAAGCGGGCGTTCTTGCGCAGCCGGAAGACGTACTCGGAGGCGTCCTCGTCAATCTCGCCGCGCGACTCGGCGATGGCCGGGATGGGCTCCATCGTCTTCGGGTGGTACTCGACCAGCCCGTCGTAGAGCGCCATGTGGACGCGCGCCTCGGGCTGGCCCGAACTCCTCTGCGGGTCGAGCGACTCGGGCTCCGAGCCGGAGATGTAGCGCAGGACCTGCCCCTCGGGCGGCTCCATCTTCCCGAAGTATTCCCCCTCGGCCGCGGCCCCGCCGCAGCCCGAGAGCAGGAAGGTGGAGGCGAGGAGGAATGCGGCCAGGCTTGAGACGTTCTTCTTCGACATGACGACTTGCTCCGTTACTGCGCGGCCGGGGCGCGGCTCGAACCGGCCCCGACGAAAACCTTGAAGGGGAACGAGCGGCCCGCCGCAATCTTTCGGCGGAGGGGATTGTCCGGGGGTGTCTGGTCTTTAATGCGATAGCTGAAGCCGGGCTGAACTTATCACGCGCGCGCTCGTCCAATCAAGACCGTTCTTGCAAAAAGACCTGCCTTGACGGATGCCATCCCGCCGCTTGCAAGTTGCTCGTCACAAGAATTTTACAACTACGGCGACGCCATCAGCAGCCCGCCGCGCTTCGGCCGCGGCGGCGGCTGCCAGCCCGTGTTGATGCGCGCGCGCTTGAGCGAAGGCGCGTCGAGCAGATTCGAGTCGAAGCCCTCGACGTAAGGCTTCACGAGCGCGTAGGACGACGCGAAGTAGAGGGGGATGGCCGGCAACTCCTCGACGGCCTGCGCCGAGGTCAAGATCAAAGGGCTTCCGGCGGCGGCAGTCACCTCGACGCCGTCCGCGTCCGTCTGCTCGGGCGAGGGCGAGGAGTCGGGCGCGGGCGAAGGCTGCGGCGTCGGGGCGGCGGCGCCGGGCGTCGGCTCCTCGCCGAAGAGGGCGAGCATGTTCGACTCCTCGTCGGTCGTCTGCATGACGATGCTGCGGCGGGCCACGTCGTAGTCGCCCGCCCTCAGCATCGCCTCGTACTCCTCCCAGCCGCGGACCATGACCTCGGTCTCGACGCCGAGCGCGTCGCGCCACATGCGCGCGACGGCCGAGGCGACGAGGCGCTGCTGCTCGTTGCGGTTGACGAGCAGGCGGACGCGCGGGAAGCTCGCGCCGCCGGGGAAGCCCGCCTCGGCGAGCAGACGGCGCGCGCGCTCCACGTCGTGACCGACGGGACTCTGTACAGCCTCCCCTTCATCGTCTTCGGCTTCGGGCTTCTGCGCGTTCTTCGCGCCGCGCGCGTCGGGCGACGGGGCGGGCGGGACGGACGGCTCGGCCTCGGGCGTGTCGGGCAGGTACGTCCTGGCCGGCTCGGTCGAGCCGCCGAGCGTGTCGGCGCTGAGGCGTTCGATGTCAACGGCGCTCGCCAGCGCCTCGCGGACGCGCCGGTCGTCGAAGGGCGGGCGGGCCGTGTTGAAGGCGTAGAAGTTGAGCGCGCCGAAGGTCTCGCGCCGGAAGTCCTTGTAGGGCGTGAGGAGCTTGACGGCCAGCGGCTCGAAGGGCACGTTCGTGACGGCGTCAATCTCGCCCGCGCGGTAGGCGGCCAGGGCGTCCTCCGCGGTCCTCTTCCCGACGAAGCGCACGCGCTCAAGCTGCACGCTCGCGGCGTCCCAGTAGTTCTTCGCGCGTTCGAGCACCACGCTCTCGGCGTCGAGCCGCGCGAGGTTGAAGGCGCCGTTGGTGAGGAAGCCGAAGTCGGCCTCGCCCCCCGGCGGCGGCGGCGCGCCTTCGAGTTCTTCGGGCTCAGGCAGCGCGCTCAGCTCGTGGACCGGGCGGAAGACGGGGTGGGCGACGAGCGCGGGGAAATTCCTGTCGGGCCGCTGCAAGGTGACGCGCAGCGTCCTCGAATCGAGCGCGACAGCGCCGAACTCGACGGTCTTCTGAGGCGCGGCGCGGGGGGGCTCGGTGGTTTCGGGAGTAGCCGAAAGCAGAGGGCTCCTGCGCGCGCCTTCGATGTTCGAGAGCAGCTTCAAGTGCGGCGCGCGTTCGCCGAGCGCCAGCGTGCGGCGCCAGGAGCGGACGAAGTCTTCGGACGTGACGGCGTCGCCGTTCGACCACCGCGCGTCCTCGCGCAAGTGGAACGTCCAGACGCGCCCGCCCTCGGAAGCCTCCCAGCGGCTCGCGACGGCCGGCACGGGCCTGAGCGTCGAAGGCTCGTAGTCGGTCAGTCCTTCGTAGAGCGCGCGGACGGCGTCCGTGTCGGGCGGCGCGGCGGCGCGCGCAGGGTCGAAGACGCGAGGCAGCCCGCCGTCGCTCCATCGAAATTCCCGCGAGCGCGGCACGGCGACCTTGCCGTAGAACTGCTCGCCGGCCTCCTCCTCGAAACACCCGACGAGCAGGAGCGAAGACGAGAGCGCGGCTGATAGGAACGCGCGGACGAGCTTTCGGGACAGGAGACGCACGGGCGTCGCGGCGCCGCGCGCCTTCATGCCGCCCCCGACTCTCTTCAAGTCCCCTCTCATCCTTTTCTCTCGGCCTCGTCGCGCAGGAGCATGTAGACCTCTTCCGTCCGACTGCGCGTCTCGGCGTAATCGCGCGAATTATCTATGGCGTAGTCGGCGTGCCTCAGCTTCTCCTCCTGCGGCATCTGTGCGGCGATCCTGCGCTCCGCCTCCTCGCGCGAGAAGCCGTTGCGGCGCATCAGCCGCTCGACCTGCAACTCCGGCCGGCAGTGGACGACGACCACCCTGTCGAAACGCCCGTGCCCTCCCGACTCTATCAACAGCGCCGCGTCAACCACCGCCACGCCCCGCGGGTCTTCCCGCTCCCACCGCCGCAACTGCTCGTCCTGCTCCGCCATGATGAGCGGGTGCAGAATTGAGTTCATAAGCTCGCGTCGGCCCGCGTCGGCGAAGATGATGCGGCTGAGACCTTCGCGGTCGAGCGTACCGTCCTCGCGCAGGGCCGCGGGGCCGAAAGCCTCGACCACGCGCCGCAGGCCCTCCGTGCCCGGCTCGACCACGCGCCGCGCCACCTCGTCCGCGTCTATCACGCGGCAGCCCAGCTCGCGCAGCACGCCCGACACGAAAGACTTCCCGACCGCGATGGAACCCGTTAACCCTACGCGAAGCATTTTACTACTTAGAGCTGTTCAATCCCGCGGCGCCTGCGCGCGGCCGTGACGGTGTTCTTCATGAGCATGGCGACCGTCAGCAGGCCGACGCCTCCGGGCACGGGCGTGAGTCGGGAGGCGACCGCGGAGACTTCGGCCGGGTGTACGTCGCCGACCACCGTGTAGCCGCGCGCGCCGAGCGACGCCAGCCGCTTTTTGGCCGCCTCGCCGAACAGCTCCCGCACCTCCGCCTCGTCCGTCACCTTGTTCGTCCCCACGTCTATCACGACGGCGCCCGGCTTGACGTGCTCGGCGCGGATGATGCCGGCGCGGCCGACCGCCGCTATCAGGATGTCTGCCTCGCGCGTCACCGTCTCAAGGCAGCGCGTGCGCGAGTGGCAGATGGTGATGGTCGCGTCCCTTTGCAGCAGCAACTCCGCCATCGGGCGGCCGACGAGGTTGCTGCGGCCGACGACGCAGACGCGTGCGCCAGCGATCTGGACGCCCTCGCGCACCAGCAGCTCGACGATGCCGGCCGGCGTGCACGGCACGAGCGCCGGCTTGCGCAGAATCAGTCGCCCGACGTTGACCGGGTTGAACCCGTCAACGTCCTTGTCCGGGTCAATCGCCTCGACGATAGCCGACTCGTTCATGCCACGCGGGAGCGGCAACTGGACGAGGAAGCCGTCAACGTCGTCGCGCCGGTTAAGCTCTTGAACGAGCGACAGCAGCTCCGCGTCCGTCGTCCCTTCGGGCAGCGCGTGGCGCTCGGAGCCGAGGCCCAGCTCTTCGCAGGTCCGCACCTTGTTGCGCACGTAGATGGTGGAGGCAGGGTCGTCTCCCACCTGCACGACGGCGAGGCGGGGCGTGAAGCCGTGCCCCTCGCGCAGCCGCGCGACCTCCTCAGCCACCTCGCGCTTGATCTCGTCGGCGACGCGCGCGCCTTCGAGCCTCTGCGCGACGCCGCCCTCGGCCTTTAGTTTTACTGTTTCCATCGGAAGAGCCCTCATCCTAGCACAGTTCGGGGGCGGGCCGGCAGCGCCGGGTTGCGCCGCCGGGCCGCGCTGTCACACAATCCTGCGCATGAACTCTCCGAAGGCGGGCGCGCGCCGCCCACCGCAAATCACCCCGGCCATCGTCCTTCTCCTTCTCTCCCTCGCGGGCTGTTCGGGCTCGCCCGAAAACGTCCAGCGTCATGACCTGAAAGGCAAGGTCGTCAGCGTGGACCGCGCGAAGGGAGTTGTCAAAGTCGATCACGAAGAGATCAAGGGCTACATGGCGGAGATGCAGATGGACTTCACCTTGAAGGACGCGGACGCGCTGAAGGTCGTCGAAGCGGGCGACACGATTCAGGCCACGCTCGTCGTCGCGGACTCGGGCTACTGGCTCGAAAGCCCCGCCATCACGAAGCAGCCGACGGGCGGCGGCGCGACTTCCGAGGTCACGGGCATGGAGCCGACGCCGGGCGCCGAAGTCCCCGAGGTCCGCCTCGTCAATCAGGACGGGAAGAAGGTCAGCACGCGACAGTTCAAGGACCGCGCGCTCCTCGTCACCTTCATCTACACGCGCTGCCCGTTCCCCGACCAGTGCCCGGTGATGAGCGCGAACTTCGCACAGCTCTACGGCGAGCTGGCGAAAGACCCGGACTTGCGCGCGGGGACGCACCTCCTGAGCGTCACGCTCGACCCCGAGTACGACAAGCCCGAAGTGCTGCGCGCCTACGGGACCACCTACGCCGGGGGCAAGTTCGATAACTGGCACTTCGCGACCGGCGACCCCGGCGAGATAAGAAGGCTCGCGCAGTCCTTCGGCCTCGCCTACAAGGCCGAGAACGGCCAGGTCGTCCACTCGCTCCGCACGGCGCTCGTCACGCCCGAAGGCAGGCTCGCCAGGATTTACCGCGGCAACGAGTGGAAGCCGTCGGAGGTGTTGGAGGATTTGAAGAGGCTGCGGACGCAAAAATAGCCCGGCGCCTGTGATGCCGGGCCATTCGGCGAGAGTTCGAGTTCTGTATTCAGCCCTTCAGCTTCTTTATCTCTTCCGTCAGGACGGGGAGGACTTCAAAGAGGTCGCCGACGATGCCGTAGTCGGCGATGTCGAAGATGGGCGCCTCCGGGTCCTTGTTGACGGCGACGATGGTCCCCGCGTTCTTCATGCCGACGAGGTGCTGGATGGCGCCCGAGATGCCGAGCGCGACGTAGAGCTTCGGCGCGACCGTCTGGCCGGACGAGCCGATCTGGCGGTCAATCGGCAGCCAGCCGGCGTCGCAGATGGGGCGCGAGGCGGCGATGTCACCGCCCAGCGCCGCGGCCAGCTTCTCGGCGAGCTGGATGTTCTCCTGGCTCTTGATGCCGCGGCCGATGGCGATGATGACATCGGCCTTCGACAGGTCAACCGCCTGCTTCACCTCCTGGAACGGCGGCTCGGGCCTCATGCGCACCTCGCCCACCTCGACCGCCATAGATTCGACCGCCGCGTCCTCCCCGCCCTTCTCCGCCTGGTCGGCGCGGTAGGCGCCCGACTGGAAGCTGGCGAAGACGGGCGGCTCGCCCTTGGCGACCACGTCGGCGTCCATCTTGCCGAGGAAGATGCGGCGCGTGAACGTCACCTCGCCGCCCTCGACCTTCATGCGTATGCAGTCGCTCACCAGGCCCTTGCCGAACCGCGCGGCGAGCTTCGGCGCGAAGTCGCGCACGAGATACGTGTGCGGCAGGATGACGTAACGCGGGTTGACGGAGCGGACGACCTGCTCCATCGCGTCGGCGTAGGCGTCCGGCGTGTACTCCCTGAGCCGTTCGCTCTCGGCCGAGATGACGCGCGCCACCTTGAAGCCGGCGACTTCCCGCGCGAGCGAATTGTCAGGGCCTAACACGACGGCCGACACCTCCAGCCCTTCGGCCGCGCCCAACTGCTGCGCCGCCGCCACGGCCTCGAAAGAGGTCTTGTTCAGAACACCCTCGCGGTGCTCGACGAAAACGAGTATCGACATAAGTTAAAGTCTGTCTCTTAAAAAACGCGGGCCTCGGTGCGGAGCTTTTCGGCGAGCTGTGCGGCGCCGCGCTTGGCGTCGCCGTCGCCGAGGAACTGCGTCTGCTTGGTCTTCTGCGGGAAGTAGACGCGCTTTATCTCCTGCGACCCGCCGCCCTCGCCGACGGCTTCCGCCGAGGGCTGGACTTCGCGTATCTCCTTCTTC
>DATHBF010000377.1:0-7970 GCA_035296285.1 Pyrinomonadaceae bacterium | reverse complement strand
TCCTCCATCTCGGCCTTCTCGTCCTTGCGGCCGAGCTCCTTGTGGATGGCCTTGATCTGCTCGTTGAGGTAGTACTCCTTCTGCGCCTTCTCCATCTGCCGCTTGACGCGGGCCTGGATGGTGCGGTCGAGCTGCCGCTTGTCCACCTCGACTTCGAGAATCTCGACGAGGCGCTGGAGCCGGCCGTGCGCGGAGAAGATTTCGAGCAGGCCCTGCTTGTCCTCGACCGAAATCTTGAGCTGCGAGGCCAGGGCGTCGGCGAGGTGCGAAGGGTCCGCGTTGCGGAGCGCCGTCTGGAGCGCGTCCGTTTGCATCTCGGGCGCGAGCCGGATGTGCTGCTCGACGAGCTGCCCCGTCCGCTGCATGAGCGCGTCGATGCGCGGGCCGGACTCGGCGACGACGGGCGCGCGGCGGACGGTCGCGGTGAACGCCCCGTTGTCGTTATCGACGCGGATGGTGGTGGCGCGCTCGCGCCCCTCGACGACGACCTTCGTCTGCCCGTTCTCCTGGCGCTGTGCCTGGAGGATGCGGGCGATGGTGCCGACGCCGTAAATCTGCGCGGGCAGGGGCTCGTCAATCGAGGCGTCGTGCTGCGTCGCGAGGAAGATGGTGCGGTCGGCGGCGAGCGCGTCTTCGAGGGCGCGCACGGAGCCGGGCCGGCCGATCTTGAAGGCGACCTTCGTGAAAGGGAAGATGACAACGTCGCGGATCGGCACCATCGGCAGACGCGCGATGTCGGTGGGTGTACGGTCTGAGTATTCTTCCATGAGTGCTGCCTTAATAAAGCGGGTCCACGGCTGCTGCAAATGGCCGAAAGGGCGAGCCGTTTGAGAGTCCGTCTCGCCCTGACCAACTGACCGAGATTCTAAATCATTTCAAGTGCCCGCGCCACTAGGTAATGAGATGCCGGCGCGGGCGGGCCGTTTTACCTGACAATCTCGAAGTCAATCCAGCGCGTGGCGACGCGGCGGTCCTCCTTCGCCAGCGTGTCGGTGACGATGACCTGGAGGGCCGTATCTCGCCGGGCGCGGCGGCGCGGCTCAAGGCGATCTGGCCGCCCGCCCGCAGGCGCCGGAGACGGAGAGGCGGCCGCCCGAGAGGTCGGAAACGTCTATCAGCTCGGAGGTTTGACGTGATGCGGACGACTTCCTCGTCCTGCCCGGCGGGCGTGGGCGTGGGCTGCTGTGCCGCGGCCTGCGCGAGTAGGACGACGGCCAGGGCGACGCCCGCCAGTTCACGACGCCCGACAGCCTTGCTCCCAAGAAATCTCATGCGGCGTCACCCGCGAAAAAAGGCGAGAGGCGAAAGAAAGATAACGCCCTCCTTTCGCCTCTCGCGTCTGGAAACTGTGAGTTGCTTTAGGCCGCCTCGTCCACGCCCGTCAGAAGCTCGCCGGGGATGGCGCGGCGGCGCTCGACCATCTCGCGCGTGATGGCGAACTCCTTGATGCGCTTCTGCGAGGGGAGCGTGTACATGGCGTCGAGCAGAAGCTCTTCCATGATCATCATCAGACCGCGGGCGCCGACCTTGCGCTCGACGGCCTGGTGGGCGATGGCCTTGAGCGCGTCGTCCGTGAAGCGGAGCTTGACGTTGTCGTACTCGAACTTCTTCTGGTACTGCTTGATGAGCGCGTTCTTCGGCTCGGTCAGGATGCGGATGAGCGCGCCCTCGTCCAGCTCGTGCAGAGCGCCGGTGACGGGGAGGCGGCCGACGAACTCGGGAATCAGGCCGTACTTGACGAGGTCTTCGGGCTGGACAGCGCCGAGCGCCTCTGTGTACCGGTTACCCGCGGACTTGACCTGCGCGTGGAAGCCGAGCGACTTGTTCCGCATCCGCCGCTCGACTACCTTCTCAAGGCCGACGAAGGCGCCGCCGCAGATGAAGAGGATGTTGGTGGTGTCTACGGGGAAGAACTCCTGGTGCGGGTGCTTCCTGCCGCCCTGCGGCGGGACGTTGGCGACCGTGCCCTCAAGAATCTTGAGAAGCGCCTGCTGGACGCCCTCGCCCGACACGTCGCGCGTGATCGAGGGGTTCTCGTCCTTGCGGCAAATCTTGTCCACCTCGTCGATGTAGATGATGCCCTGCTGCGCGCGCTCCACGTCGCCGTTGGCGGCCTGGAGGAGCTTGAGGATGATGTTCTCAACGTCCTCGCCGACGTAGCCGGCCTCGGTCAAGGTCGTCGCGTCAACGATGGTGAAGGGGACAGAGAGCATCCGGGCGAGCGTCTGCGCGAGCAGCGTCTTGCCGGTGCCGGTCGGGCCGATGAGGAGGATGTTGGACTTCTGAATCTCGACATCCGAGCGGCGGCGCGCCAGCTCAATCCGCTTGTAGTGCTGGTAGACGGCCACGGCGAGCCGCTTCTTCGTCTCCTCCTGCCCGATGACGTACTCGTCGAGGAAGGACTTGATCTCGGCCGGCTTGGGGAGCGGCGGGCGGCTGGCGACGGCCTCGGCCTGCTGGTCGTCGGTAATGATCTCGTTACAGATGTCTATGCATTCATTGCAGATGTAGACGGTGGGGCCTGCGATGAGCTTCTTGACTTCGTTCTGCGACTTGCCGCAGAACGAGCAGCGCAACGTGTCGTCAGTTCGACGTACCATAAGATTCGAGGGTCTGCGTTAGCTGTCCAGAGTCAAACCAGAGGGGCTTCCGAGCGTCAACTCGGCGGCGGCGAGCGCCGCCGAAGTTGTTTACGACGACTGCGAGGCGGCTGTCAACGCCGGGGGCCCCGTGTCAGGGCCCCCGGCGTCGGCGGTTAATTTACCACAGAACGGATTCCGGCGCGCGTCGGAAGAGGTGAGGGGCGAAAAAAAGTGCGCCGCGCGCGGGCGGCGCGCGCACCTACTGGCGGTGCGTGATGACCTCGTCGATGAGGCCGTACTCCTTGGCCTGCGTGGCGGACATGATGCGGTCGCGCTCCACGTCGCGCTCGATCTGCTCGAAGGGCTGGCCCGTGTGCTTGGCGATGATGGAGGATGTCAGCTCGCGCATGCGGATGATCTCCTCGGCCTGAATCTTGATGTCGCTGGCCTGGCCGCCGATGCCGCCGGCAATCGAGGGCTGGTGGATGAGGATGCGCGAGTTCGGCAGCGCGAACCGCTTGCCCTTGGCGCCGGCCGTCAAAAGCACCGCGCCCATCGAGGCGCACTGGCCGAGGCAGATCGTCACCACGTCGGGGCGGATGAACTGCATCGTGTCGTAGATCGCCATGCCGGCCGTGATGGAGCCGCCGGGCGAGTTGATGTAGAGGTTGATGTCCTTCTCGGGGTCCTCGGCTTCGAGGAAGAGGAGCTGCGCGATGATGAGGTTGGCGACCGTGTCGTCGATGGGCGTGCCGAGGAAGACGATGTTGTCGCGAAGCAGGCGCGAGTAAACGTCCGAGTAGCGCTCGCCGCGCGGCGTCTGCTCGAAGACGGTCGGGTTGGGGATGTACATGCTCGGGCCGCTCACGTCGAAACCGTTATTGCGCTTCATTTGAACCTCTCAACTCAAACTAAAATTGGGGGCCTGAAACTCCAAACTCGCATTTGAAATTTCAACCCCCCAACCTTTAACTCTTCGGCCGCGGCCTCTACTCCCGGCCGCCGGCTTCACCGGCCGCGCCACCCTCGTCGGCCTCCCGCGGGGCTCCCTCGGGCTCCTGCTCCTCGCGCCACTCCTCGGTCGTGACCGACGCGTGCTGCACTAAGAAGTCGAGCGCCTTGCGGTTGCGCAACCTGTCGGCGATGCTACGTTCGCCCCCCTGCTTTGTCAAGGCGGCCCGCACCTGCTCAATCGACTGCCGCGACTGGTTCGCCATCGCCTGGATTTCGGCCTCGATCTCTTCGTCCGTGACCTCTATGTTCTCGGCGTCGGCGATCCTCTCAAGCAGCATCGAGCCGCGCACGTCCTCGCTCGCCCGCTCGCGTATCACGTCGCGCAGGGCGTCCCAGTTCACGTCGTCGCCCTGCGGGTTGACGCCGCGCTGCATCATGTCCTGGAGCGTGGCGCGCAGCAGTTGGTTGGCCTGGTAGGAGACGATGGTCTCGGGCACCTCGAACTGGTGGCGCTCGATGAGGCGCCCGAGGACTTCGTCGCGCAGGCGGTGCTCGGACTCGTGCTCGGCGTTCTTCTCCAGGTTCTCGCGGACGCGCCCGCGCAACTGCTCGACCGTCTCGACGCCCTCCTCGCCGAGACTCTTCACCCAGTCGTCGTCAAACTCGGGCAGCTCCTTGCGCCTGACGGCCGAGACGGTCGCCGTGTACTCGATGGTCTTGCCGGCGAGCCCCTTGGCGTTGAAGTCCTCGGGGTACTCGACCGTAAAGGTCTTCACCTCGTCGGGGCGCACGCCCACCAAATTTTCGGCGAAGGCCGGGAGCACGCCGGGGCCGCCCAGGACCACGTCCACGTCCTCGACGTTGATGTCCTCCTCCTCGGGCGGGTTGATGTAGTGCCCCTGGAAGTCGGCCGTCACGGTGTCGCCGTCCTCGGAGGCGCGGTCCTCGACGGGCTGGAGCGCGGCGCTGGCCTCGCGCAGGTTCTCGACGACCTTCTCGACCGTCTCGTCGGTGACGGGGCGGAGGCGGCGCGCGGCCTCAATGCCGCGGTAGTCGCCGAGAGTCACTTCGGGCATCACCTCGACGTGGGCGTGGAGCTTGACGGGCTCCTGGCCGAACTTCTCAAGCCCCTCTTCGTCCAGGTGCACGTCCGGCTCGCCGATGACCTGGAGGCCGCTCTCCTCGATGGCGCCGCCGACGGCCTGCGGCACGAGCTTCTGCAAGACCTCGCCGCGTATCTCCTTCTTGAAGCGGGTGCGGACGACGGTCAGCGGCGCGTGCCCCTTGCGAAAACCCGGCACCGTCACGACGCGCGCGTACTCCTGCGTCAGCCGGTCGAACTCGGCCTTCACCTCGTCGGCCCCGATCTCGATCTTAAACTCCTTGCGCGTCGGCGAGGCGTCCACGATTTCAGTCTTCATAAACACTAATCCCGCCTTCGCGGCCCCGGCAAAAGGCACGAAGGGCAGGCGTCCTTCCTCAATGAATTATTCTTCCTTAAACAAAATGCCGGGGGCGGGACTCGAACCCGCACGCCTTTCGGCACGAGCTTCTAAGACTCGCGCGGCTGCCGTTACGCCACCCCGGCGCATGCCTTTCAAACAGGTGAGATTAAAGGATTGGTGCAGCGAAGTCTAGCGAGGCCGCCGGGCGCGCGCTCAGGCGACGGGCTCGGCGGCCTCGGCCGTCTCGAAGAGGTGGTCGCGCGTGCCGGCGGGGACGCGCAGCAGGGGGAAGATGTCCACCTTAAGCTCTTCGGCGTGGTGGAGGATGGGGTCGCCGGGGGGCGTCGGGAGGCCGAGCGCCTCGACCATCGAGGAGCTGTGGCCGTCGAGTTCGGCGGCGCGCAGGGGCCAGGGCGGGTGGAAGATGCGGCAGCGGTAGAGCTGTTCGCGGTGCGTCGTGTAGAGGCAGTAGCGTTCGGTGAGGAAGAATTCGAGCGAGCCGGGCTCGGACTGCCGGAGCGGGTCGCCGTAGACCCAGGAGGCGTCGAACTCGGCCGCGGGGCCGTCGCCGCCAACGCGGCGCGAGCTGTAGGCGACGACGCGCCGATCCGTCTTCATGCTCGTTTGCGCGTTGTAGTAGGGGAGGTGGAAGAACTCGCGCGCGGCCCAGGTGGCGGTCGCGCTGTTGATGTCGAGAGAGAAGAACCAGACGCCGGGGACGCCCTCGTGGTGGACGTAGGTCCGCACGTTCAGCTCATGGAAGGACGACAGGCCGGGCAGCGGCGGCGTGAAGTAAGGCCGCACGCCCCACATCGCGAAGGGCACGACGCCGACCCAGGCCGAGCCGTCGTAAGTGTCTAGCGAGAGCGGCGGCGGCAGGAGCGGGCGCAGCAGTCCCGGCGCGACGGGCCAGTGCATGAAGAGCAGTTTGCCCCACCACTGCCGCATGAGCGGCAGCCCTCGGGGGCGTCGGCGGATGGAGAGGCGGTCGATCTCTATCGGCATCGTCTCTGAGTTCTAAACGCGTTCGGCGGCCGGGAGAAACGTTCCGGCGGAGGAGGTTTGACACCGGGCGTGGCGGCGGCGAATAATCCTGCGGCCGCGCGCAAAGAACATTCAGCGCCCGCGCGTTTTTGTACCACCAATTCGCCCGCTTGAACAGGACTCGCCCGAAAGTTTTCGAGATGAAACTCCTCGCCCTAATCGCCCTCCTCGTCGCCGCGCAACTGCCGGCCGCGGCCGCGCAGGCGGGGAAGGGAAAGGCCGCCCGGGGCGGGCCGCCCGCCAAGGCTTCAAAAGCGGCGAAGCCTTCCCAGCGCACCGTCGTCTGCATTGACCCCGGCCACCCTTCCGAGGTCGCCAGCGGCCGCAACGAGCAGAACGGCACGAACGAGACGGCGGTGGCCTGGGCCGTCGCCACGCGTTTGCGCGACGCGCTCGAAGCGCGCGGCTACGAAGTCGTGATGACGAAGTCGGCCGAGGACGAGCTGGTGCGCAACCGCGACCGCGCCGAGTTCGCCAACCGCGCCGGGGCCGCTTTGATGCTCCGCCTGCATTGCGACGCCAGCCAGGAGCGCGGCTTCGCCATCTACTACCCGGACCGGCCCGGAAGAACCAAAGACGGCGCCACCGGCCCGAACGAAACCGTCATCGAAGGCAGCAGGCGCGCGGCCCGTGCCATCCACGCCGGCATGGCCGAAGGCTTACAGGGCACGCTCCAGGACAACGGCGTGCGCACCGACTACCAGACCAAGGTCGGGCGCGAACAGGGCGGGGCGCTGACCGGCTCGATCTTCTCGCGCGTCCCCGTCGTGACCATCGAGATGGTCGTGCTCTCTGACGCGCAGGATGCGGAGTTCATCAAGGCCGAGGCCGGCCAGCGCCGCATGGCCGAGGCGATAGCCGACGGCGTCACACGCTTCGCCCCCCCGACCCCGGAGCTTAAACCTCGCCGGTAATGCCGACCGCCTTCTTCCGTCGAACGCGGACAAGGAGACGATTCCCCCGATGCACATGAATAAGAGAAAACTCAGAGCCTTCGTGGCGGCCCTCGCGCTCGCGCTGCTGGCGCACGCCGGGGCGGCCGCGCAGGACTCCGACCAGTTCAAGAAGATAGCCGACCTCGACTTCTCGAAGCAGCGCGTCACGCGCGAGCAGCTCAAGGATGTCGAACTCTACGAGCTTAAATTCCTGCGCGGCATCGTCTTCGGGCGCCACGGCCGCGTCTTCAAGGACCGCGACATCCAGGGCTACCTGAAAGAGCAGCCCTGGTACAAGCCGGCCGACGCCTTCCAGAACTCGCAGCTCAACGACACCGAGCGCGCCAACCTCGACCTCATCCGCGAGGCCGAGGCCGCCAAGCACGACCAGGTCGAGCCGGGCGACCTACGCTGGTGGCAGGCTCGTCCGATGACGGCCGAGAAGCTGGGCACGCACACCGCCGCCGAGTGGCGCATCCTGCGCGCAGAGGTCGAGGCCGTCCACGGCAAACGCTTCGACGACCAGCCCTGGCTCCAGCAGTACTTCGAGGAGCGTTACTGGTACAGGGCCGACCCCTCGTACGACGCCAAGCGCCTGACGCAGACCGAGCGCCGCAACCTCGCCGCCATCGACGCCGCCATGCGCAAGCAGCGCCGCGCCGTCATCTCGCCCGGCGACCTCGAACACTTCGAGAACCGCGAGATCACCGGGCAGATGCTGGAGGGCAACAGCCTCCACGAGCTGCGCCTGCTGCGCAACGAAATCTACGCCCGCCGCGGCCGGCAGTTCCGCACCGAATGGCTCTCGCAGTACTTCTGGAGCCAGCCCTGGTACGAGGCGCGCGAGGACACGACGGAGCCGGAGCTGACGCCGGTCGAGAAGAAGAACGTCGAGACCATCGTCGCCCTTGAGCGCCGCATCAAGGACGACCTGAGCGCGAAGCCACTCCCGAAGGGCCTGCTCGAAGGCATGTTTCTCGAAGACGCGCGCAAGCTCCGCCAGGAGATTT
>DATHBF010000376.1:0-1951 GCA_035296285.1 Pyrinomonadaceae bacterium | reverse complement strand
CACGCCATCACGCCCGAAGAGAAATACCGCTACGCCGACCCCGTCTTCGACGCGCGCCGCGGCCGCCTGCTGGCCGTGCGCGAGGACCACACCGTCGAGGGGCGCGAGGCCGTCAACACCGTCGTCAGCCTGAGCCCCGAGGGGAACGAGGACGGCGGGGGCGTGCTCCTCTCCGGCAACGACTTCTACTCTTCGCCGCGCCTGAGCCCGGACGGCTCGCGCCTCGCGTGGCTCGAATGGAGCCACCCGAACATGCCCTGGGACGGCTGCGAGCTTTGGTTGGCGGAGGTTAACGACGACGGGACGCTCGGCGAGAGGCGACTGGTCGCGGGCGGCCCCGAAGAGTCCGTCGTCCAGCCCGAGTGGTCGCCCGGCGGCGTGCTCCACTTCGTCTCCGACCGGAGCAACTGGTGGAACATCTACCGACTCGGCGAAGGCGGCGAGGCCGAATCACTCTACGAGCTGGACGCCGAGTTCGGCCTGCCGCTCTGGGTCTTCGGCATGTCGTCTTACGCCTTCGCCTCGGACGAGCAGATCGTGTGCGCCTACAACGTCCGCGGCTTCTGGAAGCTGGGGCGGCTCGACACGCGCGCGAAGGAGCTGCGGCAGATAGAGACGCCCTACACGGAAATCTCCTTCCTGCGCGCGGCGCCGGGCCGCGCCGTCTTCCGCGGCGGCTCGCCGACCGAACGGCTCTCGATTGTCGAAGTCGATCTGGAGACGGGCCGCGCCGAAGTCCTGCGCCGCTCGGGCTCGGACCAGATAGACAGCGGCTACCTCTCGACCGCCGCGGCGGTCGAGTTCCCGACCGAGGGCGGCCTGACGGCTCACGCCTTCTACTACGCGCCGCGCAACAGAGACTTCGATGCGCCCGAGGGCGAGCGGCCGCCGCTCATGGTCAAGTGCCACGGCGGCCCGACGGCCACGGCCGTCACGGTGCTGCGGCTCGAAATACAGTACTGGACGAGCCGCGGCTTCGCCGTCCTCGACGTGAACTACGGCGGCAGCACCGGCTACGGGCGCGAGTACCGTCAGCGCCTCAACGGGCAGTGGGGAGTGGTGGACGTGGACGACTGCGCCAACGGCGCGCGCTACCTCATCGACCGCGGCGAGGCCGACCCGGCGCGCTGCGTCATCACGGGCGGCAGCGCGGGCGGCTTCACGACGCTGAACGCGCTCACCTTCCGCGACGTGTTCAAGGCCGGCGCCAGCCACTTCGGGCTGAGCGACCTGACCATCTTCGTCGGCGACACGCACAAGTTCGAGTCGCGCTACCTCGACCGCCTCGTCGGCCCCTACCCGGAGCGCAGCGACCTCTACTTCGAGCGGTCGTCCATCAACTTCACCGACCGCCTCTCGTGCCCCGTCATCTTCTTTCAGGGGCTCGAAGACAAGGTCGTGCCGCCGAACCAGGCCGAGCTGATGGTGGAGGCCCTGAGGAGGAAGGGGCTGCCGGTCGCCTACGTCGCCTTCGAGGGCGAGCAGCACGGCTTCCGCAAGGCCGAGAGCATCAAGCGTGCGCTCGACGGCGAGATGTACTTCTACTCGCGCGTCTTCGGCTTCGAGCTGGCCGACGCGGTCGAGCCGGTCGAGATAGAGAACCTTTAAAAGTCGAGACGGAAAAGCGAAAGGCGGGAGGAGCTTAAAACTCCTCCCGCCTTCGCGTGTCGGTTTCGGTCCGCCCTTAGCGGGCCAGCCTCGGCCTCATCGGGCGATTCTTGCGCTTGTTGCGCTTGCGCGCCAGCGCCGACTTGAGCTTGGCCTTCTGGCCGCGCGACATGAAGAAGGCGTGCTTCTTCGCGTCCTTGATGATCTCCTCGGACATCACCTTGCGCTTGAAGCGGCGCAGCGCGCTCTCGATTGACTCGCCCTGGTTGATAACGACGGTTGCCATTACTCTCTCTCTCCTTAAAAGAAAACCTGAACGGGGGACACGCGCCCCCGGAAAACT
>DATHBF010000375.1:0-13726 GCA_035296285.1 Pyrinomonadaceae bacterium | reverse complement strand
GTGCAGAAAATAACCGCCCGTCTGCCGTGTAAACACCGGCCGCGCGCGTTTCGTGGCAGCCCGGCGTAAAAAAAATGTGACGGTTGGTAAAATGGGGGCGTGAAGCACGGGGCGGGAGAGTATCGCGGGCGCGTCGCGCCTTCGCCGACCGGCCACCTGCACCTCGGACACGCGCGCACCTTCTGGGTCGCGTACCGGCGGGCGGCCCAAGCCGGCGGCGTGCTCATCCTCCGCGACGAGGATTTGGACCCGCAGCGCTCGCGCCCCGAGTACGCGGCGGCCATGATTGAAGACTTGCGCTGGCTGGGGCTGGAGTGGCAGGAGGGGCCGGACGTGGGCGGGCAGTTCGCGCCTTACGAGCAGAGCCGGAGGCGCGAGTTCTATCTCGACGCGTGGGCGCGGCTCGTCGCGTCGGGCCACGTCTACCCTTGCACCTGCTCGCGCAAAGATTTGGCGCGGGCCGCGGGCGCACCGCACGAGGGGCCGCACGCCGACGACGAGCCTTTATACCCCGGCACCTGCCGCCCGAGGCCCGGACAGCCTCCCTCCCGAGCTCGACAGCCGCGCGGCCTCAACTGGCGCTTCCGCGTGCCCGACGGCGAAGAGATAGTCTTCGAGGACGCGCGGCAGGGCCGGCAGTCTTTCAAGGCGGGCGCGGACTTCGGCGACTTCGTCGTCTGGCGCCGCGACGACGTGCCCGCCTACCAGCTCGCCGTCGTCGTTGACGACGAACACATGCGCGTCTCCGAAGTCGTCCGCGGCGCCGACCTCCTCAAGTCAACCGCCCGCCAGCTTCTCCTCCAGCGCGCGCTCGGGTACGCCGCGCCCGCCTACTACCACTGCGACCTCGTCACCGACGAGGCGGGCGCCCGCCTCGCCAAACGCCACGACTCGCTCTCGCTCCGCTCGCTGCGCGCCGCCGGCCTCACGCCCGAGCAGGTGCGCGAACGCTTCGCCCCCGCGTAGCCGTAGCTCTGATGAAAACCCGGCCGGGCCACTTTCTTGCGGCGGCGCGGACCGGGGTGTTACCATCCGGCTTCAAGCAAACGAAGACAACACCAAGCGGAGAGAGGGGGCGGCAGGCCGAGTCGCCCTTGGGACGGACATGAGCGAAGAGAAACCCACCTTTAAAGTCACCGACCGGCGCCTCTTCAACCCCGACGGCTCGCCGCGCGAGGACGTGGTGCGCGAGGAGCCGCCCGCGCCCCCGGTCGTCGAAGAGGCCAGCGCCGCGCGCGAGCCCGACGCGGGCGTGCGTGCGGAGGCCGCGGCGTCGGCGGCCGAGCAGCCGGCGGGCGCGGAGGAAGGCGGCGCGCGGCACGAGGCCGCGGCCGGCCGGGAAGAGGCCGGGGGGCCTGCGGCGGACGACGACCCGCAGGACTTCCTGATGGTCATAGAGTTCGTCGCCTCGTTCGCGGCCGACGCGCTCGGCATGGTCGAGCACCCGGGCGGCGGCGGGCGCGGTCAGGTCAACCTGCCGCTCGCGCGCCAGTGCATAGACATGCTCCGCACGCTCCAGCGCAAGACGCGCGGCAACCTCTCGCTCGAAGAGCAGCAGGTCTTCGAGATGATCCTCTCGCAGCTCCAGATGCAGTACGTCTCGCTCACCAGCGGGCCGCGCTCTGCCCAACCCGGCGGCGGCCGCGGGCGCGGGCCCGGCGGCTTCAGCGGCGGCGACATCACGGGCGGAAGGTAGAAGTTCGTAGATCGTGAAGTTCACGCTTCTCGGAACGGGCACTTCGACGGGCGTGCCCTCCATCGGGTGCGACTGCGAGACGTGCACGTCCGACGACCCGCGCGACAAGCGACTGCGCGTCTCCGTGCTCGTCGAGCACGCGGGCCAGACGGTCCTCATCGACACCTCCTCCGACTTCCGCCAGCAGGCGCTGCGCCAGCGCATCAAGCACCTCGACGCCGTCCTCGTCACCCACTGCCACGCCGACCACATCTTCGGCCTCGACGACATACGCCCCCTGAACTTCCGCCACGGCGCCCTCGGCGTCTACGCCAACGAGCCCGCGTGGCGCGACATCCGCCGCATCTTCCAGTACATCTTCGAGCCCTCGCACTTCGGCGGCGGCTTGCCGCAGGTCGTCGCGCACACGGTCGAGCACGGCGCCGAGTTCTGCGTCGGCCCTTCCTTGCGCGTGACGCCCGTCGAGGTCATACACGGCCGGCTCCCCGTCATGGCCTACCGCTTCAACGACTTCGCCTACCTGACGGACCTGTCCGAGATTCCGCCGCGCTCGCTGGAGCTTTTGCGCGGCCTCGACGTGCTCGTGCTCGACTGCCTGCGCCTGCGCCCGCACCCGACGCACCTCTGGCTCGAACGCTCGCTCGAATACGTCTCGGAGCTGCGCCCCCGCCGCGCCGTCTTCACGCACATCGCCCACGACATCAAACACGCCCGCGACTCGGCGCTGCTGCCCGACGGCGTCGAGTGGGGCTACGACGGGATGGAATTAACAAGTAGCCGGTAGCTCATATGCGCCTTTTCCACGGATACGAGAACGCGGAGATCGCGCGGCCGACCGTCCTGACGCTGGGCGTGTTCGACGGGCTGCACCTCGGACACCAGCTCATCGTGACGACGGTGGTCGAGCGGGCGCGCGCGGTCGGGGCGGTGCCGACGGTCATCACCTTCGACCCGCACCCGCGCGCCGTGCTGCACCCCGAGTCGGCGCCGCCGCTCTTGCAGACGTTGGACCAGAAGGTCGAGGCGCTGGGCGTGCTCGGCGTCGAGCAGACCATCGTCATCCGCTTCACGCCCGAGTTCGCGGGCGTGCGTGCGGAGGAGTTTTTGACGGACGTGGCGCACGAGCGGCTTCAGGCGAGGGAAGTTTATCTGGGCAAGGGCTTCGCCTTCGGCCGGGGCCGCGAGGGCAACATCGAGCTGCTGAAGGCCGTCAGTCAAAGGTTGGGCTTCCGCGCCGAGGAGGTGCCGGAGGTGCGCCTGCGCGGGCAGCGCATCAGCTCCAGCCGCATCCGCGAGCTTCTACTCGCGGGCCGTGTGAACCTCGCGCGGAGGATGCTCGGGCGGCCTTACGGCGTGGAGGGGCGCGTCGTGCGCGGCGCCGAGCGCGGGCGCACGCTCGGCTTCCCGACGGCGAACCTGCACCCGCAGAACCGCGTCATCCCGAGCCGCGGCGTCTACGTGACGGCGACGCTGATTGAGGGCGCGTGGCGCCGCAGCGTCACCAACATCGGCGTCCGGCCCACCTTCGAGGGCGCGGCGGAACCTTCCATCGAGACCTTCGTAATGGACTGGGGCGGCGACCTCTACGGCGACGTGGTGCGCGTGCGCTTCCTGCGCCGCCTGCGCGACGAACGGCGCTTCTCCTCAATCGAGGAGCTGAAGCGGCAGATAGACGCCGACGCAGAGCGCGCCCGACAGTTTTTCGCGCGCCCCGGCGTACGCCGCGCGCTGGCAGTCATCTAAGGGCTTGAGTTATTGCCCGAACCTTGAAGGGTTGGCGACAGGATCGCCACATGTTTCGACTAGGTTTAGCACGTCATGGCAGCTATCGAGCCTAAGGAATTAACCAGCCCGCCGCCACAGGGCGAGGCCCGCCAGGCTTCCGGCGTGTCGCTCGCTAAGCCCGCCCGGGAGTTGCCGCCGCCTTCGACGGAGGCGGCGGGCGACGACGAGCTGGTGTTCGAGGCGCGCGGCTGGCGCTCGTGGTGGCGCACGCTCCAGATAGTGCGCGTGCTCGGCACCATGGCGCTCTACCTGTTCCTGAACGACTACGACGTGCGCGCGGCCTTCATGAAGCGCGCGGCCGACGCGCGTCTCGCGGAGGCGAAGGGGCGTGGGCGTCTCGCCTACTCGCGCGCGCGGGCGCGTGACCTGTTTCTTCGTCGCCTGCTCGACAAGCTCGTCCGCCTCACGCGCCACCTCGTCTACCGCGGCGGCGAGGGCACGGCCTCCAAAGAGCGGCAGCTCGAACGACAGGGCGCGTGGCTGAGGGACAACCTCATCGGCCTCGGCCCCACCTTCATCAAGATCGGTCAGGCCCTCGGCACGCGCGCCGACCTCCTGCCGCTCGCCTACATCAAAGAGCTTTCGACGCTACAGGACCGCGTCCCGCCCTTCCCGAACGACGTGGCCTTCGCCCGCATCGAGGCGGAGCTGGGGCGGCCCGCCCGCGAAGCCTTCGCAGAGATTGACGAGGAGCCCGTCGCCTCGGCCTCGCTCGGGCAGGTCTACCGCGCGCGTTTGCACACGGGCGAGGAGGTGGCCGTCAAGGTTCAGCGTCCCGCCTTGCGCGAGCGCGTCGGCTTCGACATCGCCGTGCTCGGCCGCATCACGCGTTGGATGGCGCGCTTCCCGTCGGTGAGCGAGAACGCCGACTGGGAGGGGATGCTCCGCGAGTTCCGCGAGACCATCGCGGAGGAGATGGACTACGCGCGCGAGGGCCAGAACGCCGACCGCTTCCGCCGCAACTTCCAGGAGTGGCGGCCCGTGCGCGTCCCCCGCATCCACTGGACGCACACGACGCGGCGCGTGCTGACGATGGAGTTCATCCGCGGCACGAAGGTGACCGACATCGAGGGGCTGCAAGCCCGCCGCATCTCGCCCGTCAAGGTCAACCGCCTGCTCGTGCGCGCCTATCTGAAACAACTCCTCGAAGACGGCTTCTTCCACGCCGACCCGCACCCCGGCAACCTGCTCGTGATGGACTCGGGCCACCTCGCCTTCTTCGACTTCGGGATGACGGGCCGCATCACGCCGCAGCTCCAGTCGCGGATGATCGACTCCTTCTTCCACGTCGTCGGCCGCGACGTTGAGGGCTTGGCGCAGGACCTCATCAACCTCAACTTCCTCAAGCCCGGCGTGGACGCCGAGCGCGTCCGCCCCGTCGTCGAGAGCCTCTTCCGCCACTACCTGAACCTCAAGCTCGGCGACGTGAACTTCAAGGAGCTGACCTACGACCTGGCCGAGGTGATGTACGAGTACCCGTTCCGGCTGCCGGCCAACTTCACCTACATCATCCGCGCGCTGATGACGCTCGAAGGCATCGGCCTCGTCACCGACCCCGGCTTCAGCTTCTTCGACACCGCGCGCCCCTACGCCAAGGAGTTCATGCTCAAGCGCGAGGGCAAGCAGTTCCGCCGCCTCCTGCTCGACAAGCTGACGGGCCGCGACGAGGGGCGCATCAACTGGTCGAAGATGTGGAAGCTGGCGAAGCTCGCCGCGAAGACCTACCTCGAAAAAGACGGCGCGAAACGGACCTCGAACGGCAACGGCCGGCGGTGAGGGGCGAGCCCGGAGGGTCAAGGCGGGGAGCGGCGAAAGCCCCTCCCCGCTTCTGTTTTTCGTTCGGGCTTCAGGGCTTCTCGTAGCCGAGGGCGCGGGCGGTGAGTTTGCCGGCGCGCGGGTCGGTGCTGAAGGCGACCCAACCTTCGCGCGTCGAGCGGCGCGGGAGGAAGGCGACGGTGAACTCGCCGCGCTCCGGCTCGCACGCCGCGGCCCCTTCGAGTGTGACCTCGATTGTGACGCCCTCCGCGGTCTGGCCGCCGCCGTTGACGACCGTGACGGGCACGAGAAAGCTCTGGCCCGCGCGGCGCGGCTCGCCCAGTCGGACCTCGATCTCGGCGGGCGTGTCCTCGGTCGTCGCGCCGTCGTAGACGAGGAAGCCGAGCGTCGAGGCGACGAGCGCCAGCCCGACTCCGAACACGACCCACTCCAGCCAGTTCTTCTCGACGCGCCCGCGCGACTTTTTCGTCATTGCAGCAGAAGCCTCCCGGCCGAGGCGCCGAGCGTGGCGGCGACGCCGAGCACGATTGTCTGCGCCACGCACGTCGCGAGCGCCTGCCCCTCGAAGCGCCCGAAGAAGAGGAGTATCGCCGCCGACGTGGCGAGCGCGACGGCGTACGTCACCACCGTCCCGACCAGCACGTCGTGGTGGCGGTCGAAGACGACGTGCCTCTTCGACCCGGCGAACTCGCTGTAGTAGAGGATGAGCGCGGCGAGCGAGAGCGAGAGCGCCGAGAGCCCGAGCAGCCGCCACGCCGAGACCTCGACGGCGATCATCACGATCTCCTCCGTGGGCGCCACGTTCGCCGCGAACAGCACCGCCCCGCACAGCGTGACGACCACCTGCCCCCCGAAGCCCGCGCCCTCCGCCCTGCGCCCGCCCACGCCCCTGTCATCCTCGCCGTCGCCCGCGCCGAGCTGCGCCGTCCCGATTGAGACGCCGACGGCGACCGTCATCGCCTCGATCACGGTCTTGCCCGCGACCTCGGAGAGCGACATCCCCGCCGTCACGCGCCCCAGCAGCCAGAGGATGAGGAGCGCGACGAGCAGGCCGAGCCCCATCTCCTCGACCGAGTCTATGACGACCTCGGAGAAACAGGTGTCGCGCCGGAGCCCGACGAAGTAGTTGTAGCCGAGCAGGAGGACGAAGGTCGCCGCCACGTAGGCGGCCAGCCGCCACGGGTGCGAGGTGAACCCGGCCCACCACACCTCCATCGTGTAGAGTAGGGGCAGGCTGAAGAGCAGCCCGCCGGCGACGCCGCGCGCGTACTCGCGTAGCGATTGGGTGACGGTCCGCATCGGAAATTCAGTATACTCAAAGTCCCGGCGCCGCAGCAGCGCATAATCGGCCCCGGCCTTGAACCGAGATGATAACGACGACCTGCCTGAACAGCGCCTCGAAGAAGTTCACCAACGACTTCCCGGCCAAGGAGCTGAGCGACTACTGCGGGACGGAGAAGAACGTCGTCTGGGCCGACGTGTCGGACCCGACGGGCGAGGACTTCGCCGAGCTGGCCGAGGAGTTCGGCTTCCACCCGCTCTCCATCGAGGACTGCCGCAACGCCCACCAGCGCCCGAAGATCGAGGAGTACCCGGGCTACTACTTCATCGTGCTCTACGAGGCCGAGCTGACGGGGCGCGAGGACGACCTCGAACTGCGCGAGCTGAACATCTTCCTCGGCAAGAACTACCTCGTCACCGTCCACAGCCGCCCCATCCGCGCCATCGAGACGGCCAAGCGGCTGTGGGGCGAGTGGACCGACCGCTCCGAGCACGGCGCCGGCCTCGTCGCCTACCTGCTGACCGACGCCGTGGTGGACGACTACCTGCCGCTCTTGGACGTGATCTCCGACCACATGGACGACCTCGAAGACCAAATCTTCGGCGACTTCCAGCCCGAGGCCATCCAGGAGATCTTCCGCATCAAGAAGCAGCTCCTCTTCCTGCGGCGGACGGTGACGCCGCTGCGAGACGTTTTCAACATCATGATTCGGCGCGAGCAGCCTCTGTTCGAGCGCGAGACGCTCGTCTACTTCCAGGACGTGTTCGACCACCTCATCCGCGTCGCCGACTCCATTGACACGCTCCGCGACATGCTCGGCTCGACGATGGACGCCTACCTCTCCGTCTCGAACAACCGCATGAACATGGTGATGAAGCGGCTGACCTCGGTGGCGACCATCCTGATGTCGGTGACGCTCATCGCCGGCATCTACGGGATGAACTTCGACTACATGCCGGAGCTGAAGTGGCGCTACGGGTACGTCTTCGCGCTCCTCTCGATGGTCGTCGTCGGGCTGGGCCTGTACTTCTACCTGCGGAGGGTCAAGTGGCTGTAAAGAAGAAGAAGAAGAAGTGGAAGACCGGGCGCCTGCACATGCCGGGCGGCCACCACGCCGAGGAGGACGGCCACGCGGCCGCCGAGCGCCTCGCGCCGCTCGAAGAGCAGGAGGAGTTCAAGAAGTCACAGCAGAGCGACGGCAACCAGACCAAGATCAAGGACACCATCCGCGTTGACAGGAACAGCGTGAAGATGCCCGAGAGCTTCGTCGAGGACGAGCGCGACGCCGCCTCGACCTTCCGCCTCGACACGACGGTCCTCGTCATCCTCGCCCTCATGCTCGCCTTCGTCGGCTTCGTCGCGTGGCAAATCTCAAGGATGCCGGTGAAGGAGTAAAAAGGGTGACGGGTGACGGGTAAAAGCAACTTGTCTTCACCCGCACCCGTCACCCGTCACCCTTTTTCATTCCGCGTTCGCCGTCTCTTTCTCGGCGGCGGCCTCCTCGGGCGGGGGCGGCGGGGGCGTGAAGCGGACCCAGCGGATGCGGCGGCGGTCAACGCGCTCGACGCGGAAGAGTGCCCCGGCGTGCTCGACCGCGTCGCCGGGGACGAGCACGCGGCCGGCCTGCGCCATCAGGAAGCCGGCCACCGTCGTGTAGTGCCCTTCCTCGGGGATGTCCAACTTGAAGCGGCGGTTGGCGTCGCGGACGGCGAGCATCCCGTCGAGGAGGAAGGTGCCGTCCGGCTGCTCGACGATCTGCGAGCGCGTCTCCTCGTCGTACTCGTCGTCTATCTCGCCGACGATCTCCTCCAGCAAGTCTTCCAGCGTGACGATGCCTTCGAGCCCGCCGTGCTCGTCTATGACGAAGGCGAGGTGCGTCTTCTGCGACTGCATCTGCGAGAGCGCGGAGCCGAGCTTGGCGGTCGCCGGGATGAAGAGCGGCGGGTGGACGAGCGTGGCGGCGTCGAACTCGCCGTCGCGCCCGCCGTCGAAGTAGGGCTCCAGGTCGCGGCGGAAGAGGACGCCGACGACCTCGTCCACGCGTTCGCGGTAGACGGGCAGGCGCGAGTAGCCGAGCTGCCGGAAAGCCTTGCGGGCCTCTTCGAGCGTGGCCGTGGCGGGGATGGCGTCCACGTTCGTGCGCGGCACCATCGCCTCGCGCACCTCGGCGTCGGTGAACTCGAAGATGCGGTTGATGAGTCGGCGCTCGGACTCCTCGACGTGGCCGCTCTTGTGCGAGAGGTCGATGAGTTTGCGCAGCTCCTCCTCGGTGTAGACCGAGGCGTGCTCGGCCGTGGCGTGGACGCCGAGCGGGCGGACGACGCGGGCGCTGGCCCAGTCGAGCGCGCGCACCGGCCAACTGAAGAGGCGGTAGAAGAGGTGCATCGGCAGCGCCGACCAGAGCGCCACGCCCTCGGCGCGCTGGAGGCCCAGCAGCTTCGGCGCCTGCTCGCCGAGGACGATGTGCAGCACCGTGATGATGCCGAAGGCGACGGCGAAGGCGATGATGTGAATCCACGTCGCGGGGACGCCCGCGCGCGTCAGCGGCCCTTCGAGCAGGCGCGCCACGGTCGGCTCGCCGAGCCAGCCCAGGCCCAGCGAGGCCAGCGTGATGCCGAGCTGCGCGGCCGAGAGGTAGGCGTTGAGGTTGCCGAGGATGTCGAGGACGCGGCGCGCGCGTCGGTCGCCCGTCGCGGCCAGCGTCTCGATGCGCGAGCGGCGCACGCCGACGAGCGCGAACTCCGCGGCGACGAAGAAGCCGTTCAGGAAGACGAGCACGAGGATGGAGACGATGTAGGTGGCGGAGAGCATGGTGGCGCCCATTTTACAACGTGAGGGGGCGAGCCTGAAACGTTGGGGCCGCGTAAACCTGGAGGAATTTCAGTCGCCGCCGACGCCCTCGGGCGGGGCCGGGGCCTTCTGGCGCGCGGCGAGGAGGCGTTCGAGGCGCTCGAAGCGGCGCAGCATCTCGGCGTGGACGTGGTCGGTCTTCTCGTGCAGGTGGGCGACCTCAAGCTCGGCCTTGACGTTCACGTCGTACTCGATGTCGCCCCGCACCTTGTCCTTCTGGGCCTGGCGGTTGGCGCTGATGAGGACGAAGCAGGAGAGGAAGATGGCTTCGAGCGAGACGATCATCGTCAGCAGGCCGAAGGGGAAGGGGTCGAAGGGGTCGGGGAGGATGACGGTGTTGAGAACAATCCAGACCGTGAACCAGGCGGCGTGCAGGAAGAGGAAGAGCATGCTGCCGGAGAACCACGCGAGCGCGTCGGATATCTTTTGCAGCGGGGTGAGGCGCTCCTCGACCTCCTCGTTGACGTTGCGCGAGACGCGCTGGCGCAGAAGCTCGTCGGCCTTGCGCGTCATGCGCCCCATCGCCGCCAGCATGGCGAGCGCCGCGTCGGGCTTGCGGCCGAAGAGCAGCATGAGGTCGTCGCGGTCGAACTCTATCAGCTCGGCGGCGTTGAGCGCGGCGGCCGTCGCCGTGCGCGGCCCCTGGTCGAGCAGGGCGATCTCGCCGAAGAAGTCGCCCGCGCCCGCCACCGTCAGGATGATCTTCTGCCCGGCGTTGTCGTTGATGAAGAGCTCGACCTCGCCGTCGCGCACGAGGTAGAGGCTGTCGCCCGGCTCGCCCGCGCGGAACAGGGTCTCGCCCGCTTCGAGCCGGCGGAGGTCCACGACCTCCGCCAGCGAGCCCCTGTCTTCTTCGTCGAGCAGGTTGAAGAACTCGATACCGCGGAAGGCTTCCGGGTCAACGGGCATCTACTGTCTCCTGACGGACGGGGGCGGGGCGGGCTGCCGGGCGGCGGGCGCCTGCTGGTCGGTGCGCCCCGTGTAGCCCGTGCGGGTGATGGCGATGCGCTTCTCCTTGCCGGGCGCGTCGGCGACGGCGACCCGGACGGGGCGGAACTCGCCGGCCCGGGCCTTGTCCGTCGGCTGGTAGCTCAGGACGAACTGCGTGCGCATGTCCTTCGTGATCTGCTCGGCGATGCCCTGGAGCTCCGAGAGCGAGGTCGGGTAGAAGGCGCGCCCGCCCGTCTCCTTCGCCATCCGGTCGAGCAGGTCCACGGCCTTCTGCCGCTTCGACTTCGTGATGAGGCCGCGCTCCTTCTCAAGCTCGTTGACGAAGCCGATGACGAAGATCTGCACGTCCTGCTCCTTCAGCGCCTCGAAGAGCTGCTCGGTCTTGTAGTGGCTCGAACGGTCCTCGCCGTCGGTGACGAGGATGACGGCGCGGCGGCGCTTGTCCCGCAAGGGGTCGCCCCGCTTGTGCTCGGAGGCGTGCGAGGCGGCGAGGAAGGTGGCGTCCACGATGGCGGTCTGGCCGCCCTCGACGAACATGTCGTCGAGGGCGTCGAAGACGGCCTGCCGGTCAGCGGTGAAGTCCTGCTTGAGCTCTATCTGCTCGCTGCCGACGAAGCGGATGACGAAGGTCTCGTCGCCGGGCCGGTTGCTCTCGACGATGGTCTTGGCGGCCTCGATGACCTGATTGATCTGGAAGCGGAGCGAGCCCGAGTTGTCCACGACGAGGCCGTAGGTGATGGGCACCTCCTCGCGCGTGAACGAGGTGATGGTCTGCGGCTGGCCGTTCTCGAAGACGCGGAACTCGTCCTGGCGCACGTCGTTGATGGGCCGGTTGTTGCGGTCGACGACGCGGACGTGCAGCTTGATCTCGTTGGACTCGATGCGGACGACCTCGTTCTCGTCCACCTCGTCCTCGCCCGCGGCCTGCGGGGCCGCGTCGTCGGGCCGGGCCGAGGGCGCGGTGACGAGGCGCGGCGGGCAGCCGGCCGCGGGCGTCGTCGGGGCCGGGGTCTGCTGCGGGGCGGGCGTCGGCGCGGGCGTCTGACGCGGGGCGGGGGTGGGTGTCTGGCGCGGGGCTGCGGGCCGGGCCGCCGGCGTGGGCGTCGGGGTCGGGCTGGAGGTGCCGGTGCGGCGGGGCCGGCCGCCCGAGGTCTGCGCGCCCGAGGGCGGGGCCGCGAGCGACGCGCCGACGAGCGCCGAGAGCGCCAGGAGGAGCGCCGCGGCGCGCGCCCGTGTCCCACCGAAACCCATTCTTCTTGCCATCTCTTCTCCTCGAAAGTTCGCGCCCCGCCACTCGCCCCCGCGCGTTCGGCGGGAGGGCGGCGCGGGGCGCTTAAATATTCGGCCTCTCTCGGGGAGACTCCTCGCGCGGCCGTCGTTAGAGATGCCCGCTGGCGGCCGTTCGTTGCCGGAAAGGCGGCCCCCCGGTCAGCGCGGCGTGGCGCTGGCGTAGTAGCCCTCGCGGCCCCTGACGAAGAGGCGCGGGAACCCGCGCGGCGGCTGGACCTTGACCTTGATCTTGTGCCACTTGCCGTCGTTGGCGAAGTTCGACGGCCGGTAGCCGATGGAGTACTGCGTGCGAAGCTCAAGCGCGATGCGCTCGAACATGTCGTTCATCTCGGCTCCCGTCGAGGGGAAGAACGCCTTGCCGCCCGAGAGCCCCGCCAGCTCTTCGAGGATGGCGCGGCCCGTGTAGTCGAGGTCGCTCGGGCCGCCGCCGCCGACGATGCCGATGGCGTAGATGATGACATCGGTCTCTTTGAGCAGGCGGCGCAGCTCCGAGAGCGTGTAGCGCGAGCTGTTGTCCTGCCCGTCGCTGATGAGGAGGACGGCGCGCTTCTTGTGCGTGCCGCGCGTGACGCGCTCGACGCCGAGGTAGGTGGCGTCGTAGAGCGCCGTCTGCCCCTTGGTCTGGACGAAGGTCAGCTTCTGCATGAGCGAGTCGCTGTCGCGCGTCCTGTCGAGCAGGAGCTGGGCGCGGTTGTTGAAGCCGATGAGGAAGTACTCGTCGCGCGTGTGGCTGGTGTCTACGAACTTGGCCAGGGCCTCGCGGGCGCGCGAAATCTTGTCGCCCGACATCGAGCCCGACACGTCGAAGATGATGCCGAGCGAGACGGGCGCGTCCTCGTCGGAGAAGAAGCTGATCTCCTGCTGCGTCTTGTCGTCGAAGACGCTGAACGCCTGCTTGCCGAGCCCCGTCACGAAGCGGCCGTAGGTGTCAGTCACCGTGACGGTCAGCGTGATGAGGTCGGAGTGGACGATGACGGGCCGCTCGTTGTCGGGCGCGAAGACGGTCGGGCCGGGGACGATGGGGCCGACGACTCCGCCGCCCGCCGGGGCCGTGTCCGCGGCGCCCGAATTGGCGGCCGGCGAGGCCGAGGGCGCGGCCTTCGCGGGCTCGGGCGTCTGCGCGGCCTGCGGCGCGTCCGTCTTCTGCTCGGAGGTCGCGGCGGGCGGTTGCTGCTGCTGAGCGCCGACGGGGCCGGGCGTGACGAACGCGGCCGCGGCGGCGAAGAGGAAGGAGGCGAGCGCCACTCTTCTAAAACTCACGGAGCGCCGTGCCTTCATAGAGACCCTCCTGGCGGTTGGGGCGAACTGTAGGGGAAAAAGGGAAGGGCGCCCGCCGCGCTTCGTTCGACTTGGAAGCGCCCGGACCCTGCCTGAGAAATTGCCGCGACGCCTGCTTGGACGGCGGCAACAGCCCCTTTGGTTGTTCGCGTGGTTCGACGGAAGACTGGGGAGACTTCCTCTCTTGCCTGCGGGGTGCATTGTATGGCAGCGGCGAGGGCGCGCGCAACCAACATCTGTGTTTCGACATTGTTGAGACTTTATCTCCGTGAAACTTCCCGGCCCGCCGGGCGTGTAGGCGGGGGCGGTGGGAGCGCGCCGCGGGCGCGTGCTATAATCCGGCGTCAGACTCCGGCGCCGATTATCCTGCCACGGTCGGCGCGACCTAAAAACCCCCTTCTGGTGAAGTAGAGAAGAGATGGCCGAGTTCATCTGTCGTTTGGGGACGCCCGCGGGCGAGGTGGTGACGCGGACGGTCGAGGCGGTCGGCGCGCAGGAGGCGCGCGTGCGGCTCGAAAGCGAAGGCTTCCGCGTCTTCTCGGTGGCGCCGCCGCGGCAGGCGGGCCTGGGGGCGCTCACGCGCGGCGGCAAGTCGGGCACGCAGTCCCGCATCAAGCCGGGCGACTTCCTCCTCTTCAACCAGCAGCTCGCCGCCATCATCCGCGCCGGCATCCCGATTTTGCAGGCCGTCGCCATGCTCCGCCGACGGGCCGGCTCCTCGCGCCTGCGCTCGGTCCTGACGGACGTTGAAGATAAGATTCGTTCCGGCATGGCCCTCTCGCAGGCGTTCGCGGCGCAGGGGCCGATTTTCCCGCGCA
>DATHBF010000374.1:0-9205 GCA_035296285.1 Pyrinomonadaceae bacterium | reverse complement strand
CGGCCGTCGCTGAGGGCGCGGCCCTCCTCTATGCTTTGGACGGGGACGAGGAACCTGGTGCGGCGGGTGACACGGCCGAGCAGTTGTTCGAGCGTCGCGTCGTCGAGAGAAGCGGATTCGACGCCGGCCGCGCTCAGCTCGGCGCGGAGGCGCGGGACGGTGTTCGTGCGCCGGTCGTAAACGTCCGGGTAGACGTGGAGCACGCCGGCCTCGACGACGAGGGTGTCGTAGTTGATGTCTACGGGGACGGGCTCTTCGAGTTCGGCGACGAGCGTCTTGATGTTGCGCTTCGCCAGTTCTATCCGCTTGCGCGTGATGGGGAGCGAGCGCGCGGCGACGATCTTCTCGGCGAGGTCGTAGAGGTCCGAGCGCAGCATGCGCACGCAGCCGTGCGAGACGAGGTTGCCGAGGTCGGTCGTCTTCGCGGCCTGGTGGATGAGGTAGGCGTCGCCGAGCGGGATTTTGACTTTGCCGATGGGGTTGCGCGGGTCGCCGGGCTTGATGACCTGGCCGGGCTTGATGCCTTTGCGCTCGCTGACCCAGTCGCTCGCGGGGGGAATCCAGGTCGGGTTCCAGATGACCTGCCGCGCCTCGCGCTCGCCGATGTAGATGGGATAGTCCTTCATCCCGACCCCGACGAAGTAGGACTTAACTTCCTTGCCGTTCTGCCAGAGCGTCAGGCGGAACGAAGGGACGTTGAGCGTCAGGCGGATGTCGGGCTCGCCCGGCTCGAACTCCGCGCGCTCGACGCGCCCGCCCGTCAGCCTGTCCGACCTCTCCGACTCGAACCGGTCGTAGCGCACGAAGCCCGCCGGCTGCTGCGCGTAAACTCCCGCGGCCAGCATCGTCGCGACGAGCGCCGCATTTAAAATCGTTCTCAAGTGCATGCCTTCAACCCTCTCCCTGCTTGAATGAAAACCGGCGCGCGCCGCGCGAGAGGGAGAGGCGGCGGCGGCGTCTTTATCGACTTCGGCCGCGGGGGATTCAGGGGGTTGGTTATGTTATCCAACGAAACGGTTGTCCCGCGCAACAGGAAAGCAAGGGAAAAGCAACCGGACGCACCGAGGCGGGCGGCGCTGACGGCTCCCGATCCGCCCGCGCGCGCCCGCCCGGCGCTTTCCGGCCTCTCTCGAAGCCGAAATATTGAGTTGTCGAACGCGCCTCGTTAAGCGGCCTCGGGCGCGCGCCTCGGCGGCGCAAAGCCCATGTGCCTGTAGGCGGCCGGCGTGCAGACGCGGCCCCGCGGCGTGCGGTTGATGAAGCCTATCTGGATGAGATAGGGCTCGATGATCTCTTCGATACTTTCGCGCTCCTCGCTGATGGAGGCCGAGATGGTGCCGACGCCGACGGGGCCGCCGTCGAACTTCTCGATGATGGTCGAGAGCACCTTGCGGTCAATCTCGTCGAGGCCGAACTTGTCCACCTCCATCTCGTCGAGCGCCCGGCGCGCGACCTCGCGCGTCACGCGGCCGTCGTACTCGACCTCGGCGAAGTCGCGGACGCGGCGCAGCAGGCGGTTGGCGATGCGCGGCGTCCCCCGCGCGCGGCGGGCTATCTCGCCCGCGCCCGACGCCTCCATCTCGACGCCGAGGATTTCGGCCGAGCGGTGGACGATGATCTCCAGCTCCTTCTGCGAGTAGAAGTCGAGGTGGAAGACGATGCCGAAGCGGCCGCGCAGGGGGGCCGTAATCAACCCGGCGCGCGTCGTGGCGCCGACCAGGGTGAACTTCGGCAGGTCCAGTTTTATCGAGCGCGCCGCCGTGCCCTGCCCGATGACGATGTCGAGCTGGTAGTCCTCCATCGCCGGGTAGAGCACTTCTTCGATCTGCGGCTTGAGCCGGTGAATCTCGTCGATGAAGAGGACTTCGCCCTCCTGCAAGTTCGTCAGGATGGCGGCGAGGTCGCCGCCGCGCTCGATGGCGGGCGCGCTGACGGACTTCAAGGGCGCGTCCATCTCCTGCGCGATGATCTGCGAGAGCGTCGTCTTGCCGAGGCCCGGCGGGCCGAAGAAGAGGACGTGGTCTAAGCACTCGCGGCGCTGGCGCGCGGCGCGCAGGAAAATCTTCAGGTTCGTGGTGATCTTCGTCTGCCCGACGTACTCTTCGAGCGAGCGAGGGCGCAGGCTAGACTCGACCAACTGGTCTTCCGAGGTCGCGGCGCCCGCGACCCCGCGCGGAGTCTGCGGCGTCTGGGTGGCGACGGCCTCAGGCATCGGCTGTGACATGACTCTCCTCTTGAAACCCCTTGCACTTCTCGGCGGGCCGCCTCCCGGCGACCCCCTCACGACGATGCGCCATTATGCCACGAGCGGGCGGATGTTGCAAGCATGAAACAAAAATAAGGGGGCAAAAAAAGTCGGGCCGGGTGATGGTCACCCGGCCCGGCGGCTTGGTCGGCGTGTGCCGAAGATTTAGCGGGAGCCTTCGGGGGCGGCGCCGAGCTGGAGGCGGGCCCCGGCGCGTTCGAGCCGCGTGCGCAGCTCGTCGAGCTCTTCGGGCGAGCCGGTGAAGGCGCCGAGTTGGCGCTCGGCCTCTTCGCGCTCGGCGCGGGCTCTTCCTGAGTCAACTTCGTCGGGGAACTCGGCCATGTCGGCGAGCACGGAGACGCGGTCGTCGCTGACCTCGACGAAGCCGCCGGAGACCATCATGCGGCGCGTCGCCCCGCCCTGCACGTAGGAGAGGACGCCGGTCTGGAGCTGCGAGATGAGCGGCGTGTGGCCGGGCAGGATGCCCAGCTCGCCGCCGAGGGCCGGCACGGTCGCGGAATCCACCTGCTCCGACAGCAGGCGCCGCTCCGGCGTAATCACGTCGAGTTGAAGAGGCATGGCAGCTTCTTATTCTCCGACTTCGCGGGCGATGCGCTCGGCCTGCTCGCGGGCCTCCTCGATGGTGCCGACGAGGTAGAAGGCGCGCTCGGGCAGGTCGTCGTGCTTGCCGTCCACGATCTCCTGGAAGCCGCGGATGGTCTCGGCGACGGGGACGTACTTGCCGGCGAGTCCGGTGAACTGCTGCGCGACGAAGAAGGGCTGCGAGAAGAACCTCTGAATCTTGCGCGCGCGCGACACGACCAGCTTGTCCTCTTCGGAAAGCTCGTCGAGGCCGAGGATGGCGATGATGTCTTGCAGGTCTTTGTAGCGCTGGAGAATCTGCTTGACGGCCTGCGCGGTGCGGTAGTGGTCCTCGCCGACGATGCGGGGGTCGAGGATGCGCGAGGTCGAGGTCAGCGGGTCAACCGCGGGGTAGATGCCGAGCTCGACGATCTGGCGCGAGAGCGCGGTGACGGCGTCGAGGTGCGCGAAGGTCGTCGCGGGCGCCGGGTCCGTGTAGTCGTCCGCGGGCACGTAGACGGCCTGAATCGAGGTGATGGAGCCCGTCTTCGTCGAGGTGATGCGCTCTTGCAACTCGCCCATCTCGGTGGCGAGGTTCGGCTGGTAGCCGACGGCCGAGGGCATGCGCCCGAGGAGCGCCGAGACTTCGGAGCCGGCCTGCGTGAAGCGGAAGATGTTGTCCACGAAGAGGAGCACGTCGAGGCCCTGGTCGCGGAAGTACTCGGCCACCGTCAGGCCCGAGAGCGCGACGCGCAGGCGGGCGCCCGGCGGCTCGGTCATCTGCCCGTAGACGAGGGCCACCTTCGACTCGCCGATGGTGTCCATGTCCACCTTCGTCATGTCGAAGTCGCCCGACGCCTCGTAGTGCTCGTAGAACGACTCGCCGAAGTTGATGACCTTCGACTCGACCATCTCGCGCAGCAGGTCGTTGCCCTCGCGCGTGCGCTCGCCGACCCCGGCGAAGACGGAGAAGCCGGAGTGCTTCATGGCGACGTTGTTGATGAGCTCCATGATGAGCACGGTCTTGCCGACGCCCGCGCCGCCGAAGAGTCCGATCTTGCCGCCGCGCAGGAAGGGCTGGATGAGGTCGATGACCTTGATGCCCGTCTCGAACATGTCCGACTCGGTGGACTGCTCGTCGAGCGTCGGCGCGTGACGGTGGATGGGGTAACGCTGCTCGGAGTGGACGGGGCCGAGGTTGTCCACGGGCTCGCCGATGACGTTGAGGACGCGGCCCAGGGTCGTCTCGCCGACGGGCATCGTGATGGGGCCGCCGGTGTCGATGGCGGTCATGCCGCGCACCACGCCCTCGGTCGGCTTCATCGAGACGGTGCGGACGCGCCCTTCGCCGAGGTGCTGCTCGACCTCGCAGATGATGTCAATCGGCGTCGGCACGTCGAAGCCCTCCGAGACGACGCGGACGGCCGTGTAGATGGGCGGCAGGTAGCCCTCGCCGAACTCGATGTCGAGCACGGGCCCGATGATCTGCACGACGCGGCCCGTGGGGCTGCCGTTGCCGGCGGTGTTGGCGTTTCCGTTAGGCGTAGACATACTCTTGCTTGACACTCCTCTCCGCAGTCTTAATCCAGGTTGAGGCGAGAAATTACGCAGTTTTAAAGGCGAAAGGGTAACACACGGCCTCGGCCGCCGCCAAGCGGGGCGGGGTCATTCCTGCGCGTCGTCGTCGAAGCGGATTTTCATGCTGCGGAGGGTGCGGAGGTCGTCGTCGGTGAGTTCGAGGCGGGCGGGCTCTTCTTCGGGGTCGGCGCCGTCGGCCGCCTTGTTCTCGCGCAGGCCGATCTCCAGGCGCAGGGTCAGCTCCATCTCGTAGCCGGCTTCGCGCAGGCGCTCGATGGCCTCGGCGACTTCGGGCGAGCGCTCGACGGCCGCGTTGATGGCCGCGCCCAACTCCTGCACGATCTCTTTGGCGTCGTCGTTAATCTCCAAGCTCGTCTCGCTTCACAACGGATTGTATTCTTGAATGAGACGATGCTACGCCAGCACCCGCGCGCGGTCAAACGCCCCCCGGCCTAAATAATAAAGGGCAGGGCGCGCGGCCCTGCCCCTTCCCGCACCCGGCGGCGCGGAGAAATTTACGAGCGGTCCTTGAACTCCAGCGTCCGTTCGACGGCGGCGTAGATGCGGAGGTACATCTTCGTCTCCTCGGGGATGAGCGTGCGCCAGGCGGAGCCGCCGCGGGCGATGTACTTGGGCAGCTTGTAGGGGTTCGAGTTGTAGCCGGCGGCCAGCAGCTCGGGCTGCGTGGCTATCCGGTCGCGCAGGGCGGCCTTGACCTCCTCGCTCTTAAGGAGCACGTCCCAGGTGTCCTGCATGTAGAGGAGCATGGCCTGGAGCGCGTTGGAGTGGTCGCGCATCCCCTCGACGAAGTCCTCCTTGAGGCCGACCCGCGGGTGCTGCTCGCGGACGCCCTTGTAGGTCGGCGGAATCATCTGCACCATGCCGCCCGCTCCGGCCGAGCTGACCGAGTAGCGGTAGGTGTCGCCCGCGTTCAGGGCGTAGAGGGCGCGGACCTCGTTGAAGAGCGCGGCCGAGTCCTCGGTCATGAAACGCTTGTGGTCGGCGTGCTCGACGTGGCACAGGCGCTCGGCCGCGTCAATGATCTCGGGGGAAACACGGATGCCCTTCGAGGCGAGCCGGGCGGCCGCCGCGTCGAGCCCCTCGCGGATGTACTCGCCGCCGGCCCGCGAGACGGCCGCGCTCTCGACGGCCGGGTGGGCCGAGGTGTAGTAGGCGACCTCTTTAAGTTTGCCATCGCGCTCGACGGGGTAGCGGACGGCGAGCGGCTCAAGCTCGCGCCCCGCGGCGTCCGTCACGCGCACGGCCGTGTTGACGTAGTTGGGCCGCACGACCGTCACCTTCAAAGGCTCGCCTTGCAAGGAGACGGCCGAAATCTCGGCGCCCTTCTCCAGAAAGTCTTCCTTGGCGAGCGTGACGAGGTGCAGCCCGCCCTTCGCCTCGCCCGCGGCGAGCGTGACGGAATCGAGGCCGCCGGCCGGCACCTTCTCAAGCGCGCGGCGAGCCTCGGCGACGCGGTCACGGACGCGGGCTGCCGCAGGGTTCGCGCGGCGGCTGTTGCGCGCTGAAGCCTCTGCGCGCTCGACCGCGGCGGGGACGACGCCCACGCCGAAGAGGAGCGGCAGGCGCCCGGAGATGGGTCCCAGAAACACGACCAGCGGGAGAACAGAAAAAAGCGTCTTTCTCATATTTATTCGGCTCAGCTTGTCGGTTGAGTGTTAAAAGCCGGAGGGCCGGGAGATGGCACCCGCGTTGCGCACGTGTTGTGTAATTGTTGCGCCCCGTTCAGACGTGCGAGAAAGCCTCCCAGTTGCATCACTTGGGCCGTTCAATTTGCCGCAGGATAAGCGCACACTCCGGGGGGCGCGGGCGTGAACAGAAACCGTCCGTTGCCCGCCCGCGCGCCCTATGCTAGGCTCGCGGGCGAGACGCCTCCTTCAAACAGACCGACCTTTAGAGAGAGCCATATGAGTACGAAGACGGACGCTCCGGCCGCCGCGCGGCGCGAGCGGCGCGAGAGCTTCGAGACCTCCTCCGGCATCCCCATGCCGAACGACTTCAACCCCTCGAACACCGAGCCGCCCGACTACGAGCGAGACTTAGGTGCCCCGGGCGAGTTCCCATACACGCGCGGCGTGCGCCGCAACATGTACCGCGGCCGCCTCTGGACGATGCGCCAGTACGCCGGCTACGCCACGGCCGAGGAGTCGAACGCGCGCTACAAGTACCTGCTCTCGCAGGGGACGACGGGCCTCTCCGTCGCCTTCGACCTGCCGACGCAGATCGGGCTCGACTCGGACGACCCGCTCGCGGCGGGCGAGGTCGGCAAGGTCGGCGTCGCCATCGACTCGCTCGAAGACATGGAGCGCCTCTTCGACGGCATCCCGCTCGGCGAAGTCTCGACCTCGATGACCATCAACGCGACGGCGGCCATCCTTCTGTGCCTCTACGTCGCGGTCGGGAAGAAGCAGGGCGTCGCGCCCGAGAAGCTTCAGGGGACCATCCAGAACGACATCCTCAAGGAGTACGTCGCGCGCGGCACCTACATCTACCCGCCCGCGCCCTCCCTCCGCCTCGTCACCGACACCTTCGCCTACTGCGCGCGCGAGGTGCCGAACTGGAACACCATCTCCATCTCCGGCTACCACATCCGCGAGGCCGGCTCGACCGCCGTGCAGGAGGTCGCCTTCACGCTCGCCGACGCCGTCGCCTACGTCGAGGCGGCGGTGGCCTCCGGCCTCAAGGTGGACGAGTTCGGGCCGCGCCTCTCCTTCTTCTTCAACGCCCACAACAACCTGCTCGAAGAGGTGGCGAAGTTCCGCGCCGCCCGGAGACTTTGGGCGCGGCTGATGAGCGAACGCTTCCACGCGCGCGACCCGCGCTCGCAGATGCTCCGCTTCCACACGCAGACCGCCGGCTCCACGCTCCAGGCGCTCCAGCCCGAGGTCAACGTCGTCCGCACGACCATCCAGGCGCTCGCGGCCGTCCTCGGCGGCACCCAATCGCTCCACACCAACTCGCTCGACGAGGCGCTCGCCCTCCCCACCGAACAGTCCGCGCGCCTCGCCCTGCGCACGCAGCAGACGATTGCCTACGAGTCGGGCGTCGCCGACACCGCCGACCCGCTCGCCGGCTCTTACGCGGTCGAAAGTTTGACGGACGAGGTCGAGCGCCGCGCCCTCGACTACATCCAAAAGATAGACGCGATGGGCGGGATGCTGCGCGCCATCGAGACCGGCTACGTCCAGCGCGAGATACAGGAGGCGGCCTACGAGTACCAGCGCGCCGTCGAGCGAGGCGACGCCGTCGTCGTCGGCGTCAACCGCTTCCGCGCCGACGAAGAGACGCCCGTCGAGACGCTCCGCATAGACCCCGCCATCGAGCGCGCCCAGACCGAGCGCCTCCGCGCCCTGCGCCAGCGCCGCGACAACCAGCGGACCGAGGCCGCCCTCGCCCTCCTCGAACGCGCCGCCCGCACCACAGACAACCTCCTCCCCCACCTCCTCGACTGCGTCGAGTCCTACGCCACCGTCGGCGAAATCAGCCACCGCCTCCGCCGCGTCTGGGGCGAATACCGCGAAGCCGTCACCGTGTAAAATGAGTTGAAGGAGCGAGGAAGGGATGACCACAGCCACGGAGCATTTGTACGTCGTCACCGACGACAGGATTTTGGGTGGTGAGCCAATCGTGAAAGGCACGCGGACGCCGGTGCGCGCCGTCGTCGAGTTGTGGCGGCAGGGGGTCGCGCCGGAGGAGATACCGGCGCACCTGCCGCACCTCACGCCGGCCCAGGTCTTCGACTCGCTGAGCTATTACAGCGATCACACGGAGGAGATTAACGCCCACATCGAGCGCAACCGCGTCCCCGAAGAGGTGGGCTGACCGCGGGCGGAGAACGCTTGAGACGCCTCTTCATTGAGTTGTATCTGGACGAAGACGTGAGCGTGCTCGTGGCAGACCTCATAAGGGCGCGCGGGTTCGCCGTGACCACGACTCAGGAGGCCGGGCGGCTCGGCGCGACCGACGAGGAGCAGTTGGCTCACGCCGCCGGCCTGCGGATGGCATTTCTCACACACAACCGCGCCGACTTTGAGCAGTTGGCACGCGAGTATTTCGCGGCGGGCCGGGGCCACTCCGGCGTCATTATCGCCGTGCGTCGCCCGCCCCGCGAGATAGCCAAACGCCTCCTTCACGTCCTCAACACAGTCACAGCCGACGAGATGGAGAATCAGTTGCGGTACGTTTGATTTGTTCTCTGTTATGAGGGATGCGGGTGAAAAGGGCGGGCGGGGCGGAGGGGTCGCGGGGTATTTGGTGTGCGCGGCGGGGTTGGTGCTGGCGTGCGCGGCGTTTTATCCGGGGTACATGTCGCAGGATTCGGGGGCGCAGTGGGCGGAGGCGCGGGCGTGGCGGTTCAGCGATTGGCACCCGCCGCTGATGGCGGCCGCGTGGGGGTTGGTGGACCGCGTCGTCGCCGGGCCGGTGGGCATGCTGGTGCTGCACAACGCGGCCTTCTGGGGGGCGTGCGCGCTCTTGTGGAGGGCGACGCGGGGGCGGTCGAAGTGGCTGGGTGTCGCGTTGTGCGCGTTCGGCCTTCTGCCGCAGGTGCTGTCGCACCTGAGCACGGTCTGGAAGGACGCGGGGCTGGGCGTCTCGCTGCTTTTGGCGGCGGCGCTGCTGTACACGGCTTCCAGGACGAACTCGCGGGCGGCGCTCGTGGCCGCGATGCCGCCGCTCTTCTACGGCTTCGGCGTGCGTTTGAACGCGGCGCCGGCCGTGCTGCCGCTGGCCTTGTGGGCGGGCGTGCTGGCGTGCCGCGCGGCGCCGGCTCTAAGGGACGGC
>DATHBF010000373.1:0-6444 GCA_035296285.1 Pyrinomonadaceae bacterium | reverse complement strand
CGCCAAATGTCCCTGCACGATACGGTGCGAGCCCCGACGAAACGGTGCGGGCCGCGGCCATGTTATCGTAAACTTTGGCCGTAAAAGGCTTGGCACGAGGCGGGCGCGGCGTGGCACCCGCCTTGCAACCTCTTTGAGGGTGAGACTCGCGCGTCTCTCCTCTCCTCCAATGCGCGACCTGAATGAACATGGAGGAGGCTTTTTTAGGACGATGAAAGTTCTGAAACAAATCTTCGTGACGGCCGTCGCCATCTGCGTGCTCGCCTTGAGTGCGATGGCCGAAGAGCCGCAGAAGAACGACCCGAAAGGCCCGCCGCCCAAGCCCCGGCAGGAGGTGCGGCAGGACCCGAAACCGCCCCCGCCCCCGCGCGACAACAGCGGGAACAAGGGCGACAACAGTAACCGCCGGGGAAAACCGTAGGGCTGCCACTGAGGCCCCCCCTCAGAGGTAAGACGACAAACAGGCAGGCGCGCCGCCGGAGGCGTTAAAACTTCCCCCGAGCGCGCCTTTCTTCTTTTCCAAGGGGGCTTATTACTGATGAACCGGAAAGGCTTTAAACGAACCTTCGGGGGCGGGCTCGCGGCACTCGCGCTGGGCGCGTCGCTGCTCGCGCCCCAACCTCTGGCCGCGCAGTCGCGCCGCTCCGACGCGCGGCTCCACGCGCAGGCTCAGCACTACACGGGCGACAGGTTTAACTTCGAGACGACGACGCCGCGCGGCGTCCGCGTCGTCGCCGTCCGCCGTCCCAACGTCGAGACGCTGCGGGCGATTGACCGCGGGCTGGGCGACCTGTTCGCCGTCGCGCGCCGCCGCGGCTACAGGGCGGCACTGAACTTCGCCGACTACACCGTCTTCGTCGCGCGCGCCGACCGGCAGCGCGACTCGGCCGGGGCCTACTCGCCCGACATCGCCGTCGGGGCCGCGCAGTACCGCGACAGCGTCTACGACCAGGGCGGCTACGTCTTCGCCGCCGGCCTGGTGCTCTCAATGGACCAGCCGGCCTTCGTCATCGCCGAGCACGAGCGCGACTTCCAGCGCATCGCCAACGTCGCGCGCTACGAGGGCGAGCACATCGTCCTCTACCACAACGACCGCCGGCTCTACTCGCAGACGGCCGACCACAGCCGCGGCGGGGGCCACCCGATAATCCAGTAGGCAGCAGGCAGTTAAGAGCAGCCCGAAATTATGTAAGGCGGCCGAGAGCAGGTGCTCTCGGCCGCCTTACCGTTTTTACCGCCTACCGCCTATTTGACTGTTGACGCGGAGAGGACGACGACGACGCTCTTGTCGGCGATGGTGGTGGTGCCGACGACGACGCGCTCGCCCTCGCGCATGCTGACGGGGCCCTGGAAGCCGACGCATCACTTACACGCGGCGGCGCGGCGCGGGTTGCATAACGGCGGCGGGAAAAATTCCGTAGACGCGCCGAGGCGGCGGCCCGTACAATGCCCGCGCCGCCCCGAAGCTGAACTAGCCAGACATGCGACGACTCGATCTCACGAAGGCGCAGGCCGCGCGCTCCTCGACGATCCGCGACATCAACCGCCAGATCGTCCTCAACTACATACGCGACCGCGAGCCCATCTCGCGCGCCGACATCGCGCGCGTCACGGAGCTTCAACGCTCGACCGTCTCGACCATCGTCGAGGAGCTGAAGACGGAAGGGCTCATCGAGGAGATAGGCGCCGGGGCTTCGACGGGCGGGCGCCGCCCGACGATGCTGCGCCTGCGCGCGGCGAGCGTGATGGCCGTCGGCGTGGACATCACGCCTTCGCTGACGACGATTGCGACGAGCGACCTCGTCGGGCGCGTGCTCGCGCGCGAGGAGTTCGAGAACAGCCCGCGGCCCGAGGAGATGACGCGGCGCGTCGTCGAGAGGGTGCGCGCCGTCGTCGCCGCCGAGCGCGAGGGCGCGGTCGCGGGCGTCGGCGTGAGCCTGCCCGGCCTCGTTGACCCCGGCAACGGGCGCGGCATCTACATCCCCTTCTTCCGCTGGCGCGACTGGGCCATCGCCGAGGAGATAGAGGCGGCCACGGGGCTGAAAGCGCGCGTGGACAACGACGCCAACGCGGCCGCGCTCGCCGAGCTCTGGTTCGGGCGGCCCGAGGTCAGCGGCTCGCGCGACTTCATCATGGTGCTCGTCGCCGAAGGCATCGGCACCGGCATCGTCTTCGACGGGCAGATATACCGCGGCGAGCGCGGCGGGGCCGGCGAGTTCGGCCACATGGTCGTCGGCCAACAGGCGCCGGTCGCCTGCTCGTGCGGGAACCTGGACTGCTGGGAGGCTTTCGCGTCGGAGCGCGCGGCCGTCGCGCGCTACCAGCGCAACGTCGGCGAGCCCGTCAACGTCGCGGCCTCGCGCGTCGTCTTCGACAGCCTGATTGACCGGGCCTTCGGCGGCGAGCAGGCGGCCATCGACGCACTGACAGAGACGGCCCACTACCTCGGCGTCGGCATCTCGAACCTCATCGTCGGCCTCTCGCCCGAGGCCGTCGTCGTCGTCGGCACCATCACCCGCGCCTGGCCCATCATCGAGCCTTCGTTGCAGGAGACCATCCAGCGCAGCATCCGCCGCGGCCTGCCCTCGGCCCGCATCGTCGCCTCGACGCTCAAAGAGCCGACGCTCATGGGAGCCCTCGGCCTCGTCCTCGCCCGCAAGTTCGGCCTCGCCGAGACGTAAAAACCCATCCGATGCTTTCTTACGAAGTGGTCATCGTCGGGGGCGGGGTCGTCGGCGCGAGCGTGGCTTATCACCTCGCGGCGCGCGGGTGCCGCGACGTGCTGGTGATAGAGCGCGGGGCGGGGCCGGGGGCGGGGAGTACGGGGCGGGCCACGGGCGGGTTCAGGGCGCAGTTCGCGACGGAGGTGTGCGTCAGGCTCTCGCTGCTGTCGCGCGAGAAGCTGTTGAGATTTGAGGACGAGTTGGGCGTTGATTCGGGTTACAGGCCGCGGGGCTACCTGTTCGTGACGAAGCAAAGGGCGCTGTTGGATGCTTTGTTGGCGGCGCAGGCTTTGCAGCACGCGTGCGGACTCGAAGAGGCTCGCGCGGTGAGCGCGGAGGAGGCGAGGGAGATTAACCCGGCGGCCGATATGGAAGGAGTTGTCGGCGGCGTCTTCTGCCCGACGGACGGCTTCGTCAGGCCGCTTGAGATTCTGAGCGGGTATAGGTGGGGGGCGTCGAACCTCGGCGTCAGGTCTGTTTATGGCGTCGCGGTGAACGGCTTCGGGCGTGAGAGGTCGGGGCGCATCTCGTCAGTGTTGACGGACATGGGAGAGGTAGGCGCGCGCGTCTTCGTGAACGCCGCGGGGGCGTGGGCGGGCGAGGTGGGGAGGCTGGCGGGCGTCGCCGTGCCCGTGCGGCCTTTGCGCCGGCAGGTGGCGTTGACGCGGCCCTTCGGCGAACTGCCCGAAGAGATGCCGATGACGATCTGGGCCGACGACGGCTTTCACCTGAGGGTGAGGGACGGACGCGTCATGCTGCTCATGCCGGACGAGCCTCGCGGCGCGGACCCCTTCGACACGACGGTCGAAGACGAATGGTTGGAGGGGGTCTTCCGCGTCGCGGGCGAGCGCGTGCCCTGCCTGAAGGGGGCCGAGGTTGACCGCGCGGCGTGCTGGGCCGGCCTCTACGAGATGTCGCCCGACCGGCACCCGCTTCTGGGCGCGGCCCCCGAGGCCGAAAACTTCTACCTCGCCGACGGCTCCTCCGGCCACGGCGTCATGCACGCGCCCGCCCTCGGCCAACTCCTCGCCGAAATCATTCTCGACGGGAAGGCGTCGGCGCTCGACGTGCGCGCCCTGCGGCCCTCGCGCTTCGCGGAGGGCGAGCCGAACGTCGGGCCGGAGTTCCTGTAGTTTAAGGCCGCGTGCCTTTGCCTTCGGTGAGGGTGACGGTGCGGTCAACGGCGGGCACGTCGAAGAGCTCGACCGTGCCGCCGGGCCAGTGGACTTCGAGGCGTTCGACCTTCGCGGCCGCGCCGAGGCCGAAGTGGAGGCAGGGGTCGTTCTGCGAGGCGTAGCCTGCGCCGCTGAACACGTCGGCGCGCTGGCGCACCCGCGCGGCGGTCAGGTAGACGACGGCGCCGGTCGCGTCGGCGGGGCTCTTGCGCGCGGGGTCGCCGACGAGGCGGAGGCGGAGCCAGTGGTTCTGAGTCTCCGTCACGTTCCTTAAGACGGCGGGCGCCGAGTCTATGTTGTTGAGGACGAGGTCGGGCCGGCCGTCCGCGTCCAAATCCGCGACGGCGAGGCCGCGGCTCATCCAGGCGCCGGCCAGGCCCGAGCCGGGGGCGGCGGCGACGCGCTGGAAGACGCGCGTGCCCTTGCGCGCCTGCTGCGGGTCGGCGTGCGCGACGTTGCGGAAGAGGAGCGCCTGCTGCGCGTAGGAGGTGCCCCACTGCTGCTTGTCAACGGCCGGGTAGACGTGGCCGTTGGCGACGACGACATCCTTCCAGCCGTCGAGGTCGAAGTCGAAGAAGCTCGTGCCCCAGCCGAGGAAGGGGATGGTCGGCTCGCCCATGCCGGCCTGGAAGGTCACGTCGGTGAAGTTGCCGTCGCCGTCGTTGCGGTAGAGCGTGTTGGAGTCGTCGGAGAAGTTCGTGACGTGGAAGTCAACGAGCCCGTCGTTGTCGTAGTCGCCGACGCCGAGGCCCATGCCGGCCTGCTCGCGCCCGTTCTCGTTGAGGGCGACGCCCGAAGGGTAGCCCAGCTCCTCGAACTTGCCGCCGCCGCGGTTCATGTAGAGCTGGTTGGGCGTCGAGTCGTTGATGACGAGGAGGTCGGGGAGCCGGTCGTCGTTGACGCGGACCCAGACGGAGGAGAAGCCGTAGTAGCCGCTCGCGTCGTTGACGCCGGTCCTGTCGGACACGTCCTCGAAGGTGCCGTCGGGGCGCTGGCGGTAGAGCGTGTCGCGCTCGCCCTTGAGGCCGCGCGGGCCGCACATGACGGGGACGCCCCGGAACTGGCAGAAGTTCTGCGCGACCGCGCCGGGCTTGCCGGCCTCGGCGGGGCTCGGCGGGAGGTTCTCTAAATCCAGCTCCACGTAGCCGGGGACGAAGAGGTCGAGGCGGCCGTCGAGGTCGTAGTCTCCGAAGCTGGCGCCCGTGGACCAGCCCTTGCGGGCGACGCCGAGCTTTTCGGCCACGTCTGTGAAGGTGCCGTTGCGGTTGTTGCGGTAGAGGCGCGAGACGCCGAAGTTGCCGACGAAGAGGTCGGCGTGGCCGTCGTTGTCGAAGTCGCCGACGGCCACGCCCATGCCCCAGCGGTCGTTCCCGACGCCGGCCTTCTCCGTCACGTCCTCGAACTTCCAGTTGCCGAGGTTGCGGTAGAGCGCGGCGCGCGGCGCGCGCTCCTTGCCCCGCTGCGCTTCGAGCGTCGAGCCGTTGAGGAGGTAGATGTCGGGCCGGCCGTCGTTGTCGTAGTCGAAGACGGCGACGCCGCCCGAGACCGTCTCGACGATGTAGTTCTTCTCGGGCGCGCCGGAGCGGACGCGGAAGGTTGAGAGCGCGGTCTGCGCCGTCACGTCCTCAAAGACGCGCGGCGCCTTCGGGTCGAAGATGCCGGCCGTGCGCTTGGCGCCCGTCACGCCCGCGCCCGTCGAGACGCCGCCCATGCCCTGCGGGGGCGGCTGCTGCTGCGCGAGGGCGGGCGCGAGCGCGAGGAGGGCCGCGAAGAGGGCCTTGAGGAGAAGGCGCGGTGGCGTCGAAGTGTGTCGCATCGAACTCGTAAAGGGTGCCCGCTTGAAGTTCCGAGTTTAGTAGGACTATTATCCGGGGAGAATTTTTTGAAAGGGGCGCGCGGCCCGAAAGGCGACGCGGCCTCCACTCCTTCAAGACGGCCATAGTACATTTTCACGGTCAGGCACAGCAAACAGGTAAATATGTTCCCGTTTAACCTCGCGCCCGCGCGCAAAGCAGCCGCGCGCCTCTGCGCCCTCGCGCTCCTCCTTTCGTCCTTCGGCGCGGCCCCGCGCCTGTTCGCACAGAACCCGCAGGCGCCGGCCGCGCAGGTTGACCGCTCGCGCCTCGAAGTGGTCGAGGAGCTTTCGGAGGCGCTCGCCAACGACCTGCTCGAACTCTCCGTCGCCACGCGCGACCGCGACGCGGCGAAGACGGCCGAGTTCTTCCCCGAAAGACTCGAAGCCACGCCCTTCCCAGTGCGTCCGCTGCCCGTCAAGAACGTCGTCAAGTGGATCGGCAAGCGCGACTGGGAGGCGACGACTCCGGCCGTCAGCGCCGTCAACAAGACCGCCCCGGTGTCGTTCAGGGGCGACAGCGCGCCGGCCGACCCGAAGGCCGCGCGGGCCTTCACGCGCGAAGAGTTCATGCGCGACTTCTCCGCCTTCCTGAATCACTTTGAAGAGATCGAGGACACGCGCTTCAAGGTCAAGGAGTCGAGCTTCGACGCGGACGCGAAGGCCGTGCTCGGCGCCAAGGTGCCGACGGCCG
>DATHBF010000372.1:0-4221 GCA_035296285.1 Pyrinomonadaceae bacterium | reverse complement strand
CTCGAAGACTTCCATCTTCTCGCGCGCGAAGTCGGCGTCCATCTCGGCCGCGACGGCGAGCGCGCGCGGCGGCTTCGACTGGTCGAGCGAGGCGACCTGTATGCGCCCGCCTTCGAGGTAGAAGACCTCTTTCCCGTCGGGCGAGAACTGCGCGAAGCTCTTGAACGCTTGCGTCGAGGTGAGCTGGCGCGCGACGGCCGGCTGGCTGCCGGCGGGCTCTTCCAGCGGGTAGACGTAGATGTTCGTCTGGTTGACCGCGCCGCCGATTAAAAGCACCCACTTCCCGTCCGGGCTGATGGTCTGGTAGTTAACGTCAATCCCGACGGGCAGCAGACTCAGCCGCCGCCTGATGCCTTCGTAAACAATCTCGACCGGCTTCACGCCCTTCCTGTTCGACGCGTCGGCCGTCGAAGGCGAAGGCGTAGGCGAAGGCGTCGGAGTGGGCGAAGGCGTCGGGGTCTCCGCCGGCGTCTCGGGGCGGCGGAGCGTGGGCGCGAGCGTCTTCGGCGTCTCCTCGCGGAAGAGGTCGCGGAACTGGTCCTCGCGGAAGCGCGGCAGGCGCGGCAGCAGGTCCACGCGCGCGAGCTGCCCCGACTCGGTCCGCTGGCCCGTGTCGAAGAGGATGAAGGTGCCGTCCAGGCTCCAGGAGACGGTGTTGCTGCCGGCGTTGGCGAGGAAGCTGACGGGCTGCGCCTTGCCGCCGCCGGCCGAGGGCGCGACGTAGACGTTCCTGTAGAGCCGCCCGCCGACCGGCATGAAGGCTATCCAACGCCCGTCCGGCGACCACGCGAAGGGCCGGTCGGGGTTGATGGGCGGCTGCTCGAAGGCGCCCGCGGCGACGACGCGCTCCTGCTTCGTCTCAAGGTCCACGGCGCGTATCTCGCGCCCGCCGCGGATGAAGGCGACCGACCTGCCGTCGGGCGAGAAGCGCGGCGTGTCGTCGCCGACGGCGGCGCTCGTCAGTTGGGTCTCCTTGTTCGTGGCGAAGTCGTAGAGGAAGAGCTGGCCGGCGCCGTTGCGGTCCGAGACGTAGACGAGGCGGCGGCTGTCGGGCGCCCACTCGGGCTGCGACTCGGGCGCGGGGCTGACGCTCACGCGGGTCGCGTCGCCGCCGTCCGAGGCCGACGCCGCGAAGACTTCGCCGCGCGCGACGAACGCCACCTTCTTCCCGTCGGGCGCGAGCGCAAGCTCCTGCAACCCGTCCGTCATCCGCAGGCGCTCGACCGAAGGGCCGGCCGACGCGCCGCGCCGCGTCACGCGCACCGGTGCGGCGCGGCCCGTCTCCGTGTCGAGCGTCCAGACGCCGAAGTCGCGCTCGAAGACGATTGTCTTCCCGTCGTAAGAGATGCCCGGCCAGAGCACGCGGCCCGAGGTGAACTTCGTGACCTGCCGCGCCGGGCCGCCGCCCAGGGGCTTCTGCCAGATGTTCTCGGCGCCGCCGCGGTCCGACATGTAGAAGAGGCCGCGCCCGCCCGCGCCCCACATCGGCCAAAGCTCCTTGGCGCCGCCCTCGGTCACGCGCTCGTAGGCGTCGGTCGAGTGGCCGCGCATCAGCCAAATCTCCGTCTCGTCGATGTGGCTGTGCCCGTGCCGCCACCACTGGCCGAAGCCGCGGCCGACGAGCGCGAGCGTCGCGCCGTCCGGCGACGGGGCGGCGCCCGACTCGTTCGCGTAGCGGTCGGCCGCGACCTGCATGGGCGTGCCGCCCTCCGCGCTCACGCGGTACACGTCTGAGCTGTTGATGTCGCGCGCGCCCGACGTGAAGTAGAGCCAGCGGCCGTCGTGCGACCACGAGTCGAGCTGGTCGAGCGCGTCGTCGAAGGTGAGGCGGCGCAGGTCGCCTGTGTCGAAGCTGAGGACGTAGAGGTCGCCGTTGCCCGTTCGGGTCGAGACGAAGGCGAGGCGGCGGCCGTCGGGCGAGTAGAGCGGGCGCGTGTCGCCGGCCGGGTGCGAGACGAGGAGGCGGGCCTCGCCGCCCGCGGCCGGCGCCGTCCAGATGTCGCCGCCCGAGACGAAGGCGAGCTCGGCGCGGTCGGGCGAGATGGCCGGCTCGTAAAAGTATGGGCGCGACTCGGCCCTTCTCTCTCCGCCTCCGCCCTGCCCGTAAACGTTAATGTCGAGAGCGCCGCTGGTCAGCAGCGCGAGCGCCAACGCGCACACACACCTCATGGCCCGCATCCATCCCTCCGTCGAAACTGTTTCCTGAGACTGCCGGACACTATAACAAACAGCCGCTCCGCGTGTCGTCGCCCTTGCGCTGCCGGCCCGGCGGGTGCTACTTAATCCGGCGAGAATGTCAGTGCTACTCATCTTCGTGGACGGCCTCGGCATCGGCACGCGCGGGCCTCACAACCCGCTCGACCTGCTAGGGCGACGCGCGGCCCCGCTCGCCGTCTTTCGGGACGAAGAGCCGCGCCTGCCTTTCGAGGGCGTGCTCGTGAGGACCGACGCGCGACTCGGCGTCGAGGGCCGCCCGCAGAGTGCGTCGGGGCAGACGACCATCCTGACGGGCGTCAACGCGCCCGCCCTCCTCGGCCAACACAAGCAGGGCTTCCCCAACGAGCGCCTGCGCGAAGTCCTGCGCCAGTATTCGCTCTTCTTACAACTCGAACGCGCCGGTCAGGGGCCGAACCTCTTCGCCAACGCCTACCGCCCCGCCTTCTTCGCCAAGCGCCCCCGCTGGGTCTCCGCCTCGACCGTCGCCGTCGAGGCCGCCGGCCTCGCCTTCCGCACCGAAGAAGACCTCAAGGCGGGCCGCGCGCTCTATCACGACTTCACCAACCTGAGCTTCCCCGCGAACGGCGAGCCCGTCGAGACGCGGACGCCCGAAGAGGCCGCCGAAATCCTCGCGCGCCTGGCCGCGGCCCACCGCTTCACGTTCTATGAATACTTCCTGACGGACTTCGTCGGCCACGCGCGCGACGAGCAGGGCGCGCTCCTCGTCCTCGAAACCCTCGCCGGCTTCGTCCGCGCGCTGCTCGAACGGCTCGACCTCACGACGACGACCGTCATCCTGACCAGCGACCACGGGAACGTCGAAGACCTCTCGACGAAGAACCACACGCTTAACCCCGTCCCCACGCTCGCCTGGGGGCCGGGCCGCGCAATCGTCCGGCGCCGCGCGCTGACGCTCGCCGACATCACGCCCGCCGTCCTCGAAATCCTTTCCGACGGAGAAGCCCCCGCTTGAGCACAGACCAGAGACGAGACGCACGCGAAGACGCGAGCCCGCGCCGGCAGGCCAACGACCGCCGCGAGATTTTCGGCTGGATCATGTACGACTGGGCCAACTCGGCCTTCTACACGACGGTCGTCAGCACGCTCCTCGGCCCCTACCTGACGGCGCTCGCCCAGCGCAGCCTCGGCGACCCGAACGGCGTCGTCCTCAGCTTAGGGCCGCTCGGCTCCGTCACGGCCAAGTCCTTCTTCACGCAGTGCGTCTCCATCGCCGTCGGCTCGCAGATTTTCCTGCTGCCCGTCCTCGGCGCCATCGCGGACTATTCGCGGTTGAAGAAGAGGCTGATGGCCGTCTTCTGCTACGCGGGCGCCTTCTCGACGTGCCTGCTGTTCTTCGTGACGGGCGACCTGTACTGGCTCGGCGGGCTCCTCTTCATCCTCGCCAACGTCTGCTTCGGCGCGGCCGTCGTCTTCTACAACGCCTTCCTGCCCGAGATCACTACCGAGGACATGAGGGACAAGATTTCGAGCCGCGGCTTCGCGTGGGGCTACATGGGCGGCGGGCTGTTGCTGGCTTTGAACTTCCTGCTCGTCGCGCAGGCGGCGCGCGTCTTCGGGCCGCTCGGGTTCTCCGAGGGCGACGCACGGGAGTTCGCCGTCCGAGTCTCGCTGCTCTCGGCGGGAATTTGGTGGGGCGGCTTCGCCGTCATCACGTTCCGGCGCCTGAAGACGCGCGCGCCCGAGCGCGAGATGCCGAAGGGCAGGTCGTACCTGACGGTCGGGTTCACGGAATTGATTTCGACCTTCCGCGAGCTGTGGAAGTTGAAACAGACGCTCCGCTTCCTCGTCGGCTACCTGCTCTACAACGACGGCATCCAGACCGTCATCAGCGCGGCCTCGGTCTTTCTCGCGCAGGAGCTTTTCATCGCGCGGGGCCTGCCGGATAACCCGGGCTTCATCCTCGGGATTTTTCTGATGGTGCAGTTCATCGCCTTCGGCGGCTCGCTGCTGTTCGAGCGCATCGCGGCGTGGCTGGGGACGAAG
>DATHBF010000371.1:0-3046 GCA_035296285.1 Pyrinomonadaceae bacterium | reverse complement strand
CCGGCCCGAACACGGGCGGGATGGGCGCCATTACCGCGCCCGGTGTGCTGGACGAAGAGACACACGCCCGCGCCGTCCGCGAGATAGTCGAGCCGACGCTCGAAGGCGCGCGCGCCGACGGGCTCGACTTCCGCGGCGTCCTCTTCGTCGGGCTGATGCTGACGCCCGACGGCCCGCGCGTCCTCGAATACAACGTCCGCTTCGGCGACCCGGAGGCCCAGGCCATCCTCGTCCGCCTCCGCGGCAGCCTGCTCGAAGTCTTCGAATCGGTGGCACGCGGCCGGTTGGGCGGCGTTAAAGTCGGGTGGAGCGACGACGCCTCCGCCTGCGTCGTGCTCGCCGCGCGCGGCTACCCGGAGAAGCCCGAGACGGGCGCCCCGATAGAAGGGCTCGAAGAGGCCGCCCGCGTCGAGTCGGTCCAAATCTTCCACGCCGGCACGGCGCGCGGCGGGGACGGCTCGTACGTGACGGCCGGCGGGCGCGTGCTCGGCGTCACGGCCTCGGCCCCGGCGCTCGGCGACGCTCTCTCGCGCTGCTACGACGCGGCCGCACGCATCCGCTGGGACGGGATGCACTACCGGCGCGACATCGGGCGCTTTTAAGCCGTCTTATTTTCCGCTCTGGCGGGCGCGGGGAAGCCTTGTTATACTCGCAGCAAGTTGAACCGGGCGGCTCGGGCGTACGTACAATGTCTGGTCCCGGTCGCCTTAAGTTGTCCGGGCCGAAAAATTTGCGAAGGCCGCCGGGCGGCCGGAGGGTGCGAAGACGATGGGAGTGTTGGCGAGGTTGAAGCGTTCGCTTCGGGCGTTGTTCGGCGGCATCGTCGAGAAGACCGAGGACCCCGAGCTGATCTTGCAGCAGACGATCCGCGACATGCGCGACCGCGTGCCGGAGCTGAACAACTCCGTCGCGCAGGTGATGGCGACCGAGCGCCTGCTCGCCAAGAACAAGCAGAAGCTCGAAGAGCAGGTCGTGGACCTCGACTCGAAGATCAAGGCCGCGGTCAAGATGAACCGCGACGACATCGCCACCGCCTACATCGGCCAGCTCCAGCAGGCCCAGCTCGACCTCGGCCGCACCAACCAGCAGCTCGAAACCGCCGCCAAGGCTTCGCAGCAGGCGACGAAGGCCCGCGACAACTACATCCTCCAGATGCAGCGCCGCACGGCCGAGGCCATGCAGCTCATCAACCAGTCGAAGCAGGCCAAGCTCCAGGAGCAGCTCGCGCAGACGATGGCCTCGTTCCAGATCGGCGACGACGCCTCGACCTTCAACGAGATGCGCGAGAAGATTGACCGCCGCGCCGCCACCGCCGAGGCCAAGCTCCAGCTCGGCACCTCGGGCGTGGACTCGCAGATGCACGAGATCGAGCGCGAGGCCATGGACATGCAGCTCCAGGACAAGCTCCTCGACTACAAGCGGCAGATGGGGCTCATCGGCTCCGGCGAGAAGGAAGCCCCCGCGCTCCCTTCGGCCTCCGGCGAGTCGAACGCCTAATGTTTTAATCAAGAAATCGTCGGTCCTGATTCGGCAAGCGGAAGTTTTATGGCGGAGAAGAAGCTCAGTCTCGAATATCTGAAAGAGGCGGCGATGGAGCCGGCGAACTTCTGGGGCATGGCCGGCTTCGCCGTCGCCGCCGCCTACACCTGGTCGCCGATACCCCTGGCGGCGGCGCTCGTCGCGGAGGGCGCGTACCTCGCGACCGTCCCGGCCACCTCGCTCTACCGCAGGCTCGTTGACAACCGCAACCGCAAGCGGCTCCATGAGCTTCGCAACAAGCAGCGCGAGCGCCTCATCGAGAGCTTCGACCCGCGCGAGCGCGAGGCCGTGCTCTACCTGAAGTGGCTCAAGAATAAAATCTTCGACAACTACCTCAAGTTCACGGGCTCCAAAGACCTCCCGACGAACATCCGCACGCTCGAACAGCGTTGGGAAGACTTCGTTGACCTGCTGGACGTTTACCGGCGCCGCAAACACCACCTGCGCTCGATCAACCGGCAGACCGTGCAGAACCAACTGGCGCAGGCCGAGCGGTCAGTCGAGAGCGCGCCCGACGACCGCGCGGGCCGCGTCCAGCGCGCCAACGTCGAAATCCTCAAGCGGCGCCTCGCGCAGTTCGACGAGCTGGAGCGTTCGGTCAAGCTCGTCGAGGGGCAGCTCCAGTCCATCGAGAACTTCTTCGGCCTCGTCAACGATCAGGTCGTCACGCTCCCGACGCCCGAGCGTGTCTCCTCGCTCGACTTCGAGCAGCTGTCAGACTCCATCGCCATGACGAAGCAGATGCTCGAAGAGACCTCGGACGTGATGGGCGTGCTCGACAACCACAACCGCGAGATCGGCAACTTCGACCTGCTGCCCTCGTCCGGCACCTCCGGCAAGTAGGGCGGGGAAGAGTTAAAAAAGGAAGAGGCGGGGATTAGTCCCCGCCTCTCCTTTTTTCCTTCTTTTTAGAATTTAGTCCGCCGCAGGTGCGGGCCTTCCGCGCCAGACGATCTCCGCGAGCGAGGGCTCGTCTATGCGGTACGTCTCGTTGCAGAAGTGGCAGGTGAGCGCCGCGCCCTTGTCCTCGCGCAGCATCGCCTCCAGCTCGCCCTGCTCGATGGCGGAGAGGAGCGAGACCACGCGCTCGTAAGAGCACTGGCACCCGAAGCCGACCTCGCGCTCTTCGAGCACCTCGAACGGCACGCCGCCGAGCGCGGTGCGCAGCATCTCGGCGGGCGTCGCGCCCTCGCGGATGAGGGCGGTCGTGTGCGGCGTCCTCCCGACCGAAGACTCGATGGCGGCCACCACGCGCTCGTCCGCGCCCGGCATCACCTGAATCATCAGCCCGCCCGCCGCCTCCACGAACGTCTCGCCCGACTCTCGCGCGCGGACCAGCACGCCCAGCATCACGGCCGAAGGTACCTGCTCGGACTTCGCGAGGTAGTAGGCGAAGTCCTCGCCGATCTCGCCCGACGTGATGGGCACGGAGCCGCGGTACGGCTCGCGGTAGAGGCCGATCTCATAGCCCTGCTCGTAGGTGACGTAGAACATGCCGCGGCCCACG
>DATHBF010000370.1:0-2259 GCA_035296285.1 Pyrinomonadaceae bacterium | reverse complement strand
GCCGCCGCCCGTCGCCCCGAAGTAGTAGACGAAGGGCTGCGAGGGGACGCCCGCGACGGCCGCCACGCGCCCGCCGCGGAAGGGGCCTATCTGGCGGTAGGCGAGCGGGCGGAACGCGTCGCGCGGCGCGGACTGCGCGGCGGCGCCCGTCCCGCGCTGCTGACCCGTCGAAGCTTGGCCCTCCTGCCCGGCCGCGTGCGGCGCAGGCGCGGCGGCGAGGAGGAGGAAGGCGGCGGCGAGCGAGACGGCGGCCTTGCCGGCCCGCGTGAGAAGACGTGCCCTGTTCATGGCTTCGGAAGAACCCTCCGGCGTTTGCTATTCGTCTGTGGAAAGCTTTGGTTAACGGCAGCGCGTTTGCCCGACACTATATTGCCTTTCGCTTCCCGTAGCAAAGGCATTTATCGGTTGTCAGTTCCCGGCCTTTAGTATTTACTGGCGGCTGACAAATTTCGGGCGGGGGTGAGGATGGGCGTAGAGATAAGGCTCTCGAAGGAGTTGACGCCGGAGGAGTGGCGGGCGCTGTTCGCGTGGGGCGAGAACATCTTCGGCGCCGAGGACATAGACTACCGCTGGCGGCCGAAGGAGTGGCACTTCATCGCCGAGGAGGACGGGCGACTGCTGGCCCACGCCGGGGTGGTGAAAGTTTCGTTGACGGCGGGCGGGCGCGGGGTGACGGTCGGCGGCGTCGGCGGCGTCGTGAGCACGCCGGAGGGGCGGGGCCGCCACCTCGTCCACGAGGCGATGCGGCGCGCGGCCGACTTCATCTGCGGCGAGCTTGGGGCGGAAGCCGGGATGCTCTTCTGCCTCGAACGGCTCGTCGCCTTCTACGCGCGGCAGGGCTGGCGGCTGGTCGAAGAGGAGGTCGAGTTCGAGCAGCCGGGCGGCAAGGTCGTCTCTTCGCCCTTCCGCGTGATGGTGCTGCCGTGCGGCGGGCGCGAGTGGCCGGCGGGCAGAATCGAGGTTGCAGGTTTTCCCTGGTGAGAGGTGGGAGATGAAGGACGGACTGTGCCCGAAGTGTCAGGCCCGCGAGGTCCACTTGATTGACGGCTCGCGCACGGGCGTCTCGGTCGCGCTCGGGACGTGGTCGGCGGGGGCATTCACCAGCTTCTACGTCTGCGTGCGTTGCGGCTACCTTGAGATTTACGTCGAGGACCCGGCCGACCTGCCGAAGATAGCGGAGAAGTGGATGAAGGTGGGCGGCGAGGGCTGAGGCCCGCCGCCCGCGTTCGGCCTTCGGGCCTTACGGCTTCTTCCCCTGGTTGTCTCCGCCGCGCTTGCGCTCGATGCGGACGCGGGGGAGGCGGATGCCGTCGGCGAGGCGCTGAAGCTTGTCGAGGTCAACGGAGCCGACGAGGTTGATGACCGTCACCTCCTTGGGGTCAACGGCGAGGATGACGAGCCCTTCGACGCGATTGCCCTCGCGCGCGGCGTAGACCTCCGCGTCGTCGAAGTCGTCGCCGCGGTTCTTCAAGCTCAACACGCGCGACCAGCCCGGCCCGCTCAACTGGCTCCGTATCTGCGACAGGTCCGACTCCGCGTACTGCCCCCCCGCCTTGAACTCGTAGCTCCGCACGTAGAGGCCGCGCAAGCCCTTGATTAACTCCTTGACGCCCTTCTCCTCGTCGTCCTTGTCCGAGAGGACCGAGCCGGCGAGATTGATGAGGATGCTGTCTATCTCGACGTTCACCGCCTCGAAGGCTTTCGAGCCGAGCTGGTCGAGGCTCTCAAGGCGGATGCGGCCGCGGTCCTGCGCCGACGCGGCGGCCGAGGCGGCCAGGGTTAGAAAGACGGCGGCGATTAATTTCGATAAGCTGACCCGTGTTCTTCTCATGATTGCTACCTCACCTCGAACGGTTGCGCTCCCCCGCGAAGGCGGAGCCGTGCTCGTCTGACCCGAGCGTCTTCTTCTGCACCTCTTTGAGTTTCGTGCCCGTCAGCCGCAGCGCGTTGACGAGCTGCGCCTTCACGCTGAATCCCCGCGCCAGCGAAGCGGCGACCTCACTGCGCCCTTCGCCCTCCGCCTCTTCGGCCGGCTTCACGTAGACGGCGTTCGCCGCCGCCGCCCTCTTCTGCCGCCGTCCTTCGCGCGCGGGGGAAGGAGTCTGTCTCTCGCGCCGGGGCTTCGAGGGAGTCTCGAAGGCGACCCTCTCGTCGGGCGCCGGCGGCGCGTGCGCGTCGGGCGCGGCGACGTAAGAGGGCGGCGCGGGCGAAGGAGCTTGCGAGCCGGCCTGTTGAGACTCCCGCGCCGCCGGCCGCCGC
>DATHBF010000369.1:0-9935 GCA_035296285.1 Pyrinomonadaceae bacterium | reverse complement strand
GGGCTCGCGCTCTTCGGGATGCTGGCCGTCGGCGTGAGCGGCGCGGTGGCGGCGCTCGGCGCGACGCTCTTCCCCGGGGGCGAGACGGCGGCGCCCGGCGCGCACCCGCTCTTCGGCCTGCGCCAGTACAACCTGCACCCGCTGCTCGCCATCCTCGTCGGCGCCTACCTCGCCCACTTCGCGGCGCGCGCCAAGGAGAACGGCCCCGAAGCCTCGCGCCTCTCGGCCGCCGTCGTCGCACTCCTGCTCGTGCAGACCGCCGCGGGAATCGTCAACGTCTGGCTGCTCGCGCCCGTCTGGATGCAGATTCTCCACCTGCTGCTGGCGGACCTGCTCTGGGTCGCCCTCGTCCTCCTCTGCGCCTCCACGCTCACGCATCCGGAGGCAACCGGCACACGCCTCCAACATTCCTTGAAGCTTTCGCCATCCGAAGGCGAGACGGCGGCCCTATCATCGGCGCGTGACTAAACCGAAAAGGGAAGCCGCGGCCGGCCCGCGACTCGGGCTCGTCTGCATCACGCACTCGGACGAGGTCCGCTATCGCGCGCTGACGCGCAAGCGGCTGCTCCAGCTCGACGCCGCCGCGCAATCGGACGCCCTGCGCGCCCTCTACCGCGACAACCTCGCGCGCCTCAATCGCGCCCTCGACTTCTGCCGCGCGCGGGGCTTGAGCCTCTACCGCATGACCTCCGGCCTCTTCCCCTTCGCCGACGACCCGGCGGGCGAAGACGTGCTGCAAGAGTTCTCCGAAGAGGTCGCGGGGACGGGCCGCCGCGCTACCGCGCTCGGCATCCGCCTCGTCCTGCACCCCGACCAGTTCGTCGTCCTCAACTCCGACTCGCCGCAGACCGTCGCCAACAGCGTCAAGATTCTTGAGACGCACGCCCGCGTCATGGACATGCTCGAACAGCCGCGCACGGCCTGGGCGCTGATAGAGATTCACGGCGGGAAGGGCGGGAGGACGGAAAGGCTGATCGAGGAGGTGGGCCGGCTGCCCGAGGCGGTGCGCACGCGCATCGCCTTCGAGAACGACGAGTACACCTACGGGGCCGACGAAATCCTCGAAGTCTGCCGGCGCGCGCGCGTCCCCATGGTCTTCGACGCGCACCACCACGTCGTCCACGAGCGCCTGGACTCTTACGACCACCCGAGCGTCGCCGAGATGGTCTCGGCCGCGCGCGAGACGTGGCCCGTGCCCGACTGGCAGCTCGTCCACATCTCCAACGGCCGCGAGTCCTTCAACGACCGCCACCACAGCGACCTCGTCACGCAACTGCCCGCGGCCTACCGCGGCGTCCCCTGGATAGAAGTCGAGGCCAAGCACAAAGAGCTTGCCATCGAATCCCTCCGCGACGGGTACCGCGAGTGGTTCTCCTGAGTAAATGCCGCGTCGGCGCGGGGTGCGGGCGTCGAGGCGAGCGGGCATAATGGGGCGGGGGCGGGTTCAAATCATGAAGGGTTTTTTGCTCATCATCGTGTTGGCGGCGTCGGGGGCGGCCGGGGCGTGGGCGGTTCAGACGCCGCGGCCGGAGGGGCGCAGGGTCGCGGCCGGGCCGCCGGCGAAAGTCGTGGACGCGGGGCGGCTTCTGGAAGACGTGCGGGTGCTGGCCGGCGACGAGATGGAGGGGCGCGCGGCGGGCACCGAAGGCGGCGCGCGCGCGCGCGCGTACCTGCTGCGGAGGTTCGCGGAGGCGGGCCTGAAGCCTCTGGCCGGCGGCTCCTTCGAGCAGCCGTTCGACCTGAAGGCCCGCGGCGAGGTCAAGGCGCGGCGCGGCGTCAACCTCGTCGGCCACGTGCGCGGGACGCGGAGCCCGGAGCGGCTCGTCGTCGTCACGGCGCACTACGACCACGTCGGCGTGCGCGGCGGGAAGGTCTACAACGGCGCCGACGACAACGCTTCGGGCGTGGCCGCGCTGCTCCAGTTCGCCGCGCACTTCGCGCGCCGCCCGCCCCGCCACAGCTTCGTCTTCGCCGCGCTCGACGCCGAGGAGGTCGGCCTGCAAGGCGCCTACGAGCTCGTGCGGCGGCTGCGCGAGGAGAAGCGCGACGTGGCGCTCAACGTCAACCTCGACATGGTCGGCCACAGCGAGAAGGGCGAGCTCTACGCCTCCGGCACGCGCCGCAACCCCTCGCTCAAGGCCCCGGTAGAGCGGGCTGCGGCGCGCTCGCGCATCAAACTGCTCCTCGGCCACGACCTCCCCGACCAGGGGCGCGACGACTGGACGAGCCAGTCGGACCACTTCGCCTTTCACCGCGCCGGCATCCCTCACGTCTACTTCGGCGTCGAGGACCACAAGGACTACCACCAGCCGACCGACGACTTCGAGACCATCACGCAGGACTTCTTCGTCGCCGCCGCCGAAACGATTCTCAACGCGCTCGAAGAACTCGACGCGAGCCCCGTCCCCGAACCCCGGAAGAGGGCCGCCCGCCCGAACCTTTAAAGATGACGATGACGCCCAAGCCCTTCGCGCTCCTCCTGCTGCTGCTCCTCTTCGCGCCGGCCGCGCCGGCTCAGGACGACCCCGGGCGGTGGCGCGTCCTGACGCTGCCCGCGCCCGAGTTCAAGCGCGTGCCCCCGGGGGCGACGCCGGCCGCGCCGAGGGGGCCGCGCCTCGTCGCCGTCTCGGAGCGAAGGAACCAGGTCACGGACGTGGCTCCGTGGTTCGAGCGCAACGGCCTTGAGCTTCCCGTCTACGAGCTGCCGGGCGCGGAAGGGAGTGCGGGCGGGAGGGCGTTGCCCGGCTTCGTGCCGCCGGAGTTCCGGGGCGTGAGGATAATCAGGGCGATGCGCGGCCCGTCGGGCGGCGTGCTCGCCGTCTACGGGCTCGACGGGGGCGAGGGCCGCTACCTCGTCGCGCTCGACTCCGCGGGCCGCTTCCGCTACGGCTTCGACTTCGCCGACTACGCCTACGCGCCCGGCACGCCGCAGCGCGAGCGGGAGTTCACCTACCAGCAGATCACCTGGGCGGCCGAGGAGGGCGGCACGCTCTACGTCTCGCACGGGCACAACACCTACGCGCGCTCCTCGAAGGGGATGAACGCTTACCTGACGGCCCTGGACACGCGGACGGGGCGCGTCGTCTGGCGCAGCCGCCCGCTCGTCTCCAACGCCGATAACTTCGAGCTGGCCGGCGACCTCATCGTCGCCGGCTACGGCTTCACGAGCGAGCCGGACTTCCTCTACCTGCTCGACAGGCGGACCGGCGAAGTGCGCCAGCGCCACCGCCTCCGCTCCGGCCCCACCTACATCCTTCGCAAAGGCGACCGCCTCCACGTCCGCGCCTACGACGCCGACCTCGTCCTGAAGCTCTCGGCGCGTTAGGCGGCCTAGAGGCCGAACTCCTGCCTGGTGTTGATGACGACCGACTTGGCGCCGCGCTCGCCCGCCTGCTGCACGAGGTGGCTCGTGCCGCCGGGGCCGTCGCCGGTCGGCTCGCCGTCCCAGAGCGCGATCAGCGTCACGTTGTCGTCGCCGCCGGCGGCCAGCGCGTTGTGAAGCATCCAGAGGTTGCTCCGCTGCCAGATGTCGTAGTTCTCCTTCTGCCGCAGCCAGATCGGCAGATACTCGCGCTCGTCGGTCGCCTGGCTGAGCACACGGACCTTCCCCTCGGCCGAGAGCCGCTCGTAGAGCTGCCTGAACCGCTCGACCCACGCCGGCCCGCCCTTCTGCACGGAGTTCTTCACGTACTCGCCGCGCGGCAGGGCCAGGTAGAGGTGCGTGGGGATGCCCAGCTCGGCGCAGACCTCGTGGAAGAGGATGTCGCCGCCGCTCGCCCCGCCCGCGATGCCGTGGGCCACGCCGCCGCCGAGCCGCATCTCGACCTCGACCTTCTCCCTGATCCTCTGCCGCGCCACGTCCTCCCTGTCCGCGGGGAAGCGCGGCTTCTCGCGGCCCGGGGCGTCAATCATGTGGCCGGTGAAGATGAGGACGCGCTTACGCGCGCCCGGAGCCTGGTCCTCCTCTTTCGGCAGCCCCGTGACCTTGACGACCTCCTCGACCGTGGCTTTGAGGATGCCGAGGTCGCGGTACATGGCGAGCTGCTTGCGCGCGGCCTCGGCCGCGAAGTCGGACGCCCCGGCCAGCGCCTCCTCGTACCCGCTGGCGACCCACTCGGGGTTCTCCTTGTCGGTGAGGCAGCGCAGGTCGGCCGCGCTGATGTCGGCCCACTCGTCCCGCTTGCCTTCCTTCTCCAGGCGACGCCTCGCGGCCTCAAGCGAGAGGTGAACGGCCGCCGCCAGCTTGGCGGCGTGCGCCCCGCGCTCCTCCAAATCCTCCTCGGCCCTCTTCGGAGTCCTGAAGCGCCCGGCCCAGACCTTGGGCTCGGCCGCGGCCAGCTCCAACAGGACGGTGAGCATCGCCAGCGCGTTGAGGCCGGAGTAGAAGTGGTTGAAGTCCTCCTCGAAGGCGCGCTCGTAGTTGTCGTAGGAGTCCTGAAGGTAGCGCGAGCGCAGCGCCTTGACCGGCCGCTCCTCGGGCGGCGATTGCTGCCAGTCCTTCTGCCAGAGCGTCTTGGCGTTGCGGGCCAGCAGGGCGTAAGCCTCGGCGCGGTCCTTCTTCTCGATGTGCTCGGCCTGGAGGGCGCGCTCAAGGGCCTGCGTCGAGCCCGTCAGGTCGCCGAGGCGTTGCAGGACGGTGCCGAGCAGGATGTTCGCTTCGAGGTCGAGGGGGTCAATCTGGCGGACGGCCTCCCAGGTGGCCCGCGCGCCGTTGAACGCCTTGAGCTTGAACTGCGCGCGGCCGACGGCGCGCAGGCCCACCGCCCCCCATTCGAGGCCCGCCACCTCGGCCGCGAACAGCTCCAGGTCGCCGAACTGCCTGTCGGCGGCGGCGCGGTCCACCTCCTCGCCGAAGTCGAGCGGGACGGGGATGAAGTGCGCGGTCTCCTGCTCCTTCAGGCTCGGCAGCGACATGAAGACGGGGCTGTCCTTCGTCTGCGAGTCCATGGTCCGGCCGATGGCCTCCACGAGCGCGTCGAGGTCTTCGGCCGGCGCCCGGCTCTTGTAGACGAAGTAGCGGTCGGTCTGGAGGTCGAAGGGGAACTTGTCTGCGTCGCAGCGCATCATGAAGGTGTGACAGTTGCGCAGCGCGTGGCGGATGCCGAGCTCGTAGAAGACGTTGGCGTTGTGGACGGAGAGGTCGGCGACGACGAGGTCCGCGAGCAGGAGCCGGCGGAACATGTCGACGCGGATGTTGCCGGACTCGACGATGTCGCCGGTCGTGCCGCCCTTGATGCCGAGGCGTGCGAGCGCGGGCGCGATCAGCTCGCGCTCGACCGCGTCGAAGTCTATCTCGTTCCCCTGGGCGTCCTTCTTCTTACCGAACGGGCGGACGACGAAGGCCCTCGTGGCTCTCGGGCTCATGGCTTCAACGCTCCTTGCGGCTCCTCGAACTGTTTGAACCAATCGAGGGCGAAGTGCTCGGGCTTCACTTCGTCGGCGAGCGCCTCGCCGACGCGGATGAGGTCGGGGATGTGCTCGACCGAGTCGAGCTGCGACACCTTCTCGGGGTCCACGCCTTTGAGGTTGTTGGCGTCGAGCCACGCCCGGCTCAGCTCGGCGTTGTAGCGCGCGTAGAGGAACTGGCGGCCGAGGTCTTCGGAGAGGGGGGCGGGCTCGTCCGTGTCGCGGCGGCGCGGGATGAGGTCGCCCAGCTCGCGGTCGATGGGCGCGCCGTGGACGCAGCGGCCGACCGTCCGGCAGTTGATGTCCTGGTCTATCTGCGCGCCGTACATGAGCGCGCCGGGGAAGTTGACGAGGTTCGAGAAGGCGCTCCTGGCCCCGCCCAGCTCGGCCTCGACCTTCGGCGCCGAGCCCGTGCCGAGGGAGACGACCAGGAGCTTGCGCTCGCCCGTCGGCCAGCCCAGGCGGTAAGGCTCCTGCGTCGCCATGCGCGCCAGCAGGAAGGCGGGGTTGTTGTAGGGCGTCAGCCCGCCGTCCTCGAAGAGGAAGGTCTTCGAGGGGTCGGCCGGGTCCCACGCCATCACCTCGGGCGGGAAGAAGACGGGCGCGGCCGTCGAGGCGCGCACGAGCTGCCAGAGCGGTATCCTGAGGTTGGAGTCCTTGCGGCGCGGGTCGTTGTACTTGGCGAAGGGGTTGCTGCTGATGGGCCACGGCGAGTCGGTCGTGACGTTGCGGGTGACGACGAGCAGCAGGCTCCTGAGCGCGCCCGGCGTGCCGAGCGTCGTGTCGCGGCCGAAGACCTCCTTCAGCTTCTCGGCCAGCGGCTCGCTCTTGTAGAGGTTCTTGAGGCGGTGGAGGAGGAAAGCCTTCTCGAAGATGGTCGGCCCGAGCTCGACGTAGAAGTCGGAGAGCCACTTCGCCGAGTGGCCGGCGGCGAGGCCGGCCGCGATGATGGCCCCGGTGCTGGTGCCGCCGATGTAGTCGAAGAAGTTGCAGAGGCGGAACCTCTCGCCCTGCCCGCTCGCCTCGGCCAGCACCTCTTCCATCTTTATCAAGACCTGTAGCGTCAGCACCCCGCGGATGCCGCCGCCGTCGAGCGCCAGAAGCCTGCGCGGCCGCGCGGCATCCTCGTAACGGTCAGCGAGCGGCCCCCACGAAGGCCCGTCGTTGTCGCCCATGAATGTTCTCCTTTTAGTAATGAGCCGGAAAGAAAGTAGGTCGGCGGTCTGTGAAAGAGGCGCGAGGGCTTAATACACTTGACCGGGAGACGGTGTCAATGAAATTCTGAGGCATGACCGGAAACGCGCAAGCACTCTTGAACGAGACGGAGGTGAGGGTCGTCGGCTCGCTCGTGGAGAAGCAGGTGACGACGCCCGACTACTACCCGCTGACGCTGAACGCGCTGGTCGCCGCGTGCAAACAGATTTCCAACCGCGACCCCGTAGTCGCCTACGACGAGCGGACCGTCGCCGACGCCATAGACACGCTGCGCTCGAAGAACCTCGTCTACGTCTTCTACGGCGCCGACAGCCGCGTGCCCAAGTACAAGCACATGCTGCGCGAGGCGCTCGACCTCACGGCGGCGCAACTGGCCGTGATGTGCGTGCTGATGCTGCGCGGGCCGCAGACTGTCGGCGAGATACGCGGCCGGACGGGCCGCCTCCACGAGTTCGCGGACCTCGCCGAAGTCGAGACGACGCTCGACGAGCTGTCGCGCCGCGACGACGGGCCGCTCGTCGTCAAGCTCCCGCGCCAGCCGGGCCGCAAGGACTCGCGCTACGCGCAGACGCTCGCGGGCGTGCCCGAGGTGACGGAGGAGGCCGCGGCCGCCGAGAGTGCTTCGGAGCCGCGCAGGCGGGCCGGCACGGACGCGGGCGGCGAGAGGGTGGCCCGCCTCGAAGCCGAGGTCGAGTCGCTGCGCCGGGAGGTGGACGAGATGCGCCGCCAGTTCGAAGAGTTCAAAAGGCAGTTCGAGTGAGCTTGTCCAAACTGCCCCGCGTCTTCTACACGCGCGGCGGCGCGCTGGAGGTGGCGCGCTCGCTGCTCGGCAAGCGCCTCGTCGTGCCGGCGCCGACGGGCGAGCGCGTCTCGGGCCGCGTCGTCGAGGTCGAGGCGTACGTCGGCGTCGAAGACCGCGCCTCGCACGCCTACGGCGGGCGGCGCACGGCGCGCACCGAGACGATGTACGCGCCGGGCGGCGCGGCTTACGTCTACTTCGTCTACGGCATGCACCACCAGTTCAACGTCGTGGCCGGGCCGGGAGGGACGCCCGAGGCGGTCCTCGTCCGCGCCGTCGAGCCCGAAGAAGGCGTCGAGTGGATGCGCCGCCGCCGCCCCGTTCTTAAAGACAGGGAGTTGACGAACGGCCCCGGCAAGCTCTGCCGGGCGCTCGGCATAGACCTCACTTACAACGGCGAAGACCTCACGGGCCGCCGCGTCTGGCTCGAAGACGCGGGCTTTCAGGTGTCGCCGTCCGACATCGCCTCCGGCCCGCGCGTCGGCGTCGCCTACGCGGGCGAAGACGCCCTTCTCCCGTATCGCCTCTGGATAAAGGACAACCCTTTCGTCAGCCCTGCTGGACACGGTAAGCCCGGGGGCGTCAAACTGAAGCCCGCCGTTAACTGAAGACCGACGACCGACGACCGACAACTACCTTGCGCATCACTTTCCTCGGAACGAGTGCCGGCGTGCCGACGCGCTCGCGCAACGTCTCAAGCGTGGCCCTCCGGCTCCCGCAGCGCGGAGAGGTCTGGCTCTTCGACTGCGGCGAGGGCACGCAGCACCAACTCCTTCGCAGCGACCTCAACATCAGCCAGCTCACGCGCGTCTTCATCACGCACCTGCACGGCGACCACGTCTACGGGCTGATGGGCCTGCTCGCCACCTGCGGCATGTCCGGCCACGCCCGCCGCATAGAGGTCTACGGCCCGCGCGGGCTCGCCGAGTACGTCCGCGACGTGAGCCGCCACACGCAGCTCCACACCTCCTACCCGCTCGAAGTCCACACCGTCGAGGAGGGCCAAATCTTCGAGGACGAGGAGTTCGCCGTCCGCTGCGTCCCGCTCAAGCACAGGCTCCCGGCCTTCGGCTACCGCGTCGAGGAGAAGGACCGCCCCGGCCACTTCGACGCGGAGCGCGCCAGAGAACAGGGCATCCCGCCCGGCCCGCTCTACGGCCGCCTTAAAAGGGGCGAGCGCGTCACGCTGCCCGACGGCCGCGCCTTCGACGGCGCCGAGTTCTGCGGCCCGACCTTGCGCGGCCGCAGCGTCGTCTACTGCACCGACACGGCCTACTGCCGCGCGGCCGTCGAACTGGCGCGCGACTGCGACGCCCTCATCCACGAAGCGACCTTCGCCGAATCGGACGAACACCTCGCCGCGCGCAGCACGCACTCGACCGCCTCGTCCGCCGCCCGCACCGCGCAGGAAGCCGGCGCGCGCCTCCTCCTCATCACGCACTTCAGCCCGCGCTACGTGCGCGGAAACCAGACCGAGCCCGAAGACCTCCTGCGCGAAGCACGCGCCGTCTTCCCGGCGACCGAGATGGCCCACGACTTCCTCTCGGTCGAAGTCCCGCGCCGCGACCCCTGAGCCCTTCCCTGCGTGTACAACCGCTGCCCGCGTGTGATACGCTGTTCCGCGCCTGCAACACATCCCGAATTAGAGGAGCGAGAATACATGTCCTTCAACAAGATCATCGTCGTCGGCAACCTCGGGCGCGACCCCGAGCTGCGTTACACGCCGCAGGGCACGGCCGTCTGCTCGTTCACGATGGCGACGAACGAGCGGCGCAAGGACAAGGCTGGCGAGCAGCAGGACGTGACCACCTGGTTCAAGGTCACGGTCTGGGGAAAGCAGGCCGAGACCGTCTCGCAGTATCTGACGAAGGGGCGGCGGGCCTACGTCGAAGGACGCCTGCGCGTCGAGGAATGGACTGACCGCGACGGCAAGACCCGCCACACGCTCGAAGTGAACGCGACCGACGTGCACTTCATCGACAGTGCGCAGGGCGTCGAAGGCATCCCGGTCAACCAGTCTTCGCGGCCGGCCGAGAGCGCTTCGGCGGCGCGCGCCGGGAGCGTTGACACACGCGCGGGCGGCGGCCGTCACACGGCGCCCGAGATCGAAGACGACGAGATTCCATTCTAGCCTCGGCCGGGCTGTTGTAATCTCTTCCTCACGATGGACACCGCGCCTCTCGTACTCAGATTCGACTCGGGGACGCTCCTCTTAGACGGCGCGGACGCCTCGGCGCGCGTGCCCACGGTCTTCCGCTGGGACGAGCGCGTGATGCGCTGGCGCGCGCCGGCCTGGGGCTACCGACAGGCTTTGAAGGAGCTGGTGCGGGGCGGCTTCGCTTACGAAGACCGCGCGCGCGCCTACCATGAGTTCGACTTCCCGACGAAGCTCCTTGTCGAGCCGCGTCCGTACCAGGAGCAGGCCATCGCTGAGTGGAAGCGGGCAGGCTCGCGCGGCGTGGTCGTCTTGCCGACGGGCGCGGGCAAGAGCCTCGTGGCGCAGATGGCCGTCGAG
>DATHBF010000368.1:0-5388 GCA_035296285.1 Pyrinomonadaceae bacterium | reverse complement strand
GCGCGAGGCGGGCGGGTGCTCCTCGACGTAGAGGCTCAGGCGGTCGTAGTTGCCGCTGACGGGGAGGTTGCTCGTGAGGCCGACGGCCTCGACGCCCGGCAGCGAGCGCAGACGTTCGGCCGCGCGCTCGAAGAAGTCGGCGTGCTGCGCCTCCTCCGGGTATTTGGCGCCGGGCAGGAAGACGTACATCGTCAGCACGCCGCGCGCGTCGAAGCCGGGGCTGACCGTTTGCAGGCTCAGGAAGCTCCTCACGAGCAGCCCCGCGCCGACGAGCAGCACGAGCGAGAGCGCCACCTCGGAGACGATGAGCGCGTTGCGCAGGGGCGAGCGCGCCGCGCCACTCCCTGCGCCCTTCGCGCCGCCCTCGTTCAAGACTTCGGAGAGGTCCGCGCGCGCGGCCTGCAACGCCGGGGCTAGCCCGAATACGACGCCCGTCAGGACGGTGACGGCGAGCGTGAAGGCGGCGACGCGCGCGTCCGCGCCGACCGCGCCGAGCTGCTGAACCGGCTGGGGGCCGAGGCGCACGAGCAGGTCCGACGCCCACATCGCCAGAAGCAGCCCGGCCGCGCCGCCCAAGACCGAGAGCAGAAGGCTCTCCGTCAACAACTGCCGCAGGATGCGACGGCCGCCCGCGCCGAGCGCCGCGCGGATGGCGAACTCCCTGCGCCTTCCAGCGGCGCGCGCCATCAGCAGGTTCGCCACGTTGGCGCACGCTATCAGCAGCACGAAGCCGACCGCCCCGAGCAGCAGGAGCAGGGGCTTGCGCACGCCGCCCACCAGATGCTCGTGCAGCGACTCGACGGCGGCGCCCGTGTTGGCGTTGGTCTCCGGGTACTGCTCGCGCAGCCGCGCGGCGAGCGCCGACACCTCGGCCCGCGCCTCGTCGAGCGACACGCCCTCTTTGAGCCGCGCGACGGCCGCGTCCACCGAGCGCCCCGAGCGGCCCCACTGTTTGAGGTCCGGCGCGAAGGGCGCCCAAAGCTCCGGCCGCTCGGAGTCGCCCCCGGCGAACCGCGGCGGCTCGAACCCGCGCGGCATGACGCCGACGACGGTGTAGGAGACGCCGTTGAGGGTGACGCCGCGGCCGACGACCGAGGGGTCGGAGTTGAAGCGCCGCCGCCAGAGCCCTTCGCCGAGGACGGCGACGAGGTGGTTGCCGCGCACCTCCTCCTGCGGCACGAAGCCGCGCCCGAGGGCGGGCCGCACGCCGAGCACCTCGAAGAAGTTGGCCGAGACGCGCGCGGCGCTCACGCGCTCGGGCTCGCCCCCGCCCGTCAGCGACGGCGACCAGCCGTCCACGGCCGACGCGCCCTCGAAGACTCGGCCGCCCGCGCGCAGGTCGTAGAAGTCGGGCGGGCTCAGGGTGCCAATCTCGACGCCCGTCTTCGGGTTCGAGCTGCCGAGGCGGACGAGCCGTTCGGCCTCCGGGTAAGGCAGGGGCCGCAGCAGGACGGCGTTGACGACCGAGAAGATGGCCGTGTTCGCCCCGATGGCGAGCGCCAGCGTCAGGACGGCCGCCAGCGTCAGCCCCTTCTTCCTCGAAAGCGTCCGCAGCCCGTAGCGCAGGTCCTGCCAGAGAGACTTCATCGCTTCACCTCTTCACTCGTGTCTGAGCGCCACCATCGGGTCAACGCGCGTCGCGCGGCGCGCGGGGAAGTAGCAGGCGGCCAGCGCCACGACCGCGAGCAGCAGGGCGACGCCGCCGAAGACGTAAGGGTCCGTGGCCGAGACGCCGTAAAGGATGCTCGCCATGACGCGCGTCAGCGCGTAGGCGCCCGCGAGCCCGAGCACGAGGCCGACGGCCACCACCACCACGCCCTGCCACAGCACGAGGCGGAGCACGTCTCTTCCCTGCGCGCCCAGGGCCATGCGGATGCCTATCTCGTGCGTCCGCTGCGCCACGGCGTAGCTCATCACCGAGTAGAGGCCGACGCCCGCGAGCACGAGTGCGCCGAGCGCGAAGAAGGCCATCATCAGCATCGCCAGCCGCTTCGCCGAAAGGACCTCGTCCACGATGTCCTCCAGCGTCCTCACCTCGTAGACCGGAAGCTCCGCGTCGAGCGCGCGCACCTCGCCGCGCACGGCCGGCGCGAGCGCCGAAGGGTCGCCGCCCTCCGCGCGCACCATCAGGCCCATCGAGTACCAGGCTCCCTGCCGGAGCGGCCTGTAGAGCGCCATCTCGGCGCGCTCCTCCATGTCCTCGTCCTTAACGTCGGCCGCGACGCCGACGATCTCCCACGGCCCCTCCTTCTCGTCCACGACGAGCCTCTGCCCGATGGCGTCGCCCTGCGGGAACTGGCGGCGCGCGAGCGTGTCGTTGACGATGACGACCTTCTGGGAGTTCGCGTCGTCGGCCTCAGTGAAGTTGCGGCCGCGCAGCAGGCGCGTGCCGGCGGCCTCCCAGTAGTCGGGCGTGATGACGTAGTAGTTGGCGTAGGGCTCGCGCCCCTTCGGCTCGGGCGGCCGGCCCTCGACGCCGAAGAGGGTGCTCGACTGCCCCCCGCGGCTCATCGGGATGTAGTTGACGGCGGCCGCCCCCTGCACGCCCGGCAGCGCCTTGACGCGAGAGACCAGCCGCTCGTAGAAGTCGAGCCGCTGCGGCTCCTCGGGGTAGGCCGCGCGCGGCAGAGACATCTCCATCGTCAGCACGCCCTCGGGCCTGACGCCGAGGTCGGCCCTCAGCATCTCGACGAAGCTGCGGACCATCAGCCCCGCGCCCGTCACCAGCACGAGCGAGAGCGCAAGCTCGGCGACGACGAGCGCCGAGCGCGCCGCGCCGCGCGAGGAGGTCGCGCCCTTGTTGCCGCCCTCCTTCAAGGACTCCGAGAGGTTCTGCCGCGTCGCCTGCAAGGCCGGGAAGATGCCGAAGACGATGCCGGTAGCGAACGACACGCAGAGCGTGAAGAGCAGCACCTCCTGGTCGATCTGCATGTTCTTCCAGCCCGGTATGAAGCGGGTGAAGGTCGGCGGCATCCCCTTCGAGGTGAAGTCGAGGCCCCACACCGAGATGAGCAGCCCCGCCGCGCCGCCCGCGAGCGCGATGAGCAGACTCTCCGTCATCAACTGCCGCACGAGCCGCCAGCGCGACGCGCCGAGCGCCGACCGGACGGCCAGCTCCCTCTGCCGCGCCGCCGAGCGCACGAGCAGCAGGTTCGCCACGTTGGCGCACGCTATCAAAAGCACGAAGCCGACCGCGCCGAGCAGCACCATGAGGTAGGGGCGCGGCCCGCGCGTGTAGGACTGCGTGAGCGTCTCGGTGAAGGCCGAGCGGTTGGCGTTCGTGTCCGGGTAGAGCTGTTGGGCGCGGTCGGCCAGCGAGCGCACCTCCTCGTCGGCCTGCCGCAAGGTGACGCCTTCTTTGAGCAGGCCGGCGACGCTCAGGTAGTGGTTGTAGCGGTTCTCGCGCTCCTTCGGCTCGAAGGCGAGCGGCGTCCAGACCTCGCCGCCGTTGACGGGGAAGTCGAACTCCGGCGGCATGACGCCGACGACCGTGCGCGGCCTGCCGTCGAGGCGGACGGTGCGGCCGACGATGGCGGGGTCGGAGCCGAAGCGCCGCTCCCACAGGCTGTGCTTGATGAGGACGACCTGGTCGCGGCCGGGCTCGCCCTCCTCGTCGGTGAAGGTGCGGCCGTGCTCGGCCCGCGCGGCGAGCACGCGGAAGAGGTTCGGCGTGACGCGCGCCCCGTTGATGCGCTCGGGCTGGTCGCCCTCGCTCAGGTTGAAGGGCTGCGTGTTGAAGGCCGCCAGCTCCTCGAAGGCCCGCGCCTGCGCGCGCCACTCGTGGTAGTTGCCGGGCGAGACGGAGTTGCGGCCGGAGGGGTTGTCCTTCCGCCTCTCCCAGACCATCACGGCGCGCTCGGTCGTCGGGAAGGAGAAGGGGCGCAGCAGCAGCGCGTTGACGCAGCTGAAGATGAGCGTGTTGGCGCCCACCCCGAGCGCCACGGCCGCCACCGCCACGGCCGTAAACCCCTTACTCTTCCAAAGCATCCGCGCCCCGTAGCGTAAGTCCTGCCAGACGGTCTTCATTCGACTAACCTCTCATTCGTGTCTGAGCGCCACCATCGGGTCAACCCTCGTCGCGCGCCACGCCGGGACGACGCAGGAGAAGAGCGCGACGCCGAGGAGCAGGAGCGAGACGGAGGCGAAGGTCAGGGGGTCGGCCGGGCTGACGCCGTAGAGCAGGCCCGAGATGGCGCGCGCCAGCCCGAGCCCGGCCAGGAGCCCGACGCCGACGCCCGCGAGCGCGAGCCAGAGCCCCTGGCCGACGACCATCCGCAGCACGTCGCCGCCCTCGGCGCCGAGCGCGAGGCGGACGCCAATCTCGTGCGTGCGCTGCGTGACGGCGTAGCTCATCACGCCGTAGATGCCGACCGCCGCCAGCACCAGCGCCGCCGCCGCGAACAGCCCGAGCAGCAACATCTGGAAGCGGCGCCGCGCCACCGAGTCGGTGAGGAACTTCGCCATCGGCGAGACCTCAGGCACGTACTGCTCCCTGTCAACCGCCTTGACCGCGCCGCGCAGCGCCTCGGCCCCGGCGCCCGGCGCCGTGCGCGCGACCACCTCCATGTAACGCTCCGGCTCCTGCCGGTAGGGCACGTAGTATTCGGGCTCGGCCGGCGCCTCAAGGCTCTCGTGCCGCACGTCGGCGACGACGCCGACGACCTCGCGCACGGGCGGGTTGGGTTCGAGCGTCGTGTCGGTCTCGATGCGGATGCGCTTGCCGAGCGGGTCTTCGCCGGGGAAGTAGCGGCGGGCCAGCGCCTCGTTGATGACGATGACGTGGGGCGAGTCCTTCGCGTCGTGCTCCGTGACCGAGCGCCCGCTCTTGAGCGCGATGCCCATCGTGCGGAAGTAGTCGGGGCTGATGACGCGGAAGTTGGCCTTGGGCTTCTCGGAGGCGGCCGGCGCCGGGAGGCCGTCGATGAGGAAGGTGCGGGCCGAGTTGTCGCCGCTTAAGGGGAGGATGCTGATGAGCCCGGCCGAGACGACGCCCGGCGCCTCCTGCGCGCGGCGGAGCACGTCCGAGAAGAAGGCGGCCTGCTGCTCGGGCGTCTGGTACTTGGCGCGCGCCGCCGAGAGCCCGACGGTCAGCACGTTCTGCGGGTCGAAGCCGGGGTCGACGGCGCGCACGCGCTCGAAGCTGCGCAGCAGGAGCCCGGCGCCCGCGAGCAGCACGAGCGAGAGCGCGACCTCCGCGACGACGAGCAGCGAGCGAGCGCGCACGCGCCCGCCGCCCTCGGTCGAGCCGCGCGCGCCCTCCTTGAGCGATTCGGCCAGGTGGACCCTTGAGACCTGGAGCGCGGGCGCCAGCCCGAAGAGCACGCCCGTCAAGACCGAGACGGCCGTCGTGAAGACGACGACGCGCGCGTCGAGCCCCACTTCCTTCAG
>DATHBF010000367.1:0-3341 GCA_035296285.1 Pyrinomonadaceae bacterium | reverse complement strand
CGCACGCAGAGCACGAACCTGTTCAGCGTGGCGCTGCCCTCGAACTGGCAGCAGTACGGCGGCCAGGACGGCTCCGTCACCTACGCGCCGCAGGGCGCCTACGGCTCGCAAGGGTTCACGCACGGCGTGATGTTCGCCGCGGCGCAGGCGCAGAACAGTCGCAACCTCCAGAACGCCGCGCGCGAGGTCGTCAACGGACTCTTGCAGGGCGGCAACTCGTACCTGCGGCAGACGGGCGGCTTCACGCGCACGACGATTAACGGGCGCAGCGCGCTCGCCACCACGCTCTACGGGCGCTCGCCGCTGACGGGCCGCGACGAGCGCGTGACCCTCGTCATCACGCAGCTCTCGGACGGCAACGTCTTCTACATGGCGGCGGTCGCGCCCGAGGCCGAGTACAACACGTACCGCAGGGCCTTCGACCAGGCGATGCGCTCGCTGCAACTCAACGACCGTTACTGAGGCGACGCCTCGGGTAACGTTTAAACGACGAGCGGGCGGCCCTCTTCAGCGGAAGGGCCGCCCGCTTCGACTTGAATCTGAAAGGGGGCGCGCGCGTGGCGAGGGGCTGGGAGAGCAAGGCCGTCGAGGCGCAAATGGAAGAGAAGGGTCTGCGCGAGTCCGAAGGCGGCGACCCGCGCGACCTGACGCCCGAGGAGCGCGAGCGCCGCGCCCGCCTCGACTCCCTGAAGCTCTCGCGCGCGCGCACACTCGAACAGCTCGAACGCGCCGCCAGCCCCGCCCACCGCCAGATGCTCAAGCGCACGCTCCTCGCCCTCGAAAAGGAACTTGGCGAGCTGGATTAAAGATTCCTCCGACCGCGAAGGGGATAATTTAGCTCGTGACCGACATCTTGCCGCCGCACTCGGGGCAGAACTTAGGCGTGCCTTCGGGCTGGTGGCCGCAGCCGGTGCAGGTCAGGCGCGGGGGCGCCGTCGGCGCGCCGCACTCGGGGCAGAACCTGGCCTTGCCGACCTCGGTCCCGCAACCCGAGCAATTCTGCGCGGCGGCCGCCTGCTGCTGCGCCGCCGGCCCCGGCGCCCTCACGGTCGAGCCCGCGCTCATGTCCACTGCGGAGACGTAGTCGGTGGCGCGCGCTTTCTCGTGCAACTGTTCGCGCGTGGCGTCGGCCTTTGCGTGCGCGTGCGACGAGGCCAGTTCTTCGTGGTAGTCGGGCGCGCACTCTTCACACTGGCCGGCCGAAGCGTTCCAGCAGACCTCGGGGCAGACCCACTTGCCGCACCGCGAGCACTGGTGGAAGTGCGTCTTGCCCTCCTCGACCGCCTTCTGCAACGCCTCGTCGTGGGCCTTGCCGCCGACGGCGCGCTGCACCTCGTAGGCCGAGTTGCCGGCCGAGCTCAACCACCCTCCGAAGATGTCGCCGGCCGCGCGCAATAGCGACCCGGCCGTCCCCGTCACCGACGGCTGGAAGCGCGACATGTAGCCGTTGCCGCACTTGTCGCAGAAGAACTTGAACTGGTAGCCCCTTTCCGTCGAGAGGTCTTCGTAGTTGTTGACGAATTGAATCATGCCCATAGTTCGTGAATCGTAAATCGTGAGCCGTTAATCGTCAATCCTCTTCTATTCGCGGCCTTTGGCCTCTTGCCAGAGCCCTTCCATCTCTTCGAGCGTGGCCTGGCCGGGCTCGCGGCCCCGCGCCCTCAAGCCCTGTTCGATGTGCTTGAAGCGGCGGCGGAACTTGCGGTTGGTGAGTTTCAGCGCGGCCTCGGGCTCGACGGAGAGGTGGCGGGCGATGTTGGTGACGGCGAAGAGCAGGTCGCCGACCTCTTCGCGGACGTGGTCGGGCTCGCCCGCCGACCCGGCCTCGCGGCGCTCGCGGATGGCCTCGCGCAGCTCGTCCACCTCTTCGTGCAGCTTGTCGAAGATGTCTTCGACGCGCTCCCAGTCGAAGCCGACGCGCGCGGCCTTCGTCGTCAACTGGTGGGCCTCCATCAGCGCGGGGGCCTTCGACGAAACGCCGTCGAGCAGCGAGGCGTCCGTCTCCTGCTTGCCGGCGGCGCGCTTCTCCTCGGCCTTCATCGCCTCCCAGTTGCGCAGAAGCTCCTGATTGTCGCGCACCTCCACGTCGGCGAAGACGTGCGGGTGGCGGCGCACCATCTTGGAGTGGACGGCGTCGGTCACGTCTCGGATGTCGAACTCGCCGCGCTCGCCCGCGACCTGGGCGAAGAAGACGATCTGGAAGAGCAGGTCGCCCAGCTCGTCGCGCAGCTCCGCAGGCCGCCCCTCGCGCGCCGCCTCGACGGCCTCGAAAGCCTCGTAAGCCTCTTCGAGAATCATGGGGGCGAGCGTGGCGTAAGTCTGCTCGCGGTCCCAGGGGCAGCCCTCGGGCGAGCGCAGCCGCGCCATCAGCGCGACGAGGTCGTTGAAGTCAGCAGGCATTCCGTCGTGCCTCGCGTCTTGAAAATTTTATGACGGGCGTCGCGGGCCATTATGACAGAAGCGCGCGAAAACGGCGGCCCCCGCGTGGGAGGCCGCCGAGCGAAGGTCGTGGTCGGGGAAAAGTTTTAGAGTGTCTTGAGGCTCACGTTGCCGGAGGCGGAGGTGGCGCGCAGCTCGCGCGAGCCGGCGCCGAGCTGGCCGCGGGCGCGGGCGCCGGGGCCGTGCTCACGCCTCTCGACCTGGATGGGGAAGTTGGTGTCAATCGAGCCGGAGAGGGTCGAGAGGTGGACGCGCGCGTCGAGGCCCTGGGGCATGCGCACGCTGACGTTGCCGCTGGCGGTGGAGAACTTCATGTCGCCCGCGCCTTCGAGCCGCGTCAGCTCGACATCCACGTCGCCGCTCGCGCTGTTGGCGCGCACGACGCCCGAAGAGTCCTTGACGCTGACGTTGCCGCTGGCCGAGCCGGCTTCGATTTCGCCGCTCACGCCCTGCAACTCGACGTTGCCGCTCGCCGTGTTAAAGTTCAGGCGCCCCTGGATGTTCTCGGCGCGCAGGTTGCCGCTGGCGGCCGCGATCTTGTCGAAGTTGAAGCGCGCCGAGCGCGGCACCCTCACCTCGAAGCGGAGGCCCGCGTCGCAGTTGCAGTTCTCGGGGTACTTCGCGCGCAAGGAGACGCGGCCCGAAGTGCTCTCGTCCACGACCTCCACCCTGTCGCGGTCGCGCCCCTGCTTGTGGACGGCGACCTCGACGGTCGAGCCTTCGTAGCCCCTGATGTTGATGTCGCCCGAGACGTTGCGAATCTGGATGGTGTCGCCGGCCGCAAGGCTGTAGCTGCGCTGGAAGTCCTGGGCCGCGGCCGTGGCGGCGGCGAAGAGGGTGAGCAGGATGGCCGGCAGCAGCCTCGTCAATGTTTGGCGTCGCATGTTTTTTAGTTCTCCTTC
>DATHBF010000366.1:0-10450 GCA_035296285.1 Pyrinomonadaceae bacterium | reverse complement strand
CAACGACGGCCCCGTGCTCCTGAAGACAGTCGCCGACCTCGCGGCCGAGTTCCCGCGCGTGCGAAGCGTCGCCTTAGTCCCGCTCGGCCTGACGCGCTACAACACGGACGAGCGGCTGACGCACGTCACGCCCGAGTGGTGCCGGCAGGTGATAAAAGAGCTGGCGCCCGTTCAGCGGGACCTGCGCGAGCGTCTGGGCACGACCTTCGCCTTCCTCGGCGACGAGATTTACCTGCGCGCCGGCCGCCCCATCCCCGGCCGCCGCCACTACGGCGACTACCCGCAGATAGAGGACGGCGTCGGCATGGTGCGCTCCTTCCGCGAGGAGTTCGCGCGCCTCGTGCGGCGGCTCGAAAAGAGACGGCCGCGCGACGCCGGCTCACTGCGCGGGACCATCCTGACGGGGACGCTGTTCGCGCCCGTCCTCCGCGAACTAATCGAAAGCCTGAACGCGGGGTTCGGCACGCGCCTCAAGGTGGCGGCCGTCGAGAACCAGTACTTCGGCTCCGAGATTGTCGTCGCCGGCCTGATGACGGGCCAGTGCGTGCTCGCCGCTCGCGGCGAGATAGAAGGCGACTTCGTCATCATCCCGAAGCAGGCGCACAAGTCGGACGAGCCCGTCATGCTCGACGGCACGCGCCTCGAAGACCTCTCGTCGCGGCTCGGCCTGCCCGTCCGCCCCCTCGACCTCGAAGGCTTCGGACGCCTCCTCGCGGGCGGATAAGACCGCCGGGAGTGAAGCAAAAAAAGGGCGCCGCCTCCCCGGAGACGGCGCCCTTAAGGTTTGGGCTTCGGCGCGCCGGGCGTCAGTCGGACTCGACGTTGAAGGTCGTGTCGGCGACCTCCTGGTCGTAGGCGAACTGGCTGAGGCTCATCTCCCACTTGTCGAGCGAGGAGCCCTGCGTCTTGCTGATTTCGAGCTGGAGCGTGTAGTTGTGGGGCAAGGTCAACTGGCCCTCCTTCTTGAAGTCGGAGAACTCCTCGATGATCTTGTAGCGCGTCTCGTTCTGGACGGCTTGCTTATCAACGCCGCCCGCGCCGAGCCTCGCCCCGATGACGCGGCTGTACTCGGTGCGGACGTGGTGGAAGGTGTCGGCGTCGAAGAAGAGCGTGATCTCAAGGTCGGAGCCCTTGTTCGGGTAGTACTTCATCTTGTGCGCCAGCCGGTTGTTGACCTTGTCGGTGCCCGAGTACTCGACCTTGGCCTTGCGCTCGGCGACGCTCAGCAGCGCCCATGCGGACGAGAGCGTGCCGCCGACGAGCCCCTCCTTGAAGAGCACCTCGTTGGTGAGGGCGACGTTGCCGAGCGGAGAGCGCACGCCCGGCGTCAGGTAGCCGACGGTGAACTTCTTGCCGTCGAAGCCGAACCGCTCGCCGGGGTAGTTCGGCGAGTCGAACTTCATCCCGAGCACGACCTTGTTCTTCACCGAGGCGATGACGACCTGCCCGTCCACGGCGCCCGACGTGCTGCGCGCCTTGAAGCTGGCGCGCGAGGTGCCGATGACGATGAGGCTCTTGACGGCGGCGCGCGCCGCCTCCGGCCCGATGGCCTCAAGGTGCTTGGCGATGACCTCCTCGGCCTTCATCTTGTCGCGGGCGGGTGGGGCGGCCGGGGCGGGCGCGGGCAGGAGCGTGATGGCGAGGGCGCACGCCAGCGTCAGCGCGAGCCGGGGGCGGCGCAAAGGGCTCTTTCTCATTTCGGTCCTCCGTCGAGTCGTGAATTGGTGGCGGCCGCGAAGGGGGCGGCGGCGCCGAAGAGGGAGACTCCCGGCGCGGCCGATTATAAACCAACGGGCCGCGGACAAAAAAAGCGGGCGGCGCCCTTTTTAGGGAAGCACCGCCCGCGAGCAGAGTCAGCCCCTTCGGGGGGCGAGGAGTTTAGAACTCGAAGCGTGCGCCGAACTGCATGATGCGCGGCGCGTAGGCCTGGCCCGACGAGGTCAGACGGCCGAAGCTCGTGCTGCCCACGTCGAGAATCGTGTACTGGCCGGACGCGTTCGTGGTGTTGGCGAAGAAGTTGGCGTGGTTGAGCACGTTGAAGACCTCGGCGCGCAGTTGCAGGCGGGTGTTCTCCGTGATGCGGATGTTCTTGAGCAGGCCCGCGTCCCAGTTGAAGTACATCGGGCCGTTGAAGATGTTACGCGTCATGTTGCCGGTCGAGCCGGGCTCGTTCGGGAAGAAGACCTGGCCGGTGAACGGCGCGGTGCCGACCGCGTTCGCGCCGCGGACGCTCGTGAGCACGAAGCCCGCGGGCAGCGGCTGCCTCACGTCAACGCCGCTCATAGTCGCGCCGGTCGTCGGGTTCGTGGCCACGGCGAAGAGGACCTTCGGGTCGATGATGAAGACGCCGTTCGGCGTCTTGTACACGCCGAGCAGGTCCTTGATCTGGTCGCCCGACAGCGAGGTGGTCGCCGGCTGGGTGGCCGAGCGGCCGGCGCGGTTCAGGGTGCCGCGCACGTCGGTGAACGTGATGGGCACGCCCGAGCTGATGTTGATGATGGACGAGAACTGGAAGCCGCCGAAGACGCGGTCGGCCCAGCCGCTGTCGCTCAGCCACCGCTTGCCGCGGCCGAAGGGCAGCTCGTAGAGGCCGTTGAAGTTGAAGGTGTGCGTGCGGTCGTACAGGGCGCGGCCGTAGTCACGCCTCGGGTTGGCGTTGTCGAGGAAGGGCTCGACGCGGGTCTGGTTGTACTCGTCGGTGCTCCCCGTCACGTCCGTCAGAATCTTCTGGAACGTGTAGTTCGCCTGGAAGCTCAAGCCCTGGCTGAAGCGGCGGCGGAACTCGGTCTGGAGCGCGTTGTAGTTGGAGTGGCCGCCGTTGGTCGTCAAGTTGGCGACGCCCGTGCTGGGGTTCGCCAGGAAGGGGACCGTGCCGGTCAGGCTGTTCTGGATGTAGATGAGCGCCAGGTCGGCGGGCACGCCGTTCTGGATCTGCGTCAGGATGGTGTTGTTCGTCAGCAGGCCGCCGCTCCCGAGGTTCGGGAAGACGGTGAGCGTCTGACAGCCGGCGGTGGTGCAGGCCGGGTTGCCCGTGAGCAGGAAGTTCGCCCGCGCGCGGTTGAAGTCGGCCAGGAACCCGTTGTTGCGGATGTCGATCTGGTTGTAGTCGATCGAGCGGACCAGCTCCTTGCTGTAGCCGCCGACGTAGCGGACCTCGATCACGCTCTGGAAGCCGACCTCGCGCTGGATGCCGAAGTTGTACTCGTAGTTGCGCTGCACCTGGAGGTTCGGGTCGATGAGCGAGACGGTGCCGAAGTTGGTGCCGGTCGCGGCGTTGTTCTGCACGTAGGTGCGGACGCCGGAGCCGCCAGGGCCGAACGACGACGCGGGGACCACGATGGGCGCCTGCGTCGGCACGTTGCCCACGCCGATGACGCGGAACTGGGCGGCGTTGCTGGAGGCCAGGCGCGCAGGGGCGGCGAACGACCCGAGGCCGCTGTTGTTCAGCGACGCGTTGTCGGCGGAGCGCACGTACTCGTCGTTGACGTAGTTGATGCGGTAGCCGCCGCGGATGACGGTGCGGCCCTCGCCGGGGAAGACCGAGCCGAGGAAGTTGTTCTTGAAGTTGGGCGAGTAGGCGACGCTGAAGTTCGGGCCAAAGTTGTTCTTGTCGGCCTTGAAGAAGGCGCCGGGGTCGCCGGCGTTGGTGCCGACGACGCGGTACTCACCGGTCGGGCTGAGCAGCGCCTGGAGCGGCGTCTGGCCGTCCTTGATGACCGGCTCCAGCGAGACCAGGTTCGTGTTCTTGAGCGGCGAGTAGAGCTCGTAACGCAGGCCAAAGTTGAGGGTCAGCGTGTTCGAGACGCGCCACTGGTCGTTGACGTAGCCGGCGTAGTTGTTGAAGTCCAACTGGCGGACCTGCGGCGCGCCGGCGATGAAGCCGGAGGTCGAGCTGACGGCGTTGGCCGTCTGGGTGCCGCTGCCGACGATGCCGCCCAGCAGATACCGCAGGTTGTTGGCCCGCGCCAGGTCGGTCGTGTTGATGCCGCCGGGGAAGAGCCCCGAGCCGAAGCCGGGCGTGGCCGCGTTGGCCGTCGAGCCGATGCTGTAGGTCGGCGTGACGCCGCCGAAGGCGACCGACTGGATGCGGTAGAACTGGCCCTGGACGCCGAAGCGGAGGGCGTGGTTGCCCCTCGTCCAGGTCGCGTTGTCCTGGATGTTGTAGTAGTCGGTGTTGCGGCCCTGGCTCTGGAAGCTGGGCTCGGGGTTCGTGACCAGCGGGATCGAGAGCAGGAACGGCAGGTCGCGCGGGTCGGTGTCCGCGTTGAAGAACGGCTTGGCGCGCTGGTAGGCGCCGCGGACCTCGTTCGTCAGCGAGGCGGTCGGCGAATAGCGGTAGGCTCCGATGAACAGCATCGTCGGGCCGCCCTGGCTGACGAAGGTGCCGGTCGAGAAGCCGGACGCGATGTCGGTGCGCGCGTCCGTGATGGTGTTGCGCTTGAAGACGAAGTTGGCCGCGTGCTTCTCGTTGGCCTCAACGTCGAAGCGGCCGATCATGTTGTTGCGCTCCTCCGGGTTGCTGCGCTGGATGGAGAGGGCCTGGAGGAAGTTGGTGCCGGTGAAGGCGCCGTTGCCGGCCGTCGGGAGCTGGTTGATGACGCGGCTCTGGATGAGCGGGTCAACTATGAGAGCGCCGCCCGCGTTGTTGAACGTGGTCTGGTTGGCGGTGGTCCCAAGGTTGAGGCCCGAGCCGGTCAGGACGTTGACGGTGCGGGTGACGCCGCTGTTGTCCACGTAGGTGAAGTTGCCGTTGCGCGCCTGCGGCAGCAGCGTCGTCAGCGTGATGGGCACCTGGTTGGCGAGGCGGAAGGCTTCGTAGTTGACGTAGAAGAACGCCTTGCCGCGGTCGACGCGCGGGCCGCCCTCGCCGAAGTGCGGGAGGACCGACGGGCCGCTCAGCGTGCCGCCGAACTGGTTGCGGTTGAGGAAGGCGCGCGGGACGCCGTTCGTGTTGTTGAAGAAGTTGTTGGCGGCGAAGTACGAGTTGCGGTTGAACTCGTAGGCGTTGCCGTGGAAGTCGGCGCCGCCGCGCGGCGTGACGAGCACGACCTGCGTGGAGCCGGAGCCGTACTCGGCGCCCGCGTTCTGGGTGATGACGGTGAACTCGCCCGTGTCGTCAACCGTCGGCTGGTCGGAGACGAAGCCGTTGCGGATGAAGTTGTCCTGGATGTTGACGCCGTCGCGCGTGTAGTTGACCGACGAGGAGCGCTGGCCGTTGATGGAGCTCGACGTGGTGTTCGCGCCGGCGATCAGGTTGAGCAGCGACAGCGGGTTGCGGCCGTTGATGGGAAGCTCCCTGACCTGGCGCGGCGTGACCGAGGTGTTCAGCTCGGCGTTCGACGAGTTGACCACGTCGGCGCCGGCGACGACCGTCACGGTCTCGGTGACGGCGCCGGCTTCGAGCGTCGCGTTCAGGGTGTGCGCGCCGCCGGCGTCGATCTTCAACTGGGTGGCGCTGAAGGTCTTGAAGCCGGGCGCCGTGATCGTCACGGTGTAGGTGCCGACTTCGAGCTGCGGCATCTCGTAGGCGCCCTGGTCGCTGGCCTGGACCGTGCGCTCGCGGCCCGTCTGGTTATCCTTAACGACGATGGTGGCGTTCGGGATGACCGCCCCACCAGGATCGGAGACGGTCCCCGTGAGCCTGCCGCCCGGCGTCTGGCCGAGGGCCGCGACGGCGAGGACCAGGAGCGCGAGCACCGTGCCTGTAAAATTCTTCAAACTTCTCATTTGTGGACTCCTCACTGAAAGGTTGTTCCTTCTGAAACGGCGCGCCGGCTGCTTTGCCGATGATGCAAAAAGCTCGGGGGATTAAGCTTGCTTTGAAGGCCGCTTTGGCCGGGCGCCCCGCCCCGCTTACCCGCTGACATCGCAACCGAACCCCGAAACCACACTCCGCCCCCTTCGCCTCTAAGAGGGTTAGGGGGCCTGTCGCGGAGTTAAGGGGATCGAAAGTTTTAGAGCTGGCGGAGTCGAATCGACACTAACGGGGCACTCGATTCGACATCTGCTGGATGCTGACAGACGCCGAAAGAGCAAGATTTGTGCCGGGGGGCGGGGGCCGAGCCCGGCACGCTAAGGGCTCTCCGTTGTTGGATTTAGCTTGGGAGGGGGACTGTCCGGCCGGAGATTTGGTCCAATATCTTGGATGCCCTACAGATTTTTGGTTGAACCGGCCCGATTCAGGGATGAAACGGCCCGGCGCTACTTCTTGGCGCGCAGCTCTTTGACCGTGGTCCGCAGCCGCGGGGCGTCCTCGGCCGCCGGCGCGAGGCGCAGGTAGGTCTCCAGCTCGTCGGCCGCCTGCTGGTACTGCTGGCGCCCCCAGTAGATGCCGCCCAGGTATTTGTGCGCCAGCGCGATCTCGCCGCGGCCGAGGCGGACGGCCTCGCGCAGCGCACGCTCGGCCGCGTCCAGGTCGCGCCCCTTGAGGGCGATGAGCCCGAGGTAGAAGTGGGCCGAGGGCGAGGAGGAGTTTTTGGCGACGGCCTTGCGGAACTGCTCGGCCGACTCGGCGAAGAGGCCGCGGTCGAAGAGGGCGCGGCCGTAGGTCAGCAGCGTCGGGTAGTCGTCGGGCGTCAGCTTGAGGGCCGCGCGCAGCGGCTCCAGCGCCTTGTCCGGCTGCTTCATCTTCATGTAGAGGACGCCGAGCTTGCTGAGCGCGAGGCCGAAGCCGGGGTGGAACTCGATGGCCGCACGGAGCTGCTCGACGGCCTTCTCGTCGCGGCCGGCGCGGGCGGATTCCAGCGCCTTGTTGTAAAGCTCGACGGCCGGCTTCGGCACGCCGGCCAGCGCCGCGTTGAGCACGCCGGGCTTGGCGAGGTTGTCGGCGGACGCCTTCGGCTGGAGGTATATCTGCAAGCTGTGGGGGCGCGGGACCGAAGGGACGCTGGGGCCGCGCGCCAGCGAGCTTTCGCCGTCGATGAAGACGGACTCCCTCACCGTCTCGTAGCTGTCGCCGCCCTCGACGACGACCGAGTAGGAGCCGGGCCGCAGCCGCTGGAAGCTGAACGAGCCGTTCAAGTCCGAGAGGACCGTCACGTCGCCGAAGCCCGTGCTGACGAGCCGGATCTTAAGCCCCGTGTCCGAGCGCTGCCCGGAAGGGAAATAGATGCGGCCGCGGATGGAGTGCTTGCCGCCGTTGCCGGACGCGTCGGTGCCGCCGCCGCCGCCCTGCGCGAGGGCGGGCGCGCACCAGAGCGCGAGCAGCGCGGCGGCCGCCAGCGCGCACCGCGAAACGGGATTGAGAATGAGACGACTCACGGCAGGAGAGTGGGACATAAACGGGCTCCTTGGTCCCGGCGGGCGGGCCGTGAAAAGGGGAGACGAGCGACGGTTACTTTTGAGGGCGGAAGGATAGCATAAAAAAGAGCGGGGAGAAGCGTCGAGTTGACGCCTCTCCCCGGAAGCCCCACGCCGGCGGTCGCCCGCGGCGTGAAGTGAATGAACTTAGAACGAGAACTTCGCGCCGAGGCGGAAGGTGGACGGGAACTGGAACACCAGGCCGGTCCCGTAGAACGGGTTCGGGAACTGGATGCCCTGCGCGCCCGGGATGCCGCTGTTGATGGTGAAGGTCTCGTCCTCACGCAGCGCGCGCTGCGCGTTGGTGACGTTGAACCAGTCCATCTGGAAGCGCAGCTCGCGCTGCTCGCCGAGCGGGATCGGGTAGTAGGCGCCGAGGTCGAGCTGGTAGGTCGTCGGCGTGCGGTTGCGACCCGTGACCGGGTTGATGGCCGTGCCGCGCGGCAGAGCCAGGCCCTCGTTGTTGCCGTAGACCGGGTGCGGGATGAACTGGTTGAACGGCTGGCCCGACTGGATGTAGTAGTTGCCCGAGAGCATCAGCCGGATCGGCGTGCGGTAGCTGCCGTTGAACTTGAACTGGTGCGGGCGGTCGTTCGGGAGCCGGCCGTACAGGTTGTTCAAGAGGCTGGGCAGGTCGAAGAGCGACGTGATGTTCGGGTCGCTCTGGCCGTTGTCGTTGCGGAACAGGCCCTCGTAGTTACCGATGAGGCTGGAGTAGGTGTACGAAGAGATGAACTGGAAGTCGTTCGTGAACCTCTTCGTGGCCGTGAACTCCAGGCCGCGGTAGTAGCGGCGGGCGCGGCCGAAGCAGCCGATGCTCGGGTCGTCGCACGCCAGGTCTTCCGTGGTGATGGCGTTCGGCCCGCGGCCGCGGCGGCCGGGGTTGAACAGGAAGTAGGTGGTGCCGTCGTCGAACGAGCCGTCCTCGATGACCCAGCCCATCGAGCGGTAGACGCCGCTGAAGCCGAGCGTCAGGTCGCGGATGGCCTCGTACTCGATGCCGGCGCGGCCCTCCCAGACGCTCTGGGGCTTGATGTCGGTGTCAACCGGCGTCGAGTGGCAGCCGAGGCAGCCGAGGCCGGAGGCCGAGCCCTGGAAGATGACCGAGCTGGTGGGCGCGTTGACGCGGTTGGCGTTGATGAGCCTGTCGAGCTGAATCTCGTCGCCGCCGGCGCGGACGTTAACGTCGAGCGGGATCGGCGACTCGATGAACTTGGCGAAGTTGGCGTAGACCTTACCGCGGCCGCGGCCGGTGAAGTCCCAGACCGCGCCGAAGCGCGGCGACATGTTGCTGATGAAGTTGTTCAGCGCGATGTACTGCGACTCGGTGCCGTAAGCCTGCTGGTAGTCCCAGCGCAGGCCGAGGTTGAGCTGGAAGTTCCGCGTCACCTTCCAGTCGTCCTGGAAGTAGAAGCTCTCGACGCGGGTCTTCGTCGGCTCGCCGCCCGTGTTCAGGAAGAAGTCGCGGACGCGGGCGCTGGAGAAGACGAGCAGCGGGTTAGCCTGGAGCTGCGCCGAGGTCAGCCCGGCGACGGTCGTGGCGCTGGTGATGCCGGTCGGCCCCTGGCCGGCGGCGATCAGCGTGTTCAGGCGGCGCGTGAACGTGGCGGTCGGGCACTGGGCGACGGCGCCGACGGCCGTGCAGATGCCGAAGTTGTTGGTGATGCGGACGCCGCCCGGCATGTTCGTGGACCGGTGCTCGACCGGGACGGTGTTGCCGTTGATGTCGATGATCTCCTGCACGTACGGGTCGGCGAAGGTGCGGGCCGGGCCGCTGGAGGTCGTCAGGATCGTGTAACGATTCTCCATGAACTCGAAGCCGTACTTCAGGGTGTGGTTCTTCCAGATGCTCTGCTGGCGGGCGGCGAACTCCCAGCGGTTGCGGGTCTGCTCGCTGACGAGGCCGAAGCCGGCGCGCTGGAAGTTGCGCTGCACCGTGCCGCCGCGGCCGTCCACGAACGAGATGAAGACGCCGGGCAGGCCGGTCAGCGCGGCGCCGGTGACGGGGTTGGTCGCCGTCGTCGTGTTGGGGTCAACGACGGTCGTGTCCACGACCGGCAGGATCGAGCCGCCGCGCAGGATGGCGAAGTTGTCGAGAATCTGCGACTGGCCGCCGACCTCCGGGGCGGGCGTCGTGTTGGCGCGCTGGAGGTGGAGGCCGAAGCTGTACTCGCCGATGTGGTTCGAGCTGAAGGTCGAGTTCAGGCGGGCGGCGTAGTTCTGGCCGCCGGTCTCGATGGTGCCGTTGAAGAGGCTCGGGCTGGTCCCGAAGCCGCTCGACGGGACGCGGGCGTTGAGCTGGAAGAGGAAGCCCTCCTGCCTGGTGAAGTCGCCGAAGGTCGAGAAGTTGAAGAGGTGCTTCTGCGTCGGCTGCCAGGTGATCTTGCCCGCGTAGAAGGGCGTCGTCACCCGGTTCTCGACTTCCTGCTGGAAGGTCTGGGTCAGGTACTGGTTGGTGCGGCGCTGCGGGTTGAAGGCGCCGAAGAACCAGAGCTTGTCCCTCTTGATCGGGCCGCCGAGGTCGAAGCCGGCGTCGATCTCGGCGAACTTGCTCGGCACCGCGCCCGTGAACGGGATGGCCGAGGTCTTCACGTCGCGCACGAAGCTCTTCGGCGTGAAGTAGGCGAACACGTCGCCGCGCAGGTCGTTGTTGCCGCTCTTCGTGATGACGTTGAAGATGCCGCCGGTCGAGTTGCCGTACTCGGCGCCGTAGGCGCCCGTCTTGACCTCGACCTCCTGGACGAACTCGAAGGGCATGTTGGCGCCGCCGCCGCCGAAGGCCGGGTCGGTCGTCGTGATGCCGTCGAGGATGTAGTTGTTCTCGGGGCCGGAGGAGCCGGCGACCGACGGGTCGCGGTCGCGCCCGGAGGCGTCCTTCAGGCCGGAGCGGGTGACGCTGGGCGCGATGTTGTAGAGCGACTGGATGGTGCGCTGCGTCGGGAAGTTCGAGAACTGCTCGGTGGAGACGTTCGTCCCCGAGGTGGTGCCGGTCACGTCGACGGCGGCGCCGGAGCTGGCCGTCACCTCGACGACCTCGGTGGCGCCCGCGGGCCGCAGCGTGACGGTGACGTTCGAGGTCCGGCTGAGGCTGACCTCAACCTCGGCCTGCTCGAACCTGCCGAAGCCCTTCGTGGCCTCGATGGTCAACGTG
>DATHBF010000365.1:0-4292 GCA_035296285.1 Pyrinomonadaceae bacterium | reverse complement strand
CGCGGGGAGGAGGGCCGGCGTCGGCGCCAGCGCGGCGGCCGCCACGAAGCAGCTCACGAGGAGCCTTGTACGGAGTCTCATGCTTTGGTCCTTTCTATCCGCGGGGCCTGCGGGTCGGAGAGCGGGTGGTGCCGGCACCTAACATTGTGCCGCAGCGGCGGGGTTTGTGGAAGATAAAAAAGCGGCGCGCTTATCTCCCGAAGGAGTAAGCGCGCCGCGGTTGTTGGGCGGGTCGCCGCGTTTACTTGTTAGGGCGGACCGAGAACTTGGCGGAGGGCGCGAGCGACTGGCCCGAGACGCGGTCGCGGACGCGAATCGTCACCTCGTAGTCGCCGGTCGGGAGCGCGTTGCCGGGCAGAAGGCGCGCGAGCGTCAGGCGCTGGCCGGGGTCGGAGAGCCCGCGCCAGTCCTCGGGCTGACGGAGGACTTCTTTGCCGTCCTTGTTGAGCACGTACTCCACGTCCACCGACGGGCGGAGCGTCGTCTGGTCGATGCCGGCGTTGTAAATCTGCATGTAGATGCCTACGTCCTGGCCCTGCTTGTAGACGCCCGCGACGTTCGGCAGGACCTTGTGCGGCCCGATGGTGAACATGCCGGGGAGCTGGTCGTTCAGGGTCTGGAGCTTGACGGCGAGGACGAGCGTCGAGGTCGCCAGCTTCTCGGGCGCGAACTTCGGCACCTCGAAGCCGATGGACTTGATCTGCTGCGTGCCCGAGTTGATGTCGCGGACCAGGAGGTCCACCTTGTAGTTGCCGGGCGCGAGCGGCAGCACGCGCTGGTAGGCCGACTTGCGGTCCCTGACGGTCAGCAACTCCTCGGTCGTCGCGCTGGCCGTGACCGGGTCCTCGAAGGTCGTGACGCGGCGGCCGACGAGGTTCGTCACGCGGCCGTAGATGCTGAGGCGGGCCGTCTCGACGCCGCCGACGTTCTCGAACTTGAGGTCGCTGTTGTCGGTCTGGATGGTGAGCGCCGTCATGACGCGGTCGTCCGAGGCGCGGAAGAAGTCCACGCGGGCGGCCACGTCGAGGGCGCTGTCCTCGGTCGCGGGGCTGCTCGTGCCGGCGATGAGCCCCTTCTCAAGCACCTCGTTGACCGTCGGCGGCCGGTTGAGGTCCGTCAGGCGGATGAGGTAGTCGAAGGGGCTGTCCTGGGAGCGGGCGCCGGGGCCGGTGTAGCCGAAGGCGCTCATGCCGGAGATGCGGTCGGCCTTGGAGGAGAGCCCGAGCTGCTCGTTCAGGGTCAGGCCGGCGCCGGGGACGTGGAGCATCGCGTCCTTCTCGAAGGGGTTCCGCGCGATGCGGTACTCGCCGGTGCCGGTCGGGTCAACGAACTCGATCTCGATGCCGGAGCCGACGCCGGGCAGGTAGCGGTAGAACCAGATTTCAAAGGGGTAGGTCGTCGTCGAGCCGCCGCCCTCGTAGTGGGGCCGCTCGTAGTTGCCGCCGGCCGGGTGGGTCTCCTTCTCGTGCGGCGGGCCGTACATGATGTAGATGCGGCCGCGGTCGGTCTTCCAGCCGGGGATGCCGGAGGCGAAGTGCTCGTTGGCGTAGGCGACGCGCTCGAAGTGCTCTTCCAGGTACTCGTTGACCTCGGTGTCCGGGTCCGGGTCGCGGCGGCGCCAGAACTGCTCGATGAACTTCTCGCGCTCGTCGTCGGTCTGGAGCTTCTTCCAGGCCCGCTTGTCGTCCTCGGTGATGATGTAGGCGACATCCTCGTCCACCCACTTCTTGAAGACGTTGGTCTTCTCCTTCTTGATGTTGCGCGGGCGGTCGGAAATGTCCTGGTCGGCGGCGCTCTTCTTATCCTTGTCTTTCTGCGCCAGGGCTGCCGGGGGGGCGAGCACCAAGAGGGCCAGGACCAGGGCCAGAGAACGGGTCCACAGTTGGCGGGCCATCGCTTTAGAACTCCTGTTTTGTGGGTGCACCAAAGAATTAGAGGCTTGACGAAAGTCCGGCCCCACTTTCGGGCCACGAAAATGGCGACGCCGGACGCCCTTCGGCGGGGCTCGTCTCCCCCGGGCTAAACCCAGCCATCGCCTGACTTTCGCGGCCGATTTTAGAACCTTATGAGAGACACAGTCAAGATGCGGCAAAGCCGGCTTTTGGTTGCCTGAGAGCGAGGTCAGGAAGGGGGCGAAGCTACCTAAGTATAGCTGAGGTTCGGGGGCGGTATCTCCCCCGCCTTTGCCCCCTCATACTCGCGCAAGGCTTTGCCCAAAAAGTCCCTCTTGCCCAAAAACTGCTTAAGCTTGCCCCAAAAGTACCTTATGATATGGCTTATGGTGGTTCGCTATCTGAAACTAATTTACTGAAAGGAAAATTATTCGTCATGCCTAACTTTACAATCCAATGCCCAAGATGCCACTCATGGCATAAAGGACATCATCGCTGCTATTTCGATATGAATCGTGATGATGAGGACCCTCAAACTAGACCTGAATTGCATCACCGTTCAGAGCTTAAGAGAATTAACCTATCCCACGGTGACTGTCCGTGCGAAGGCAGAAATAAGAACTGCATCCATTGTGGCGGTAGCGGTCTAATAACATAGAATCGAAAGCGCCTCTATATTGCCATCAAGAAGCGAAGGCTCTGTCTGTAACGGATGGGGCCTCCGTTTCTGAGCTTCATCAAAAAGCCGCTGCTCAAAAAGTTCCTCCCCTGCCCAAAAGGTGCTTAAGGTTCAGGGGTTCTTGGGCAAAGCTTCGCGCAACTCTCTCTGTAAAGATTCAAGCTGACTCCGCAGCGCGTCGGCCTGTGCCTTAATCAGGCGCGGCGGCGTCGCCTTGTCTTCGGCCGACTGCGCTAAAAAGGTCTCCAGAGCGGCCTCGAATTTCGCGGCCTGCGCCTTCGTTATACGGTATTGTCGTTCATTCTTAATCATTACACGTTGTCTAATTTTTATTCCGCGCGGCGGGGGCGGCCGAAGAGGTAGGCGACGAGGATGGAGATGATGTAGAGGACGATCATCGGGGCGGCGAAGAGCATCATGTTGGGGATGTCGCTGGTGGGCGAGAGCAGGGCGGCGGCGGCGAGGATGATGATGGTGGCGAGGCGCCAGTGGCGGAGGAGGAAGCGGGCGTCCACGAGGCCGATGCGCGAGAGGACGTAGGTGATGGCCGGCATCTGGAAGACGGCGCCCATCGCCAGCATGATGAGGACGATGAAGTCGAAGTAGTCCGAGGCGTTGAGGAAGAGGCGGAAGTCCTCGCCCAGCCCGAGCAGGTAGCGGACGGCCGGCGGGAAGAGCACGTAGTAGGCGAAGGCCGCGCCGAGGACGAACGAGAGGCTCGACATGAGCACGAAGGGGACGGCGTAGCCGCGCTCGTGCGGGTAGAGCCCCGGCGAGACGAAGCCCCAGACCTGGAAGAGCAGGAAGGGCACCGACAGGCAGATGGCCGCGTAGAGCGAGACCGAGAGGTAGAGCGAGAAGGGCTCCATCGCCGTCCTCACCACCAGCTTCTCCTCGATGCCGGGCAGGCCGCCCGGCTGGGCCGAGAGGTCAACGGGCAGGCGCACGCCCTTCGGGATGACGGTCCGGCCGGCGAAGATGGGCTCGTCCGTGAAGACGCCGACGCGGCCCTGCACGTCGCGGCCGACGCGCGCCATGACGGAGGCGCCCGCCGGGATGACGCTCGTCCCGAGCTTGGTGGCTTCGCCGAAGACGTAGCGGCCCGAGTCGCCGTCATTGAGCGCGCCGAGCGGCAGCACCTCGACGCCGCCCGCGAGCCCTTCGAGCGGGACGGGGCGCTGCGCGGCCTCGGCCAGCGCGCGGCGGATGGGGACGGAGAGGAAGTTGTAGATGCGGTCGGAGACGAACCAGCAGAGGACGAGGGCGAGGCCCACGAAGAGGACCGAGCGGATGAGGCGCCGCCGCAGCTCGTCCAGGTGTTCGAGGAACGACATCTGGCCGCCGAGCTGCCGCTCGTCGTGCTCCTCCTCGCCCGAGTCCAGAAGGGTTGAAGACATTTGCTTCAGGAGTCGCGCGGCCCGCGCGGCCCGGCGTGGCCGTGCGACTCGGCCGTCGAGTCGTCGCCCGAGGCTTCGAGCGCGTCCGTGTGCGCGGCATCGTCGCGGCTCGTCACGCCCGCGTCTTCGACGGCAGTCGGGTCGGCGACGCCCGCGTCTTCGGCGGCGTCTTCGTGCGAGGCGTCCCAGCCGGAACCCCTCGCCACCGTTCCGCCTTCGCCCGCGCCGATCTCGCCCGTGGCGACGTTGCCCGACATGCCCTCGACGCCGCCGCCGGCCGGCGGCGTCGGCGCCGCGCTCCGCTGCTCAAGCTCGACCTCGTAC
>DATHBF010000364.1:0-5505 GCA_035296285.1 Pyrinomonadaceae bacterium | reverse complement strand
AAGAAGTACACGAACCGCGGCCTCCAATTCTTAGATTTAATTCAGGAGGGCAACATCGGCCTGATGAAGGCCGTGGACAAGTTCGAGTGGAGGCGCGGCTACAAGTTCTCCACCTACGCGACGTGGTGGATTCGGCAGGCCGTGACCCGCGCCATCGCGGACCAGGCGCGGACCATCCGCATCCCCGTCCACATGATAGAGACCATCAACAAGCTCGTCCGCACCAGCCGCGCGCTCGTGCAGGAACTCGGCCGCGAGCCGACGAGCGAGGAGATCGCGGCGAAGGTTGACATGCCGGTGGCGAAGGTCCGCAGCGTGTTCAAGCTCGCGCAGCAGCCCATCTCGCTTGAGACTCCGATTGGCGAGGAGGAGGACTCGCACCTCGGCGACTTCATCGAGGACAAGTCGCGCGTCAGCCCGGCCGACTCGGTCGTCACGACGAACCTGCGGGCCATCACCGACGCCGTGCTCGCCACGCTCTCGCCGCGCGAGGAGGTCGTCATCAAGCTCCGCTACGGCCTCGGGCCGCAGGGCGAGGAGCACACGCTCGAAGAGGTCGGCAAGAACTTCGACGTGACGCGCGAGCGCATCCGCCAGATCGAGGCCAAGGCGCTCAGGAAGCTCCGCCACCCCTCGCGCGCGCGCCTGCTCAAGGCGTTCAGCGAAGGGCTCCAGTAGGCGCGGAAGTCTTCAATTAAATTACAAGGCCGCGGGGGAGGTTGAAGGCTCCCGCGGCCGTTCTCTTTCTTCCGAGAGGGCGCACGGCCGGCCGGGTGTTTCCCATTTCGGCCGAGTTGGGCGATAATCGGAAAAATTTTCTGAGCAAAGGTAACTACGAGACGTGAGCGTAGCCGAGGTCGAAAAACCGCAGGGTCCGTCTGATTTTGAGCTGGCGCAGAAGTCTGCCGCCGGCGACACCACAGCCTTCGAGGAGTTGTACCACCGCCACTTCCGGCGCGTCTTCGCCCTCTGCCTCCGCATGATGGGAAACCCCACCGAGGCCGAGGACATGACGCAGGACGTTTTCGTCCAGCTCTTCAACAAGATCGGCATGTTCCGCGGCGAGTCGGCCTTCACCACCTGGCTGCACCGCATGACCGTCAACCAGGTCTTAATGCACTTCCGCAAGAAGAGCACCCGCAGCGAGCTTCTGACGGACGAGGGCGAGACGCCCATCCAGATAGTCCAGGGCACCTCCAACCCGAACTCGATGCCGGTCGTGGACCGCATCAGCCTGGAGCGCGCCCTCAAGCAACTCCCGGTCGGCTACCGCACCGTCTTCGTCCTCCACGACATCGAAGGCTACGAGCACTACGAGATCGCCAAGATGCTCGGCATCGCCGAGGGGACCTCGAAATCACAATTACACAAGGCCCGGCTCAAGCTGAGGCAATTAATCCGGCAGCAGGCGGCATCTAAGTAATCTTCCGGGGGAAACTCCGCGAAGGGCCTGAATCTTTCTGACCCCAAAGGAACTGCCACACATGGACTGCGCTAAGAGTCTGGAAATGCTCAGCGAGTACCGCGCCGGCTCGCTCGAAGAGACGGAGTCGGTCTTCGTCAAGTCGCACCTCTCCTCCTGCAAGGACTGTCACGGCGTCTTCGAGGACCTCGACCTCATCGTCCAGGCGGCGCTCTCGCTGCGCAACCAGAACGGCATCGCCTACCCGGACGAGAACGCCGTCTGGCAGCGCCTACCGCTCGGCAAGAACATCATCCACTGACGGCGCGGCCGCGCGGAACGTTCGACGATGGCGCCGTCACCCCGGCGCCCCGGACTCGATCATTTCGCGCGCCAACTGCAAGACCTTCCGCTCGCTCTTGAAAGCGAGCATCTCCGCCGCATCTTCAATTAAAGCCCAGCGCGCCTCGTTGACCTCGTCGTCGTGGTCCGCCACGTCGCCCGACGCGTAGCGCATCAGGAAGAAGTGCACGTGCTTGTGGAAGCGCACGCGCCGCGGCCCGCCCTTCGAGAAGTACCAGTACTCAATCGTCTCAAGCGGCGCGACCAGCTCGCACGAGAGCCCCGTCTCCTCGCGCACCTCGCGCAGCGCGGCACGCTCGGGCGTCTCGCCGCGGCCGACCAAGCCTTTTGGAAGTTGCCAGCGCCCGCCCTCGCCGACCGAGATGAGGGCGACTTCGATGCCCCCGCCCTCCGCCCTGTAGGCGACGCCGCCGGCCGACACCTGCTCCTTCGTCTCGAACGCGCTCATGCCGAGGGATTATAAGTCCCTTCAGGCGGCCTTGCGCCGCGTCGCCCGCGCGCCCTTGAGGCCCAAACGCTCGCGCAGGCCCTCGCACGCGTCCAACTCTCTTTCGGGGATGCAGTGGGCGCAGACCCACTTGCCGTCCAGGTCGCGCATGTGCAGCGTCTCGGCCGCCCTGCGGCAGACCTCACACTTCAGCGTCTTGCTCATCGTCTTCTAACTCCGTAGGTTTCAGGCGACGCGCGCCGGGCGCTGCTGCTGCCGGCGCGGGTCGTATTCGTGCTTGAGGTACTGGCGGCCGAGGAACTTGAGGACGGCCGAGACGTGCTTGCACTCGAAGCCGGGGTCGCCGCCGCCGCGGAAGATGAAGTCGGCGCAGGTGCAGGCCAGAGAGCGCGTGTCGGGGTCGCGGAAGAGGTGGTAGCCGCGCTCGACGCCCGACTCCGACTGCGCGATCCAGCCGTAGGGCTCGGCCTCGAAGACCTTCACGCGCTCGGCCCGCGCCGAACGCTGCTCGGCCGCCGTGAACTCCTGAACTTTGGCCGCCCGCTTCGGTTTATCCGTCACTTTCATGCCGAACATCATAGCACAAAACGCGCGGAGATGAAACGCTGTTTCGTGTGTGCAACAAAAATAGAAATAGATGAGAGGGCCGCCTGTCGGACTTTCAGACTTCGCAGGAAGGCTGTTCGGCGGGCCAGCCGAAGAAGTCTTTCGCCCACATGAAGCGGGTCCCGGCGCGGCGGGCGGCCTCCTCGTCCACCTCCATGTCGCCGACGAAGAGGGTCTCGTCGGGCTCGGCGCGGAAGCGGCGCATGAGCGTGAGGAGCATTCCGGGGTTGGGCTTGCGGCAGGGGCAGGGGCGGTAGGGGACGTGGGGGCAGAGTTCTACCGAGCCGGGCGGGGGCGGGAAGCCGAGCGCCTGCCGGGCCGTCTCGACGAGCATGGCGCGGGCGGTCTCGTGCGTGAGGTAGCCGAGGCCGACGCCGCCCTGATTCGACGCGACGCCGAAGCTGACGCCGTTCGGCCCCCAGTCGAACTGCGAGAGGCGTTCGCGGACGCCGGGAATCAACTCCCAGTCGCCGGGCCGGTTCGGGCAGGGCAGGCCCGGCACGGTCGAACGCCGCAGCGTCCCGTCGGCGTCGAAGACGTAGAGTTTGACACGCGGCTCGTCGTTCACATCCGTCACGCTCCGGAATCTACGCCGAGACTTTTAAGGATCGCTGTTGCTTCTGTTGAGAAAGCTTGCATAGAATCGCGGCATGAACCTTCCCGGATTAAGGCGCGCGGGTGTCGGCCTCGCGCTCGCAACGCTTCTTCTCGTCGTCGCGGCGGGTCAGGTAAAGGCGCAGACGTTCACGGTCGAGCGCGTGCGCTCGAACCCTTTCCCGAACGAGCTGACGGCGGCGGCGACGGGCGCGCGCATCGCCTGGGCCTTCAACGAGCGCGGCCAGCGCAACGTCTACGTGGCCGAGGGGCCGGACTGGCGCGCGCGCAGACTCACGAACTACACGGCCGACGACGGGCAGGAGTTGACGAGCGTCCAAATCTCGCGCGACGGCCGCTTCGTCGTCTACGTGCGCGGCGGCGAGCACAGCTCGAACTGGGACGACACGGCGCCCGTCAACCCGACCTCCTCCCCGACCGCTTTGAAGGTGCAGATTTTCAGCGTCCCGTTCGCGGGCGGCGAGCCGAAGGCTTTGGCCGAGGGCGACGAGCCCGTCATCTCGCCGCGCGGCGACCGCGTCGCCTTCGTGCGCGACCGCTCGGTGTGGGTCACGGCGATTGACGGGACGGGGCAGCCTAAAAAACTGTTCACGGCGCGCGGCGACAACGGCTCGCCCGAGTGGTCGCCGGACGGCTCGCGGCTGGCCTTCGTCTCGGGGCGCGGCACGCACTCCTTCGTCGGCGTCTACACGAACGAGCAGACGCCCATCCTCTGGCTCGCGCCTTCGACCTCGCGCGACGCCTCGCCGCGCTGGTCGCCCGACGGACGCCGCATCGCCTTCGTCCGCCGCCCCGGCGCCGGCGGCCCGCCCGAGCCGATACTCGAACAGCGCCCTTCGCCCTGGGCCATCTGGACCGCCGACGCGACGACGGGCGAGGGCGCGCGGCTCTGGAAGAGCCCGAACACGCTGCGCGGCTCCGTCCCCTCGACGCAGGGCGGGACGAACCTGCGCTGGGTGGCGGGCGACCGCATCGTCTTCCTCTCTTACATGGACGGCTGGCCTCACCTCTACTCGATAAAGGATTCGGGCGGCGAGCCCCTGCTGCTGACGCCCGGCGACTACATGGCCGAGTACGTCTCTCTGAGCCCGGACGGCCGCTTCCTCGTCTTCGCCGCCAACGCCGGCAAGGGGCCGGACGACATCGACCGCCGCCACGTCGTCAAGGTTCCCGTTGACAGACAGGAGCCCGAAGTTTTGACGCCGGGAGACGGCCTCGAATGGACGCCGTTCGTGACGGGCGACGGCCGCAGCGTCGCGCTCATCTCCGCGACGGCGCAGCGCCCGCCGCTCCCGGCGGTCATTCCGTTCGCGGGCGGCAAGCCTCGCTTGATAGGCGAAGAACGCATCCCGGCCGACTACCCCGCGCGCCAACTCGTCGTGCCCCGCAAGGTCGTTTTCAAGTCGCCCGACGGTTTAGACATCCACGCGCAGCTCTTCGAGCGCGAGGGCGGGCCGTCGAAGAAGCCGGCCGTCGTCTACGTCCACGGCGGCCCGCCGCGGCAGATGCTTTTGGGCTGGCACTACTCGGACTATTACTCGAACGCCTACGCGCTGAATCAGTACCTCGCCAATCGCGGCTACGTCGTGCTCGCCGTCAACTACCGGCTCGGCATCGGCTACGGCTACGAGTTCCACCGCCCGCCGAAGGCGGGGGCGCAGGGCGCGGCCGAGTATCAGGACATCAAGGCCGCGGGCGAGTACCTGCGCGGGCTCCCGCAGGTTGACGCGAAGCGGATAGGAATCTACGGCGGCTCTTACGGCGGGTACTTGACGGCGCTGGCGCTGGCGCGCGACTCGGACCTGTTCGCGGCCGGCGTGGACATTCACGGCGTCCACGACTTCACGGCCGACGGCGGCCGCAGGTTCGGCGGCGCCGAGTGGCGCTACGAGAAGGACGACCGCGAGAAGGCGGCCGAGGTGGCCTGGAAGTCTTCGCCCGTCTCTGCGATAGCGGGCTGGCGGTCGCCCGTGCTCCTCATCCACGGCGACGACGACCGCAACGTGCGCTTCAGCCAGACGGTGGACCTCGCCCGCCGGCTCCAGGCGCGCGGCGTGCCGTTCGAGGAGCT